>JARHYY010000011.1 GCA_029258405.1 Helicobacteraceae bacterium | reverse complement strand
ATAAAAGGTTCTTTGTTTATTTGAATAGATGAAATGATAATTTAAAATTATGGCAAGCCGTGCGGTGAAAGCTTGCACGGTTTGAGATAAGGGGAAAAGCTAGAGATAACTTCAAAGGGTTAGGTATTGCTAAATACCTAAAAGCCCCATGTAATAGTGCCAGCTTCATTTGTTTTAGTAACTTGTTCTTGAAATTTTTCTTTTTCTGAAAGGTATTGAGTATATTCAGTTACTCTTTCGCGTAAATTAAAAATTCTTCTACGAGAAAGAATTTGGGCATACGCAATAGTCAATGCACCGCTTTTGCTAAGATTTGCTAAAGTTTCTTGAGGGAGGTTGTAGAGCTTTTCTTCATCAACACGGAATATACCTCCTATAGACTGCTCCCCATCTTTAGCCGAAACAACAAGCTCCCATTCCACAAATATATCGGCTGCAACCAAGCTTTTTAGTGCTTGATTAGTCAGAGCCTGATTAGTTCTAAAGCTTTGCCATTGTTCAATAAATTTTTGAAAAGATGCATTAGCTATACCATCATCGGTAAAAATTTCTTGAACATCCTTTCCACCAATATCCCTAATAGCTGATGTTTCGATACAGAGCAAACAATTGTTTGTATCATCTGGATCTGGATACAATGTAAAAGGAAAGCTCCTAATAATATGGGGTACATACCCGCCAAGCCATCTTCCATCAGGTGATACAAAACAATTTTGTTCAGGCAAAACAGACATTAAAATAACAAGCTTAGGTACTTCATCTCTAAAAATCATTGCTATAGGAAAAGAAATAAGAGCATCTGCCATTTCATCATAAGTAATTTCACAAACTGTTTCATTTTTTACAAACAAAAAATCAGGATTTTTTTTAAAGCCTTTTTCTTTAAAGTTTTCTGCTGTTACCACAGTGAGATGAGAAAACATTTAAACTCCTTTTACTCTTTTATAGTATTCATATTTTATTATAGAACTATTTTCTCTTGTAAAGTGATTATATAATTTTCGTGTTAAATAAGAGATTAAAACAATGAGCAACAACAAATCTCAAAATACATCTTAAGCAAAAATTATTAACAATTCAACAAATAAAAAAATATTTTGAGTATAATGCAACAAAAATTATGAGGATTATAGCAATAATGACAAAAAAAAATATTATAAGTTTTATTGTTCGTTGTTACTTACGATTTGATAGAAATCAACCATTTATCTCTATAACAGCCATTTTGGCATTTCTTGGTGTTGCTATTGGCGTTATGGTGCTCATGGTAAGCATGTCTATAATGAATGGATTTGATAAAGAGTTTCAACGAAAGCTTTTTACTATGAATTATCCGCTTACCATTTACCCTACAATGTATAAAGGGGTATCGCATGAAATGCTTCTTGCCTTAGAGCAAGATTTTCCACAATTTAAATTTAGTCCATTTTTAAGACTTCAAGCTATATCAAAATCTGGCAACTTAATGGAAGGTGCTATTGTTTTTGGGGTTGATTTTGAAAGAGAACGACATCTTAATGAAGTTATTGATAATGCACTTAAACAATATGAAACAGAAGGAAAAAGCCCTATTCAAAATACATTTGATATACTCATAGGCAAAGGTTTGGCAAAAGAATTTCAAATAGGCATTGAGCTCCCGCTTATGCTTATCTTTACGCAAATACAACCAACTGGGCTTAACCTTACCCCCATAATGAAAAGATTTAACATTAAAGCCATCTTTGATTCTGGCTTAATTGCTTATGATAAAGGCTATATTTTTATCACCATAGATGCCCTAAGACTCATTAAGCAAACCCCAGCAGGCATGTATGATGGCATACGAATACATAGCAACACGCCCACAAAAGATATTCAAAGCATCCAAGAATGGCTACCAAATGGTTATAGAGTTATTGGCTGGTGGGAGCAAAATGGCAACTTTTTTGCCGCCCTAGAGCTTGAAAAATATGCCCTTTTTATCGTGCTTATGCTCATTATCCTTATTGCATCGCTTAATATTATTACTTCATTGCTCATGACAGTAATGAATCGCCGTAAAGAAATTGCCCTGCTCTTAAGTCTTGGTATGAGCAAAAAAGAGATTCGCTCTATCTTTTTTCGCGTAGGGAGCATAATTGGCATAGGTGGCATCGTTGTTGGCGTTTTGCTTGGGGCGTTCATATTATGGGTTCTTGCGAGCTTTCCTGTTATATCTTTACCCGCTGATGTTTATGGGAGCACACAGCTTCCCTTAGAGCTCTCATGGATTGATTTTAGCATGATTATTATCGGGAGTTTATTGGTTGTGCTGTTTTCTTCATTTTATCCAGCAAAAAAAGCATCACAGATTGATCCCCTTATAGTGTTAAGGAATGAATAAGGAGCAAATTATAGAAATCTTAGAGCGGATACTGAAAAAAAACAAAATCATCCCCAAAGCATTTGCAAGAAAACTCCAATTAAACTTTGCTCAGCACAACATTATTAATATGCATGGTGCGCCAAAAGTAGGAAAGAGCGTTTTTGCAAAACTCACTGCACAACAATTTACATCAGCCCTTATTATCGATTATAATGATATTCGCAATAAACCACATTTAGAATATATAGAAAAAAATATTTTTTCCTTTATGGCATATCATAAAATCAATTTTCTTGCCTTAGATCATGTAAGCCCATTACATATACAAAAAAGCAATATATTACAAGAACTTGAAAAATACAATATTCCTACTCTAATAATCTCCAAAGAACCAATAAGCAATATATACCAACAACAATTACATGGTATTGATTTTGAAGAATACATGAGTTTTACACCAAGAAATAACCATCTACAACATTTATTTAATAACTTCTTGCTTGATGGCACATTACCAGAAATAGCATTTACAGAAGAATATAAAAAAGATATACGCAAACAAGAAATCATAAAATCAGCACAGCATTCCACAGCACCTATAATCACTTTCGCTTTAAAATTTATGGGACATGCTTTAAGCATTCACCATCTCTATACACAGCTTAAAAAACAATACACCATCAGCAAAGACAGTGTTTATCATTTTATACAGCTCTACCAAAGAGAATCGCTTATATACCTTATGCCAAAGCTCAACCACAATCATGCAGCAAAGAAGCTTTATTTTTGGGACTTTTCACTATTTAATGCTATCTCTTATGAACGCAACTTTATTGCTCTTTTTGAGAATATTATTTTTCTTGAGCTTATTAAAAATGATTCACAAATTTATTATTCAGAGAGCTGTGATTTTATCATCTCACATACTCATTACTATATAGGCATTATCGCCGCCCCCTTTTTAAGCACACAATCCATATCAAAACGAATCAACAAAACCCAAACCGAAACATTCACTCTAAAGCATATCTATATCCTAACACTAGGCTATACGCAAGAAACACATCCCTACCCTACACCACATACCATAATGCCCTTTTGGGAATTTGCACTAGGAGATAGAGAATGGTAATATGTGGAGTTGATGAAGCAGGGAGAGGCTCAATAGCTGGTGGGCTTTATATGGCTGGAGTAATACTTAAGGGCGAAATTCAAGGGCTCAAAGATTCCAAACAGCTCTCACAAAAGAAACGATTTTTACTTGAAAAAATCATCAAAGAATCACATATATTTTTTATCGTCCATTTTGCTCACCATGATATCGATAAATATGGTTTAAGCCATTGCCTACACAATGGCTTAAACACAATACATGCCCACCTTAAGGCAGACAAATATTTATTTGATGGCAATAATCTCTATGGAGCATCGCAATACCAAGCCATCATTAAAGGAGATCAGCAAATTGCAGAAATTAAGGCTGCAAGCATTCTTGCGAAATGTGCAAAAGATACAGAAATGCAACAATACAGCATGCAATACCCACACTATGGCTTTGAAAAACATTGTGGATATGGCACAAAACAACATATAGAAGCCATTAAGCAATATGGACTACTCCCTATCCATCGCAAAAGTTTTCATATTAAATCTTTAACATAGATATTATTGAGTGAATTTTTAAGGTTTATGTTTTTGCTTGCAAATAGATAGATTCTGCTTATTCATAAAATTTTAGCTATAATAAAATAAATACTTGAATGGGAGGCATTATGGATTCTACTCCACAAACTCTACAAGAAAACCATAGCAATATTTCGCGTTTATCCTATGGCACAAGCGTTCGTAAGAAAATGCAAAATCCTACAGAGCACCACAAAGATCTTAAACAAGCATCCAAAACAAATGAAAACACCACACATATAACATCAAACCCCACAGACACAAAATACAATTCACATAAAGATAATAAAGAGCGATTCTTAGCCCTTAAAAATGCTTTTGCGATTGATTTTAAAAAGGCAAGTAAAAAAGAGCAATTTGTACTAAAAGTTTCAATGTTTAGTGCCTTGATATTAGCTGTTTTTGGCATTGGCTTTGGGATTTTTGTTAAATCTATGGCGGTGATTTTTGATGGTTTTGTAGCACTTATTAGCGTTGGGCTTGGGGCATTGAGCGTGATTACTTCGCGTTATATCTATAAAGAAGATGATGATATTTTTCAATATGGCTATGTGCGATTTGAACCTATGGTTAATCTTTTTAAATCCCTTGTGTTGGTGTTTGTGTGCATCTATGCCTTTATAAACGCTTTGCAAAGCATTATTAATGGTGGTTATAGCGTAGAGCTTGGCGGGGCTGTAGTGTATAGCCTTTGTGCATTTATATTTTGTGCTTTTTTATTTATCTATACACTTTTTTATACAAAGCTTCTTGAATCAGATTTAATACAAGTAGATAACACAGAATGGAAAATAGATTGTGTCTTATATTTAGGGGCTCTAATAGCCTTTGGCATCATTTATTTCTTGCCAAACTCTAATGAAACTTTTGGACTTTATGTAGATCCTACGCTTTTAGCCATATTGTCTTTAATGTTATGTATATCGCCAATACGCATCGCTATTGCAAACTTTAAAGACTTGATTATGGTTGCACCAAGTGATATTGATACTAAAATAACAGATATTATGGAAAATTTGAGTAAAGAATTTGGTTTTAGTGATTATGATACTCATGTAGCAAAATCTGGTCGTTTTTATATGATAGAAGTCAATATTCTCACAGAACAAAACTTTAAGCCAACCACTATGCAAGAATTTGATTTCATACGAGAACACATTGAAAAGGCATTGGAAATTCCAAGTTATAAAATTTGGCTTTCTGTAAGCTTTACTGCTAATCCTAAATGGCTATAATACCTAGCTTCTTGAGCCAAATTAAAATATAGGATTTTAAATAATTTCTACCTGTGGAGTTTTAGCAAAAAATGTCTATGCCAATTAAAAATGATTGTAAATATGCTAAAATTAATCATTAATTTAGTTCAATTGACTATAATAACTATGATCTTATAGAGATATAAATAATATTAAGCATTAATATGAGAGCGTGAATTAAAATTATAGAAAACTTTAGAATTAGCTCTATTCTTTAAAGCAAGAAGTTTAGCCGTTTCTATAAGCTCAATTATTCATTTAGGCTTTAGTGTTAATGCTTGCTCAATAAAATATTATCTCAATAAAAGACAAGGGAGTATTTATGAATGATATTATACTAGAAGTTATTGTTTTAGGTGCAGCTGCCATTTTTGTGGGTATAGTATTTTACAGAAAATTCAAAAAACAAGATTGTGGTTGTGGTTCTCCTTCTTGCAACAAAAAAAGCATAGCAAAAAAGGATAGCAATTAGGCTCAATACTATAACACTACTTAAGGTTTGCGTATTATCACTAAAGGAGAACAAATTAATGAAAAAAATATTCTATTATGGAATATTTGCAACATGTGCTGCTAAACTACTCGCACAAGACATAGCAACAAACTTAGAAGAAGCACTTACCAAAGGAAATACCACAGGGCATATAGCTTTATATGGACATTATAAAACATTACAAGGAGGAAGTAAGGTAACAAACACGAAAGGAGAGAGTAAAAACAGCAGCGGTCTTCTTACCCCATCAGCCTCTATACTCTATGAAAGTGTGCCCCTTTCTTTTATAAATGTTGGTATGGGTGCATGGGCAAATACTTCAGCTTGGGAGAATGTAGAAGGCGATTATGATGGAGCATATGGCAATGGTGAAGGGAATATTAAAAGACGCAATATTGTTCATCAGCTCTATGCACAAGCAAAGCACCCCGGCAGAGGTTTCATAAAAATAGGTAGGCAAGATGTAGATTTAGAATGGGTAACAGATTATATTCAAGGTGCTGTACTACAAGCTACACCTATGAATTCATTAACATTTACAGCCTTGTATGCTAATAGGCAAGCAACTATAGATGTCGATGAAGTAAGCAGAAAGTTTGGAGAAATGAATGGCAAAGATGGTGTATATGGATTAGACATATCTTATAAAATAAATGGAATGATTACTATTAATCCTTACTATTATTATGCAAAATCATTCATGCAAATACCTGGAATAAAAGCTGTCTTTGATATTAGAAATAAAACTTTAGCCTCATCTACTACTTTGCACTACGCTTTAGGTGTTCTTGATTCAGCCATTGGAGAAGATGGCTATTTTATGAATATAGAAGAAAAAATATCTTTGTATCAACATATCAACTTAGGTGCAGGGCTTTATAAAACGAGCAAAGATGGTGGCTCTGGTGCGATACAAAGCTTTGGTGATCATATTATCATGGAAGAGGGTAATCACATTTTTGATATAAATGCTAATACCTTTTATGGTTTTGCTGAATATGAATACAATAAAGCACATTTTGCTGCTTATTTTGCTCATACAAAATATGATAGCCTAGTAGCTTTTTTGAGAGATTCTCAAACAGAAAGTGAGCTAGACATTGTCTTTAATGCCGAACTGTTTAAAAATCTTGAAGCTGGCTTAGTTTATGTTCGTGTAGGTAACAGTGTTAAATCTGAAAGCTATAACATGCTCAAAATGCTTTTTGCTTATAATTTTTAATACATTTCTTAGGTAAAGCCATTGTATTTTACTTGATAAAGAATCAGATTATTTAAACTATCTTTGTAAAACCCTGTAAAGATGCCCCTTGTTTTAAACAGGGGGCATAAAGCCACTTCATAAAATATTGTTATTTAGTTCTAGATAACCTAAAAAATTTTAAAAATAATAAAGAGCTCAAGTTTAAAAATCATTAAAATTTAAGGAATTATTTTTTATAATGTCCTTGAATTATCTAAGTATTATGGATATTTACAATGAAAGAAATAACAACAATGAGTAGCCCAAATATTACTAAGTTAGATATGCATATTCAATCCTTTTTAGAGAGAAGAGAATATGAGCAATTTGATATTGCCCATATGGAAGAAGAAAAAAGCGATGCAATAGAATTTGTTAAAATCTCACATATTGCCTATGATAGAGCAAGAGAGAGCAATGATACTAATCTTGTAGATTTTGAGCAGCTCCTAAGTGCCATTGCTTCAAAAAGCGGAAAAATAATCTATATGGTTGATAGCAATAAAGATGGGATTGCTCTATACCTCGGCACCTCGGGGGGGGGGACTTTTTAAAGCAAACCTTTAATGGAATTTATTCTGGTTCTCAATGCGAAAAAACTTCTGAAAATAAATTTAAATCTATGAGCTTTTCTCGAGCTATGCTCGGGATACCATCGCTCAAAAGAGATTCCAATAAAATATACAAACAAAGCCTTGAAAAAATCTTATTCCCTTTACAAAATAAAATATTTAGAATTATAATTGTTGCTGAAAGTTATAATGTACAAACCATTCAAGAAATTATTTCAAAATATCAAGAGCTAGGAGGGCTAGTTCATGCATTTGTTAAGCGAAATACAAGTATCCAAAAGAGCGATGCTTATACGCAAGGGCTAACAAACACCACTGGCAGCAGCACAACACAGAGCAAGACAGAAGGAAGCTCACAGAGCAAGAGCCAAAGCATAACAGATAAAACATTGCTCTCTAAATTTTTAAGCCCGATCTCCTCTAAGTTGTTTAGTCTTGATAGCGAAACAAAAACCAATTCAACAAGCACAACAAGAACAAATAGCACAACAAACAGCAAGAGCCAAACACAAAGCACAAGCATTAATATCGCAACAACACAAACACAAAGCCATAGCGAAAGCATTGAAGAAGTCAATAAAGTTGCTGAATCTTGTGAAAAAATGCTTGATAAATATATTGAGCGTTTTTTAAAAGGCTTAAATCATGGAATGTGGAATGTATCACTATATATACAAGCAAATGATGAAGTTACACTTGCACAATTACAGCACACTATTAAAAGTGTTTATAGTGGTGATAAGAGCTATTTTGAATCAATACGATTTACACAGAGCTTTACAAAAGGGCTCTCTTGCTTTCCTATGTTCTATGCAAAGGATTATCATAACCCCATTCATGATTCATTTTCTGGATTCTCAACAGCATTAAACACAGAAGAGCTATCAATACTCTGTGCTCTGCCATATAATGATATTAACGGTGTGAGTGTATCAAAGAGCTCAAGCTTTGGGCTTACGCAAGCCAATATTAATGGGCAATATATTGAAATAGGCAATGTTTTAAACAAAAAGCTCCCTATTAACCAAAGGTTTAAATTATCTACCCAAGCATTAAATGCCCATGTATTTGTTTCAGGGATTACTGGCAGTGGAAAAACAAACACCATTAAGCAAATTCTTATACAGCTCCAAACAGAACTCGAAGGGAAAATCCCATTTTTAGTTATCGAGCCTGCAAAAAGTGAATACAAGCATCTCAAAAGCATAATGAAAGAATTGCAAATTTTTAGACCGGGTGCTAAAGGCGATATTTTTAAGCTCAATCCTTTTGTATTTGAGCATAGCAGAAGGCATAGCGGAATAACTTTAACGCAACATTTAGATATGCTCAAGGTAACTTTTTCTTCAGCATTCCCTATGTATGGACCCATGCCCTATATTTTAGAAGATGCTTTGCATAGGATATATGAAGATAGGGGCTGGAATTTTGATACTGAAGATAATAAATTTTTTACAGATTCAGATTATGCAGATTATAATAGAAAATCTTTATTATTCCCAACCATGCACGATTTAAAGGTTAAGATTGAGAGTGTTGTTCAAGAAGCTGGGTATGCTGGGGAATTGCATAGCAACATAAAAGCAGCCCTAAGGACTAGAATTGCAAATTTAACACTTGGTGTAAAAGGCAAAATCTTTAACACGCATCACGCATTTCCATCTGAAATTTTATTTAAAAAACCAACAATTATTGAATTATCGCATATTGCAGATGATGAAGAAAAAGCATTTCTCATGGGCTTGATTTTACACAAGCTCTATTCATATAGAGAAAAGCTCGGGGATTCTCATGGTGTGCTAAAGCATATTTGCGTTATTGAGGAAGCGCATAGGCTTTTGCCCAACATTTCTTTAAACACAAGCAAAGAGGAAGCAAATGCTAGAGGCAAAGCTGTAGAAACTTTTATTAATTTACTTGCTGAAATAAGATCCTATGGGCAAGGAATTATTATTGCAGATCAAATTGCATCTAAACTGCATTCTGATGTTATAAAAAATACTAATATTAAAATTTTGCAACGCACAATGGATAAACAAGATAGAGATCTCATTGGAAATGCAATTAATTTAAATACAAATCAAATTTTAGACATTGCAGAGCTACAAACAGGAGAAGCAATTATTCACAATAGCGATGTGCATCAAGCCTTTATGGTAAAAATTGATTCTCTATCCCATGAAAGCATTACAGAAGAAGACATAAAGAGCTTTCATGAAAGCTTTTTAGATAAAAATAAGCATTATAAATATAACTTCATTTTTGAAGAGAGTTTTTATATCAACAATTATGACAACACAGCCATTAAGAGCCTTGATAGAGATAACTTACAATTACTACTCTTGCACTTTGTGAATGCCACACTTTTAGACAAGAATATTCAAGATATTTGGAATAGCTTTAAAGCATTACTAAAAGTAAAAAATGAGCATGAATACTTTTATTTATTCATAGAAGCATGGAAAAGCCTTAATTATATGTCAAATTTTCAATACTATAAAAATATAGATTCTTATTTAAGCGTATATAGAGCATTTATAAGATTGATTGATGTATTGATACAGCAAAAAGATGAGCAATCTGTATCCAGAGCAAGAGAGCAAGTAAAAGAAAGCTTGTGGCATGAAAATTTAAAACTCGTATTCCCATCAATGAAAAATTATGAATATAATGAAATTGATTATACGCTTTTAATAGTAGAAAATATCACGATAAGGAATTTATCAGAAGACATAAAAAGCATTATGCATGATCATTCATTAAGTATTATTGAATGCTTAGACAAGGCATTATTAAGAATTTTTGGAACAACTAATGAAAACTTACAGCACGCCTTTTTTGCCATAAGAAGCGGCAAAGATGAAATTAATTTTTTTAATCTTTAATGGAGGAGCAATAATGGAATTAATATCAACATTAATATCAACATTCAAGCAAGCATCTCAAGCCAAAGAGCTTATAAGCCCAAGCTTTGAATTAAAGAATATGCGTTTAAACCCACAAGAATTAAAGGAAAATAGCAAGGCTTTAGGAATATCTGGAGATGCTCAAGAAATCAATCGCTTTAAAGTGGAAGATACCCTAACACAGAGAATCAAAGAGGCATTTCCTACATTATGCGAAGTAGTCATTAATAAGATGAAGGGCAATATTGCTGAGAGGCTCATGGATGAGTATTTTAAGAATAATGGTGGCTGGAAAAAGATGGAAGGAGAAGTTGGCGTTAATGGCATTGATGGTTTATATGTAAAAATCAAAAAAGGAGTTATCACAGATGTATTAATTTGTGATAGTAAATATGGAAACTCTAGGCTTGGCGATACCAAAGATGGCAAGCAAATGTCAAGAGATTGGATTGTATCAAAGTTAGAAACCTTAGAAAAGGCTTATCCTGATAATAAATATTATTCACAAATCAAGAAAAAAGTTGAGCAAGGTAATTATAGGGCAAGATTATTTCAAATGAAAGAATCTGAAGGGCAATTAGATATTACTCTTAAAACAATAGATTCTGATGGTAGAAATATAAATATGAAAGATAATAAATATTACAAAATCAATAAAATCCCAAAAATTGATTTAGATAATCCACGAAATAGCTTTGAGGAGAAGATTATAGAATCCTATAAAAATATTTATACAAATGAAATAAAAGCATATAAACAAGAACAAAAAGCACAAGGAGCAGCTTGATGGTAACAGCAAAAACAGTTAATGATAATATTGAAGCACTTAGTGCTTATTTTGAGCAGTATTCAAACAATGAATATGTAAAAAAACTTAAAGACATTAAGGACAAACTCAATGAGCAAGAATACAAAATTGCTGTTGTGGCAAATATGAGCACTGGGAAATCTACCTTCATTAATGCACTTTTTGGTGCAGATGTTTTGCCCGCCTTTAATTATGCAACAACAGATTGTGCAATCTTTATTGAATCAGAACCAGACATTGAAAAGAAAGCAGTTATTACTTTTGAATTTGAAGATGGAAAATCAAAAATTACAATACAAGAAAACTTAGAGAAAGAAATCAAGCAATATGCCCAGAAAGATGAGGAATGCAAAGATGAAAAGTATAAAAATGTAGATAAGATTAATTTATACTACCCTTTTAAACATATCCAAAATGCTCATGATTCACAAAATAAAGACTTTAAGGTCATATTTATTGATACACCAGGACCAAATAGCACAGGAGGCGAATATAAGGACAAGCATAAAAACCAAACAAGAACAGTGTTAAATGATGTAGATATGGCACTTTTTATGTTTGATTATGGGCAATTAGATGCAAATTTAGAAAGTGATGAGCAAGGGTTATGGAATACGATTAGAGAGAGAAAAAATAAAGATAAGAATTTTGAGGTATTTTTTATTATTAATAAAATTGATATGGCAATAGATGATAATGTAAGAGGAATTACAACAAAAGATAGAGAAAAATATAAGAAGGAATATAAAGAAAAATGGAATACACATGAAAAGAAAGCGATAGAAAAGATTAAAGAAGCAGCCAACAAACATGGAATAAATGATGCACAAATATATACAGTATCTTCACATTATGAACTTCTTAAAAGAATTGAATGTTTGAATTATGATGATGAAGATAAGCTTGAATCATTTCAAAAAAAATTTAAACGCATTTTTGAGCAGTGGGAAGAAGAATTTATTCAATATCTTGGCTTTGAAAAGCTTGAGGGTGATATTAATGGCTATATCGATACAGAAGTTAAGCAACGAATTATTAAGGCAAGGCATGCAGAAGTAATGGAGATATATAATGAAGAAGATCGTCATTTGAGTATTGCACAGCACACCCTTGAGCAACCAAAACAAGAAGCACAAGAGCGTTTAAATCAAGCAAAAAAGTTCTTGGAACATACAGCACAAGAATTAGAAGCTCAATATAGAGAAAAAAATAATGATATTAAAGAGCATGCTGTAAAAGAGATAGAGCAAACCTTAGAGCAAGCAATTCAAAAATATTTTTATGATGAAATTGAGGATATTGCAAAAAAGGCATTTTGTTTTATGCAGTTTGTAGCCCAGGGCAATGATGAACATAATGCGAAGAGGATAATGAATAAATTTGAAACAGATGAAAAAGACAAATATGTGAAGCAAGCTCATATTGTAGCAAAGAGCACAAAGCATGCCAATAGAGCATTAGAAAAAACACCAGAATATATCAATAGTCTTATAAATGATTGTGCAAATAATTTTTTAGACACTAAAATTGATATAAAGAATAGTTATGCAGAGATGAATCGTGAGTATAGAGATACTTTTGAAAAATTTAAGAAAGAGATTCATAAGCAAATTGAGAAGGATTTGGATATAGAGATTGAAGAGGTTGCTTTTGAATGCAATATTGATGATTTGTTGTCTTTTAAGGTAGATATTCCTTCAAGCACATTTGCATATAATTTTGAAGAAGCAAAATATGAAAAAGAAGGAGGATTTATGGGTTTTCTTAAAGGTATTTTCCCTTTTTTCTTTGGTGAGAGAAAACTTATAAAGACAAAAGATGAAAAACATACTTTTGATATTAATCCTAAAGAGCTTAGGGAGATTATTGAAAAAAATCTGCAAGAAAATATCAATAAGTTTCGTGATGATGAACTCAGCAATCATAAACACAATATTGCTAAGTTGGATTCAGAAAATAAAGGGCTTTTCAGTGATCTTCGCAATGCACAATTAAATCAAATTGCAGAGCTACAAAGAAGCATAAAAGATTCTGAAAAGAAACTTGCACACATAAGGGATCAAAGAGCAGTTTTAAAAAATTCAATAAGGAGTTAATATGGATGAGAAAATAACATTTGTAGTTGCAGGGGTAGCAATAGTTGCATTCGTTGCTTATTGTGTCTATAAGAATAAATCAGGCACTGAAAATACCAAAAGAGCAAACAGTAACAAAATAAGATATCAGAGAGACAAGGATGCTATTGAAAAATGTATTAGAGATAAAGATTGGGATATTTTAGAGGGAATGCTGAATACTACTGTAACAGATTTTCCTGATTTGGTGAAAAAAATTAAAGATGCTTTAGAAAAAAGAGCTTGATTATACATATAGGAAGTTGTCAATGGAAGTTCATTACTCTCAAGAATTACACTATGAAAAGATTCTTGAAAATCTTCAATTAACAAAAATTGCACAAGTGCATGCTCTTTTGGATTTGCTCTACCCATTGATAAAGAAAAGCACAATTAAGAGCATTAAAGCCTATCACCCTTATAAAATTGCACTTGTTGCCAATATGAGTGCTGGAAAAACAAGCCTTATAAATACATGGTTTGGAGATGATATTCTTCCTTCATTGAGTTGTGCCACAACAGATTGCCCAGTTTATATTTATTCTGATAATGATATAAGTAATAATCATGCACATATTATATTTGAGGATGGTTCATCTCTTAGCTTGGTGGCTGAAGAAGTCAAGCATGAGTTAAAGCATTATGCAAGTAAAGATTCTATGAATAATGATAAGAAGTATATGGGTGTAAAGGAGATTCACCTCCATTGGGATTTTATGTATTTACAAAATCAGAAAAATGTATTTAATTTTATCATTATTGATACCCCCGGTATAAATAATACCGATAAATATGCTCATAAACATTTAAAAAGCACACAAAAAGTGATTGCAGAATCTGATATGGTATTAATGGTACTTGATTATGGGCAGTTAGATGCTTGTTTGGAAATTACTAAAGGTGGCGTTTTAGAAATGCTCAAGAAAAGAAAGGGGGAAGATTCTAATTTTGAGGTATTTTTTATTATCAATAAAATTGATTTAGCTCTAAGTGATAATGCAAGCTTAGATGAAGTTGCTCATGCACAAACAGCAGAAAAGTTTTATGAAAAATTAAAAGAGTATTGGTTTTTTCATGAAAATAGGGCGATAAAGAAAGTGGAGGCATTTGCAAAGAATAACAACTTTGAGAATGCATGTATATTGAGTACATCATCATTTTTTGTGAAGCTCTTTTTGCTGAAAAATGAGGCAATGAGCTTTGATGAAGAAGATAATCTTGATAATCTTAAAAAGCAATTCAAGAGAATATTTGGTGATATTTGGGAGAGAGCATTACAAGAATATATTGAAAGTATTTCTATTGATGATAAGAGCGTTTTTAACTTAGAGATGATTGAAAAAAATATTGTAAGAAAAATGATGAGTAAAATTGCTGTTGAATTAAGAGCGAATGAAAAAGCATTCAAGAAAAAGAAAAAATAATGCTCATATTATCCATTAACCTAAGGGCGATCATTTTAGTATTAATGCTCCGATTATTTGTATATTCTTTATATCTTTTAGGATTTGCTTTTGTGTGTTAATCCTTGTTGTAGTATTGATAAGCTTTAACATTTTTAGATTTTAAATGTGATTATATTCTATTATTGCTCATTGATATTGGGTTTTTAGGGATATATTCTAAGAATTTTAGCCTAGCATTGCATTAGAGGATATAGCATGCTCTAATGCAATGCATCTCTCACTTAAGAGTGAGAGCTTTCTTGCTTGGAATTGATAGAATTAGAAGAATTTAAACCTATCATTCGTATGGCTTACCATTACACTTTTGAGTTGTTGGTAATTTTCAAGAGTTCGCTTATGCGTTTCTCTACCAATACCGCTTTGCTTATATCCACCAAAGGCAATATGTGCTGGAGCATCATCAAGTGAATTTACCCATACACGACCAGCCTTAATGCCCCTACTAAAACGATATGCCCTATCAATATCTTTTGTCCAAATATAGCTTGCTAAGCCATAGACTGTATCATTAGCGATTTCTAAGGCTTCTGCATCAGTTTTAAAAGTGGTTGCAGCAGTAACAGGTCCAAAAATTTCTTCTTGGAATATTCTCATCTTATTATTGCCCTTAAATATTGTTGGCTTCACAAAGCAACCTTTTGCTAACTCGCCCTCTGTGTTTCTTTCGCCACCAATGAGTAGCTCTGCTCCTTCTTTTTTGCCAATTTCAATATATTCAAGTATTCTTTGCACTTGTTTTTCATCAACTTGAGAACCTATCATTGTATCATCATCAAGCGGGTTGCCTTGCTTGATAGCCCTTGCTCTTTGCAATGCCTTTTCCATGAGTTTATCATATACACTTTCATGAATAATAGCACGAGATGGGCATGTGCAGTTTTCACCTTGATTGAATGAGAAAAATAATAATCCCTCAATGATTTTATCTAAGAAAGCATCTCCATGATCTAATACATCAGAGAAGAAAATATTAGGAGATTTTCCACCAAGCTCTAAGGTGCATGGGATAATATTTTTTGTTGCAGATTGCATAATCTGTCTGCCTACAACTGTTGAACCTGTGAAAGCTACCTTTGCAATGCGTGGGTGTGTTGCAAGGTATTCACCAATCTTACCGCCCTCTCCATTGACTACATTTAAAACCCCGGGTGGTAATAAATCTCCAATCACATCAAGCATGACAAGCACACTAGCAGGTGTAGCGGATGCAAGCTTTACGACTATGGAGTTTCCAGCAGCAAGAGCAGGGGCAATTTTCCATACAGTCATAAGTATAGAGAAATTCCAAGGAACAATAATGCCTACAACACCTATTGGCTCATGATAATGGTATGCAACAGAATCATAAGTAATTTCTGAAGCCCCTCCCTCTTGAGCACGAATACAACTTGCAAAATAGCGGAAGTGATCAACACTTAAATCAAGATCAATAGCACGACTCTCTCTAATTGGCTTACCCTTATCCCATGTTTCAGCATGTGATAAAAGCTCATAATGCTCTTCTAATCTATCAGCAATCTTTAAAAGAATATTTGCCCTATTCATTAC
>JARHYY010000114.1 GCA_029258405.1 Helicobacteraceae bacterium | reverse complement strand
GATGGTGCAATTTTGGAATTTCTTGGCAATTTAAGCAACCCTTATGTTGATGAACTCATAGTTTTGGCTCAACAAGATTTGTTATATCCTTTTTCTCGGCAAGCTTTATTGGAGGCTAAAAGTTTTGGAGATGAAGTTGATGTGCAAATGTATCAAGAGCGTATGAACTTATGCCATCTGCCTTTTTGTACTATTGATCCAGAAGATGCTAAAGATTTTGATGATGCACTTTTTTATGATGATATAAGAGGAGAATTGTATGTAGCCATAGCTGATGTAAGTGAATATGTAACACCATATTCTACTATAGATAAAGAAGCACGAAGAAAGGGCTTTTCTATTTACCTACCGCATAAATGTTTTCCTATGCTTCCAGAAGTGTTAAGCGAGAATTTATGCTCCTTGAAGCCATATAAGAATCGTTTAGTATATGTTTGGAAATTTCGACTCCACAAAGGACATGGAGCAATTTTAAAACAAGAGCTATTTCAAGCCATCATTTGTTCGCAAAGGCGATTTACTTACGATGAAGTTAATGCAATTTTATGCAATAAACCTTTAAATTCAATGGATATTATGTTGCACAAACTCCATATTCAAATGCAACGATGTCGCAAGAAAAGATTGCATTCAGGTTTTGCCTTTACAAATAATGATAAAAAAGTTATATTAGATGATTCATTACATTTTATAAAAACTCTTGATGTACCTGATACTTGTGCTCATCAACTTGTTGAAGAAGCTATGCTTATTGCCAATAGAGCTGCTGCTGATTGTTTAGCACAAAGATTTTCTTCTGCACTTTATCGTGTTCATGATTCTCCTCAATATGCTAGAGTCTCTGAAGTTTTTATGCTTATGAGGACTAGAGGGTATAAAGCGACTCTAACAAAAGATATACATAAAAGTATTGTATCCTTGCAAAAAGAAGCTTTTATAAAGGGAGAGCAAGATGAAGTTGATTCTTTACTTATTAAAGCACAATCGTTAGCAGAGTATAGCCCCTTGTGTTCATCACATTTTGGTTTGGGTTTTGCACATTATACGCATTTTACTTCTCCTATAAGGAGATATACTGATTTGTGTATCCATCGTCTTTTAAAATGCAATTGGTATGCCAATAAGGAAACAGAGCTTGCTATGCAAATGAAAGATATTTGCAATGAAATGAATGCTTTAGAACGAAGAAGCGCTTATGCTGAAGTAGAATTTACAAATAGGGTATATGTAAGATGGGCAAGAGAAAATATAGGTGCTATAATTGAAGCATATATTATTAATGAGCATTATCCGCCATTAGCAAAAGCTTATTCAATTATTGCAGGGGCAAAATTGATTGTAGATGATAAGGATTTGTTAGTGGGAGAAAAAATTTTAGCTCAAATTATTTCTAGCGATTTGATAAGTGCAAAAATTTTATGTAGAGTCTATAAAAGATTTAATCATGTATCGTGATACTTTTGAAAAAGAATATCTGTTTCAAGGTAAGATTCCACATGCACTTTTTCTCTATGGGCAAAGTGCATTTTTGATAAATCTTTATATTGATAAGATTTTATTGCAATTGCAATGCAAGCAAGACGAAAAATGGAGCATTTATTTTGATGAATATGATATTAAGAACATTGTAGAAATATTTAATACTCCTTCGTTATTTGCCCCGAGGAATATTGTGCTATTGAAAATGGCTAAAAAAATCTCTAAGAAGGATATGAATATTATTTTTGAGCGATTAGAGGGAAAAAAAAATAATTATTTTATACTTGCATTTTATCATGCTGATAATCGTCAGAGTTGGGAATATTCAAATGATTGCAAAGAAATTGAAGCATGCTTTAAAAAAAGGGGGGTGAGTGTTCGTTTTTTTGCCCCTTCTCCTTATGAATGTATAGCGCTTTTGAAGGAAAGGGCTATTGCCCTTCATTTAGATATCTCCGAACATTATTTAGCAGAGATTATAAAAATGCAAAATGGAGATTTAATGCTTATTGAGAGTGATTTGCATAAGCTTTGTTTATTGGGGAGAAAGATTGAACATAGTGATATAAAAAATCTCATTTATGGTGTGGCAAGCTGGGAGGCTGAAGATATTTGTAAATCGCTTTTTCTTAAAAATGAATGGATCCCAATGCTAGAAAATATGCTTAACATGGGGGTTACTGGGAGAGAAATTATAAATAGCATGGAATCATTCTTTATGAAATTATTTTTAATTTTTTCTTATAGTAAAGTTTATGGTACTGTAAATTTTGTTGAAATATTAGGCTATAAACCTCCCTTAAATATTACAAAAAATTATGTACAATGGTCATCAACACTCAAAGAAGAGCAATATAGACAAATCTTTGAAATTCTTCAAAGCTGTTTTTTAAATTTACTTTTGGCAGGAGTAAATCAAGAGCGAGAATTATATAGTTGCTTAATGAAACTTAAAGCAATTTTTAGATAAAATAAAGGTTTAATCCTTGCTCTTTATAAAAAGGGCTTATTCCAAAAGGAGTCGTATGCGACATTATGAAACAATGTTCATCATAAAACCTACACTTACACAAGAAGAGATTGAGGCAAAGATAGAATTATTTAAACAAGCAATTATCAAAAATGGAGGCGATGTTGTTGCTTGCTTTGATATGGGTATGCGTACCTTGGCTTATGAAGTCAAAAAACATAAACGAGGGTATTATTATGTATTTTATTTTAAAGCACCTTCAACATTAATTGTAGAGCTTGAAAGATTATATCGTATTAATGAGGATATTATTCGTTTTATTGTGATAAAATATGAGAGTAAAAAAGAACAAAATGCGTGGAATGCTCTTGTAGAGCAAACAAAACAAACAAAGGCTACAAAAGCAGAAACTTCTGCTCAAGCAGTGGTGCATTGAGAGTGTTATAATGTATAATCGTATTATTCTTGTTGGATATTTAACAAGAGATGTAGAGCTTCGCTATTTACCAAGCGGTAGTGCGTTAGCTAAAATGGGAATGGCTACAAGCAGAAGATACAAGAAGCAAGATGGAAGTAATGGTGAAGATGTTTGCTTTGTCGATATTTCGCTTTTTGGAAGAACGGCTGAAGTTGCAAACCAATATTTAAAAAAAGGCTCTAAAGTTCTTATAGAAGGGCGTTTAGTATTTGAAAGCTGGGTAGATCAGACAGGACAAAAACGCTCAAAGCACATTGTTGCAGCTGATTCATTAACTATGCTTGATTCAAAAAGTTCATCTCAATCTTTTGAAGCACAACAAGGGCAACAGAATTTTGAAGGGCATCAACAACAATATGAAACAATGCAAAAAATGCAACAAATACAAAATGTTCCAAAACAAGAAAAGGATTTTAACAAAATCCCAGAAATTGATGTTGATGATGACGATGTACCTTTTTAAGTATAAGGAGTAAAAAATGGCAGAAAAAAAACGCTATTCAAAGCGTTATTGTAAATATACAGAATCAAAAATTGATTTTATTGATTATAAAAATGTTGAAATGCTTAAGCATTCTCTTTCAGAGCGATACAAAATTATGCCTCGTCGCCTTACAGGCAATTCAAAGAAATGGCAAGAAAGGGTTGAGGTAGCTATTAAAAGAGCAAGGCATATGGCACTTATCCCATATATTATCGACGGTAAAAAGATAGTTGATTCCCCATTTAAACATCAATAAAATTTTGCTAGGTACTTAATAGTATCTAGTATTCTTTGCTTTCTCTATCATGTAGTGTTTGTTTGCATGTAATGTTCTTTTACAATGTACAAAACTGTATAGATATTCAAAAAGGTTTGCTCAATGAATAAAACAACATTATCACAAAAACTTTATGGTGGATTTAGTATCATCCTCATTCTCATGGTAATTATTACATTTATTGCTATTATGAAAGTTGATGTTATCAACGAAATTCTTGTGGAAGCAACAGAGTTTAATTCTGTTAAGCAGCGTTACGCTATTAATTTTAGGGGTAGCGTTCATGATAGAGCTATTGCTATTCGTGATGTTGTGCTAGCCCAAACAACACAAAGGCTTGAAGAGCAAATTACCTTAATTAATAAACTTAATAAAGATTATCAAGAATCTGCTGTATTGCTTGATGATATGTTTGGGGCGATGTCTGCACGTATTTCTTCTGAAGAAAAACAAATATTAGCTCATATAAAACAGATTGAGGCTCAAACATTGCCAGAAATTTCAAAAACTATAGAGCTTAAAAAGAGCAATGAAGAAGAAGCTATTCATTTTTTAAATGATGTCTTAAGTAAGAGTTTGATTGAATGGTTGGCAGCTATCAATAGATTTATTGACTACCAAGAGCAACTCAATCAAGAAGCAGTGCCTATTGCTAAAGATATTGCAAGCAATTTTAAGAGTGTTATGATTATTTTATTAATCATAATGATGATTATTGGTGCTAGTGTTGCTTTTATTGTTGTACGTTATATAAAAGTTTCTTTAGGTGCAGAACCTCGTTTTATTAAACAAATTATTTCTGTAATTGCCAGTGGTGATCTTACTGTGTGTGTAGATTCTTCAATACAAGGGAGTGCTTTATATGCTATTGGTAATATGAAAAATAAAATTTCTGATATAATAAAAGCCATCAACCAGTCTTCAGATGAAATGCTTAATAAGTCTCTATCTGTTGCTGATTCTTCTAAAATTTCAAAAGAATCGGCAAATAAACAAGAAAATATGACTGCCAAACTTATTGATGAAATAGCAAAAATTCAAAAAGATATTGAAAAAGTTGCTAATATTGCAAGCCAAACTAAAGAAAACTCTTTTCAAAGTGTAGAATTAAGTAAAAGAGGTAAGGAATATGTTCAAAATACCGCCCAAAACATGAGTGGCGTAAGCGAAAATGCACAAATTTCTGCAGAGCAAATACAAACGCTTTATCAACATGCACAAACTATTGGCAATAGTGCAGGGCTTATTCAAGATATTGCAGACCAAACTAATCTTTTAGCCCTAAATGCAGCCATAGAGGCAGCAAGAGCAGGGGAAGCAGGGAGAGGTTTTGCAGTAGTTGCTGATGAGATACGCAAGCTTGCTGAGAGAACGGGCGAAGCAACGCAAGAAATAAATCATATTATAGACATCATACAAGAAGAAACAAAAAATGCTGTTTCGAGTGTTGAGAATATGGTGTTAGAAATTCGTAAAAATACAGAAATGGCTAATGAAGCTTCAATAGCTTTGGAGGAAATATACAACAAAGCTACAAGCTCATTTAATAACGCTGAAAATGTTGTTATGCATTCTGAACGTCAATGTCAAGAAGTTCAGATGCTTTCTGAAGAGATAGATAAAATCGCTAAAATAGCTCAAAATACTTCTCTGACTATGGATAATAACACAAAAGAAATTAGCATCCTTGAAAAAACTGCTCAAAATCTTCGAAAAATAGTGAGCAACTTTACTGTCTAGGATCAGCTATTTTGCCCTTTAGGGCACTTATGGCGACTACTGCAGAATTAGCAAGATATACCTCAGATGTTCTTGCACCCATTCTGCCAATGAAATTACGATTTGTTGTGGATATGCATCGCTCATTATCCCCCAGTATACCCATATATCCTCCTAGACAAGCTCCGCATGTTGGGTTTGAAATTAATGCTCCTGATTCAAGCAAGGTATCAATATAGCCTAGGCTATGAGCTTCTTTATATATTCTTTGTGTGCCCGGTGTAACAATAAGGCGGACATCATTATGTATCTTTTTGCCTTTAAGTATTTCGCTGGCAATTTTTAAGTCGCTTAATCGTCCATTAGTGCAGCTGCCAATAAAAGCTTGATCAATTTTTATATTGTCTTTTACGGCTTCTTGAATACTTTTTCCATTGCTTGGTAAAAATGGATATGCCACAACAGGGTCTAAATTATCAACATTAATATTAATTGTTCTTGCATATTGAGCATTAGGGTCTGAATAATATACTCTTGCTTGTTGTCGCAAAGAAGAGCGTGTTTGTAAAAAATCTTTAGTAATGCTATCTACTGCAATAATGCCATTTTTTGCCCCAGCTTCTACAGCCATATTGCAAAGGCTGAATCTGTCATCCATATTGAGATAAGAAATGCTTTCCCCTCCAAATTCCAAAGAGCGATATAAAGCACCATCAACACCAATTTGTCTAATAACTTCTAAGATGAGATCTTTTCCATATACATATTGCTTAGGTTTGCCTATAAAATTGACATAGATACTTTCTGGAACTTTAAACCAATTTTTTCCTGTAATCATAGCATAAGCAATATCTGTACTACCCATGCCTGTGCTAAAGGCTCCTAATGCTCCATGAGTACAGGTGTGAGAATCAGCCCCGATAATAATATCTCCGCTTACTACAATACCCTTTTCTGGTAGTAGTGCATGTTCTATACCCATATCTTTTTCATCAAAAAAATATTTTAAATTATGCTCTTTGGCAAAATCACGACTAATTTTTGCTTGATTAGCGCTTGCTATGTCTTTTGCTGGTATGAAATGATCAAGTACAATACAAAAAGATTCAGGATTTGCTAATTTTTTTGCTCCACTTTCTCTAAAAGCTTTGATAGAAATTGGTGTAGTTATATCATTTCCAATAATCATATCAATAGGGGACTCGACCATTTCTCCCGCTAAAACTTCTCTGCCTACATGGGCAGAAAATATTTTTTCTGTAATGGTTTGTTGCATAATTTTTCCTTGACATTGATTTATAATGCAATTTTTGCATATCAAGCCTTAAAAGCTATAATGTTCGCAGTATTTGTTTGCTCGATGTTTAGGTATACATGATATAATAGTGTAAGAAATTTAATAAAATGGATAAAACGGTAGGTAGTTTTGGAGGAAATTATACAAAACAACAAGGTAAGTAGGTTAGTGTTATTCAGTGGTGGAGTGGATAGCACAACGGCATTAATATGGAGCATGCAAATGCAGCCCACTGAAGCACTTATTTTTAAGTATCCAAGTATTCATAATCATCAAGAGATACAATCAGCTCTACGAATTTGTAAAAAATATAATATCCGCCATCATCTTTTAGATATAAGCTCCTTGTTTGTTGGTTTTAAAAGTGCTCTTTTGCAATCAGATTCAAGCTGTATTCCACAAGCATATTATGATAAAGAAAATATTTCTTCACTGCTTATACCATTTCGTAATGGTATTTTCATTAGCGTGGCAAGTGGTTTAGCACAGTCGCTTAATATTCCTTCTTTGGTTATAGCAAATCATTCAGGAGATCATCCTTTGTATCCTGACTGTACGCAAGCATTTATTGATGCAATGCGTCAAGCTGTTTGGCATGGAAGTGGTGTAGAGTTGTTAAGCCCTTTTTGCAATTACAGTAAAAAAGAGATTGTCCAATTAGGCATGGGGCTGCATATTGATTATTCACAAACATACAGTTGTTACAAAGGCACACCAAAACATTGCAACCAATGTCCAACCTGCCTTGAATCGCTAGAAGCATTTATGGCAAATAATTTACATATTGAAAGGTAGGTATGTTTTATATCCAAAAAACATTTGAAATATCAGCAGCTCATCAACTTTTCTTAGATTATGAAAGTAAATGCAACCGTTTGCATGGGCATAATTATACTATTGTTATTTTTTGTAAATCTGCAACACTTGATAAAAATGGAATGGTTCTTGATTTTAGCCAAATAAAACATAAGATTCAAGATCGTCTTGATCATCAGTTTTTAAATGAAGTTATGCCCGGCATAAGTACGACTGCTGAAAATATAGCACAATGGATATGCAATGAATTAGGCGATGTTTGTTATCGTGTATCTGTGCAAGAAAGTGAAGGGAATATAGCAATATATGAAAGAGGCTAATAAGATATATCTTATTAAAGAAATATTTTATACTTTGCAAGGTGAGGGTTTTCATGTGGGTGTCCCTTCAATTTTTGTGCGATTTGCTCAATGTAATTTGCAATGTATTTTTTGTGATACAGAATTTGAGGAAATAAGACACAGATTTTCAAAACAAGAGCTAGAGAATTATATAGACAATATACTTTACGTAGAAAAAGTTACCCAAAAACCTCATATTGTTTTTACAGGAGGTGAGCCAACCATGCAGCTTGCAAGCGAAGAGCTATGTGAGGGATTCTATCGTTCTGTTGAAACTAATGGCTTTGCTCCCCCGCCTTCATGGATAGATTGGATAACATTTTCACCAAAAAATAAGAATTTTTCTGCCATAGCTCTTAAAAATGCTCATGAGATTAAATTTTTATATGGCATATTGAGCGAACAAGAAATGATTAATATTGCACAATCTTATCCCCATAAGAAATATTGCATACAGCTTATCGATGATGGTGTATCTTATCAAAATATTGAATCTTATAAGCCTTTAATCGCATTTTGTAAAAAAAACCCTCTTTTTCGCTTAAGCGTTCAGATGCATAAAATACTTCATATTATGTAAATTATGCTCATTGCCACTTAAATAATCGCATGAAAATATAAAAAATCTTTACAAATAGAATATGAATATACAAATAAATAATAAGTATAGAAATTATAAAAAATAAAACTCAAGAAATATTGTATGGCAAGCTGTATTTATTATTGCTATATATGCTTCATAATAATTATTAATGCGTATCATTAAATAAAAAACTATTAAAAAATATTTTAGTTAATTACTCTTGACAACAAAAGCCTTAATAAGTTAAACTCACTAGGAGAAAACAGGTTATAAACCTCACAAGCTATGTATAATAAAAGTTATTTATACTTTAGAGCAGGCAAAGAAGTCAAGGGGATAAATAAAGTCTTTATAAAAATTAATCTACAACAAAATTTACCATTATCATGGGAATAAGTTAAGCACTAAGAGAGCAATTATATCTATGAAAACACTATATTAATAGCAACATTAATGCAAGTTTAAGTGCCTTGGGTGAAGAGAATGAATTTTTTAAATAATAAGTCTTGTGTATGAGTTATATTGAGTTTTAACAAAGAATTATTCTCTTGATAAAAAAACATTATCTTACCACAAAATAAAAGAAAGGCAATAATTATGAAAAGTTTCAGAAAGATTTGGTTGATTTTTATTTTGGCTCTTATGTCAAGTATTGCACCGCTTTCAACAGATATGTACCTCCCAGCTTTATCACAAGTGCAAATAAGTTTTAATACGAGCTCATTTCTTACGCAACTTTCTTTGGCAAGTTTTTTTAGTGCTTTTGCTTTAGGGCAACTTATTTATGGACCATTAAGCGATGTGTTTGGGCGAAAAAAACCCGCATTGATAGGGATTAGTCTTTTTATTATTTCAAGTTTTCTCTGTATTGTTATTGATAATATTTATGTTTTTATTGCATTAAGATTTGTTGAAGCTTTAGGTGGTTGTGCTGGAGTGGTTATTGCAAGAGCTATTGTAAATGATTTATTTGATACACAAGAAGCGGTGGGTATTTTTGCTCTAATGATGGTTGTGAGTTCTCTTGCACCTATGCTTTCGCCAACTTTTGGGGGGATACTCTTGGAATATTTCTCATGGCATAGTATTTTTGCTTGTTTGTTTATATTGGGTGTTATTTTATTTTTTATGATTGCCTTTGGTCTTAAAGAGACTGTGAGGCATAATGCTAGACAAAGTTTTTCTTATAGAGATACAGCAATAAAATATGGATCTGTTTTTAAAGATAAGCAATTCATTATTTTTATTTTTTCAGCCGCTTTTGCATTAGGAGCAATGTTTGCATATATTACAGGTTCATCATTTGTGTTCATTCAGGTTTTTGGACTAAGCAAACAGCAATACGCTATGTTATTTGGAATTAATGCATTAGGTTTTGTTATTTTAGCAAATGTGAATGTGCGATTAGTAAAAAAAATCTCATGCAAGAAGATGCTTTCTTTAGGTTTTATACTTATGTTGATTGCTGTTTTCCTTTTAGTTGTAAGCTCTTTTTTTATTAGTAATTTTTGGCTATTTGAAACTTGTCTTTTTTTGAGTATTGCTTGTTTAGGCTTTATTGCACCCAATACTACCGCTTTAGCAATGGCTCGTTTTAAGAATATTGCAGGTACTGCTTCAGCTGTTCTTGGAACAACACAATTTGCATTAGCAGGATTTATTTCTTTCATGGTGGGATTGCTAAATGCAAATACGCCATTTGTTTTAGCCTTTGTGATGTTTGTTTGTGTTGTAATTGCTAATCTTATATATTATAGTGGTTTTATGAAAGCAAATTATTCTCACTGAAAACCTTAATATTAATAGATTGATTTTTTGTTCTATATCTTATTATAATTTACATGATAGCATCTCTGTTTATATTGCTATTGAGATTCTTAAATTTATTGTTCTATCCATACTTATGCATTCCTAATTTTAGCATATTGAATGAATTATTATTTTTTGTGGCTTCCCTTTTTACCACCACCCACCCCTTTATCCCCCCCCAAACCACACAAACATTTCAATACATAAAAACTTGACACAGCTTACTATAATTTAAATTATCATTTCATTCAATAAGATAAACAAAGAATCTTTTATATATAGAGATTAATTACTTACATT
>JARHYY010000096.1 GCA_029258405.1 Helicobacteraceae bacterium | reverse complement strand
CTTATATGGATTGCATAAGCAGTTGGTGGGTTAATCTCTTTGGGCATTGCAATGAATATATTAATAATGCCCTTAAAAATCAAATACAAAAGCTTGAGCATGTTATTTTAGCAGGTTTTACCCATGAAGCCTACCATCAACCTTTCAAGCCGTTTTATATTGGCAAAAAAGGTATTTGAAGAATCTTTGCTGTTTTTGAGCGCGTTTCATTAAATGAAGCAATATTTTCTTCAAGAGTATTGCCATAAGAAGGTATCATGTCTTTTAATTTATCTTTCCAATGTTGTGCATCATATTCTTTTTTAAAGCACGAATGAATTACTGAAAGCATAATATCAACAGTCGTTGATGCACCAGGAGAAGCACCCAATAATGCAGCCAAAGATCCATCGCTAGATGTGATAACCTCTGTTCCAAATTGCAATGCACCTCGCCCCTGCTTATTTCTTTTGATAACTTGCACTCTTTGCCCAGCAACCATTGTTTGCCAATCTGAAGTTTGAGAATTAGGCATAAAAACCTTCAATTTACCCATTCGCCCTTCAAGACTAAGCAAAACTTGTTTAATGAGATAAATGGTAAGAGGAATATTATCTATCCCGGCTTGTAGCATAGGATACCAATTGCTTGCCCTCATTGAAAGCGGAAAGTCAAGCCAACTTCCATGTTTAAGAAACTTCGTATTAAACCCTGCGTAAGGACCAAAGAGTAATTCTCGTTTCCCTTCGATAATTCTTGTATCAAGATGTGGTAAAGCCATAGGGGGTGCACCTAAAGAAGCTTTTCCATAGACTTTTGTATAATGTTTTTGGATAATATCTTGATTTTTGCACACGAGCCAAAGTCCGCTTACAGGAAAACCTCCATAGCCTCTTCCTTCAGGTATGCCACTTTTTTGCAATAGCCCAAATGAACCTCCTCCAGCACCCAAAAATACAAATTTTGCTTTTACATTTTTTATAGTATCATTTTTTGTGTCTTTAATGGTTAGTTCCCATGAAGTGCCATCTTTTTTTAAAGAGGTAACACAATGATTTAAACAGACTTTAAAGCCATCTTTTTTTGAAAGAGATTCACAAAATTGATGTGTCATTTCTCCAAAATTAATATCTGTCCCCTCTTCCATAAAAGTAGCAGCAACTTTTTGGTTTAAATCCCTACCTTCCATTAAAAGAGGAGACCATTGTTTAATTTGCTCTCCATCTTCACTGTAATGCATATTTTTAAAAAGAGGGGAGGCTGTAAGTAATTCATGCCTTCTTTTTAAAAAAGAAACATTATTTTCGATAACAAAGCTTACATGTGGTAAGGGATTGAGAAATGTGCTTGGTTCTTTTAAGATGCCTTTTTGAATACAATATGCGAAAAACTCTTTACTTAATTCAAAATGTTGATTAATAAGAATGGCTTTTGTTATATCTATATCTCCATTATCACTTTCTGGCGTATAATTTAATTCACATAATGCCTGATGCCCTGTACCTGCATTATTCCATACCATTGTACTTTCTTGTGCAACATCACTTAAGGTTTCATACACAACAATGTTAAGAGAGGGTTTGAGTTCTTTAAGAATTGCTGCAAGCGTAAAACTCATAATCCCCCCTCCTACCAGTGCTATTTCTGAATCATCATTCATAAACTTACTCCTTTACATTGAATTTCATTAGAATTATAATAGCCCATTTTACCTATGAAAAAGTTGATTATACTTTTTAAAAGAGACATTCGGAACATAGATGATAATTTTACACACTTTTTTATCCATCTGAAAGATATAAAACTATTGCAATAATCTTTTTTTTGTAAAATTATTTATGGAGCAAAAGCCTATAGGTTCGTTATGTCTTTAAAATATTGTCAAATAATTTATTTCAAATTCTAAGCCTTTAATTTATTGCTTAAAATATCTATTTTCATGTTAAATACTTTTTGCAATTTAAGGACGCTCATAAAGTGTTTCACGTTCTAAATCTCTAGCACTAAATCCACCACCTAATGCCTTATATAAACTAAGAGAGCTACTAAGTACATCTGCCTTAGCACTACTTAAGGTAAGCTGTACAGAAAGCCAATTTCTCTCAGCATCAAGCAATTCTAAATGGCTTGTATATCCAGCTTCAAAGCGATGCTTGGCTATCTCATAAACTCGTTCTTGAGAGCGAGCTTGAGCTTCAATAGCTTGAAGTCTTTTTTGAGAGTTTTCGCGAGCTACAAGGGCATCTCTTACTTCTGAAAAAGCCTTTGCTATGGTCGCTCTATATGTAATAAGAGCCTGCTCCTTAAGGGCTTCTGCACTTTTTACCTTATATTCTGTTCTCCCAAAGTCAAAAACAGTACCAGCCATATTTGCCCCTACGCTCATTAATGAATTATCAAAAAGAGTGCCTAGCTGATTAGAGCTCAAGCCTGCTAATGCTGAAAGTGAAAGAACAGGAAAATAAGAAGCTTGTGCCACACCAATGGAATGGTTTGCTGAACGGAGATTCTCCTCTGCCATTTTAATATCTGGACGATTCTGTATCAGTGTTGATGGTAGCCCTAATGGCACTGTAGGTGCTTTTGGTAATAATTCTCCAAATAAAAATTCTGCTGCAAAGATACCTCTAGGAGCCCTACCCAATAATAAAGAAAGAGCACTCATAGCTTCACTTCTTCTGCGTAAAGTTGAGAACAGATCTGCTTTAGCACTTTCTAACTGAACCTTAGATTGCTCAAGGGTGATTTCCTCTAAGCCTCCAGCATTATATTGCTTAAGTCGATATTGATAAGTCTCTTCATAAGTTTTTACTGTTGATTCAAGTATCTTTTTTTGTTCTTCAAGATTCAATAATGCAAAATAACTATCAGCCACCCCAGCAATGAGACTTAAACGCACAGACTCTTGACTTGCTGCTGTTGCTAATAATGTAGCAACAGCAGCTCTACTTGATTCCTTTACCCTGCCCCACAAATCAATCTCGTAGCTTAATGTAGCACTCAAAGAGTAAGATGGATTCATAGAAGTGCCATTAATTACTTTATTGGCAGAAAGATCACCCTGTATATTAGGATATATTTCTGCATTAGTCATATTCAGTGCCATACGCATTTGCATAACCTTAGAAACGGCTAGTGCATAATCTGTATTGTTTCTTAGAGATTCTTCAATAAGGAGATTGAGTGTTTCGTCATTAAAATCCTCCCACCAATATTCATGGATTGGTTTATTGCTAGGAGTTACACCAACTTCAAGTTTGCTACCTCCATTTAAATCACTATAACTCATAGGTGTATCTACAGGGGGAAGCTCAAGAGGTGGAGTAAAGTTACAACCCGTAATAAATAAACCTAGGCAAAAAAAAGGAATTATATATTTTTTATTCATACAAGAAACACTACCTTTCATCTTTTTTCTCTTCCACGCAACAAATCATTAGCCCGCTCTAATAAAACATAAAAAAGTGGCACAAAAAATATAGCAATAGATGAAGCAGCTATAATACCTCCAAAAACACCTGTACCAATAGAATGCCTTGAGGCAGCCCCAGCCCCTGTGCTAAACACTAAAGGAATCATGCCTGCTCCAAAAGCTAAAGAAGTCATTATGATAGGTCTAAAACGTAATCTTACACCTTCTAAAGCAGATTCTATAAGCTCTTTGCCTTCTTTTCTTTTTTGCATAGCAAATTCAACAATAAGTATCGCATTTTTAGCAGAAAGCCCTATTAACACAACAAGCCCTATTTGAAAATAAATATCATTACTTAAACTTGTATTGATAAGACCTCTTAAGTAAGTTGCCATTACCGCACCAAAAACAGCGAATGGAACCGCTGTAATAACAGCTAAAGGCAAAAGCCACCGTTCATATTGAGCAGCTAGAATCAAAAAAACAAAAACAAGGGCAAATATGAAGGCATTCGCACTAGAAGCTCCAATTTTACGCTCTTGATAAGAACTTCCAGCCCATTCTACAGTATATCCATCAGGCAAAACTTCATGAGCCACTTCTTCAATTGCTCTAATAGCATCTCCTGATGTGAATCCAGGTCTTGGTTCTCCAGTTACTTGTGCTGCAGGAAATAAATTAAAACGATTCATATTGCTCGCCCCTGTAACACGCTTAAAGCTTAATAAGGCACTTAAAGGTATCATATTGCCAGTATTTGAGCGGACAAAGACTTCACCCAAACGCTCTGGACCGCTTCTATAAGCACCATCAGATTGTATATACACCTTATAAGGTCGTCCATAAAAAGTAAAGTCATTGATATAGGCACTCCCAAAAATAATTTGCATAGTACTAAATACATCAGAAACACTTACGCCAGAAGCCTTTGCTTTTTCTCTATCAAGCTCCACATAAAATTGCGGGGTATTCATACTTAAACCTGTACGCAAAGAGATAAGTTCTGGTCTTTGATTTGCCTTGGCAATAAGCTCTTGCACATATTTATTTAATTCATCATACCCTTTTCCTAAACGATCTTGTACATAAATTTCAAAACCTCCCGTAAGACTAAGTCCAGCAATTGGGGGAGGGTTAAGAACAAGCACAATAGCATCTCTATTGTTCATCATAAAATGCCCACTAAATGCACTAGCAATCATTTGAGCTTGAGACATAATATCTTTACGCTCACTCCAATCCTTTAAGCTAATAAAAAAAGCGGCTGCATCACTTTTGAGGGCGGAATTAAGCAAATCAAAGCCAGCAAATGAATTTACAAACTGCACATTTGGATTAGAAAGCATTGTTTCTCCAACCTCTGCACTTACATTTAATGTCCTATCAAGAGACGATGCTGGTGGGAGCACAGCCACCCCAAGTAGCGTTCCTTTGTCTTCTGATGGCACAAGAGCACTAGGCAATTGCATAAACACATAATAAGTGCAAACAAAAAAGCCTAGTGCTACAAGAATACTTAAAAAAACATGATGCAAGATAAAACTTACACCCTTTACATAAATATTTGTACTCCAATCAAAAAAATCATTGAATTTTTTTACCAACCAAAATGGCTTACTTTCTTTTTCTTTGAGCAGCAAAGCACAAAGGGCTGGTGTAAGCGTTAAGGCTACAAAGCCTGAAAGAACTACAGAAATAACAATAGTTACAGCAAATTGTTTATACATTTGTCCAGTAAAACCACCCAAAAACGATACAGGTATAAAAACAGCAGAGAGAACAAGAACAATAGAGATTACAGGAGAAAATATCTCTTGCATTGCCTTTATAGTTGCTTCTTTAATAGGTATTTTTTCTGTTCTATGAATTCGCTCGACATTTTCTATAACAATAATCGCATCATCAACAACAATGCCAATAGCTAATATAAGCCCAAAAAGAGTAAGCAAATTAATCGAAAATCCTAAAGCCATCATTCCCGCAAAAGCCCCAATAATAGAAACAGGCACAGCAAGAAGAGGTATAAGTGTAGAGCGAATATTTTGTAAAAATAAATACACAATAATAGCTACAAGCAATATAGCTTCAATAAAGGTTTTAATCACCTCTTGCATAGCTACTTGTACAAATTTCGTCGTATCATAAGGTATTTCATATGCTATACCAGATGGAAACTTTTGTGCAATTTCTTTAAGCTTTGCAGAAACAAGTTCAGCTGTTTCAAGAGCATTAGCATCAGATTGCAAAAAAATTCCAACAGGAATCGCTGGCTTACCATTTAAATTTGCCTCAAAACTATAATTAACAGCTCCTAACTCTACATTAGCTACATCTTTAAGCCTCAAAAAACTTCCATCAGCTTGTGATTTTATAATAATTTTACCAAACTCTTCAGCATCAACTAAACGACCTTTGGTAGTAAGCGTATATGTAAACATAGGCTTTGGATAGATAGGCTCTTGCCCAAATTGTCCCACAGCAAATTGTGCATTCTGCTCTCTAATGGCTGTTATAACTTCTGGAGGGGTGAGCCCAAACAAAGCAAGCTTGTCTGGTTGCAACCACACTCTTATAGAATAATCCTTGCTCCCAAAAATTACTGCATCGCCCACACCCTTTACTCTTTTAATATCATCAAGAATATTAATGAGAACATAATTTGACAAATAGAGCTCATCTCGTGATCTATCTGGAGAATAAACAGAAATAACCTCTAATATACTCGAGGTTCTCTTCCTTGCTGTAATACCTTGTTGCTGTACTTCTATGGGTAATGTGTTGATAACGGATTGCAAACGATTATTAACATTGACAGTTGCAAGGTCTGGATCAGTACCAATCTCAAAAGATACACTGATACTTGCTGCTCCGCTTGATGTTGCCACAGAAGATATATAAATCATATTTTCTACACCATTAATAGCCTGCTCGATAGGAGCGATAACTACATCAGACAGTGTTTCTGGATCTGCCCCTGGATATACCGCTGAAATACTTACTTGCGGTGGAGTTACTTGCGGATATTCTTCAATGGGCATATTTAAAATAGAAAGTGCACCAGTAATAACTATGATAATTGAAATAACAGTAGCAAAAATAGGTCTTTCAATAAAAAATTTTGAAAACATTATTTGCTCCCATCATCTGCTTGCACTTCAGCGTCTAAGGTAAGTTTCAAAAGGTTATCTAAAATTAACTCATCTCCATCTTCAAAAACACCTGTTACAATAAAATATTTGGCTAAAGATTGCTCTATATTAATAGGGGTAATTTTTGCTCTCCCTTCTTTTAGTAGATATATAAAAGTGCCTTGTGCTGTTTGCAGAACAGCTTGCTGTGGGATAATAGCAGCATTGGGTATGCTCACGCCATCAACCACAACGCGAACAAACTGCCCCGGAAGCAAATTGCTATCATTATTTTCTGATACTGCCCGAACTTTTATGCTACCAATAGTCTCATCAATACGACTATCAATAAAATCTATAATCCCTTTATCAAGAACATTGCCTTGTCTATCGAGAATTTGCACCGCAAGTTGTTCTTGAGTGATAATTTTTCCACTTTTAATTTCGGATAGAGCACTAATAACTTGAGAATCAGCAACCGAGAACTCAATATGAATAGGAGCAATTTGAGTTATACTTGTTACTATTGCACTTCCTGAAGTTCCACCCACATAGCTACCAATATCATGAAGCTTTACCCCACTCATGCCACTAATAGGAGCAGTTATGGTTGTGTAGTCCAAATTTAATGCAGCCTTCGCTAAAGTAGCCTCTGCATTAGCCACTGAAGCATTAGCTGTTTCATACATAGCAAGAGCATCATCTCGTTCTTTTTGGCTTAAAGCCTTTTGCTCAAAAAGTGTTCTTGAGCGTTCCCAATTTCTTTCTGCTTGGCTTAAAGAAGCTTTTTGTACATCTAAGGCAGCAAGAGCTTCATTGTATGCAGCCTGATAAACTTCTGGATCAATTTTAAAAAGAGGGGTATCTTTTTGTATGAATTCACCTTCTTTATAAAACTGCTCAATTAATGTTCCAGCAACTTTTGCATAAACATCAACAGAGCCTATGCTTCGTACTCGTGCCGGATATTCAAAATGCAATTTTTGATCGCCCTTAGAAATAATTGTAGTGCTTACTTTTTGAATAGGCATACCTTGTGTCGCTAATTCAGCCCCCTGCTTATTTTGTGTGCTAGTATCTGAACAACCAGCTACAAGCAAAAGAGAAATAAATAACAGTATATGCACACTCTTTTGCTGACATACTTGATTTAATAACTTCATGAGAATTACTCCCTTATTGCAAAAACCTAAATGTATAACCAAAAAGCTTTAAAAAAATATAATAAATACATAGTATTGTATTGTTTAAAACCAAACTAAATCAAACTTTTTATAACCATAAACCGAATATTCTATACTTTTATTCATTAAATATTTCTTAAAACAATTCAATAAATGAGCAAATTACTAAGATTCTAGGGAATACTTTACTTCTTGTTTTAATTCAGAGCACTTTAGCCAAAAATATAGTTTCTATATTAATAATATAATAATATGTTATTTTAATAATATTAGACACATGCCTGCCCGATATAAAATAAGAGCTTTCTCATATTAACAAATATTACTTGCTTTTATAGGCGTAAATATTCAAAAGTTAATATAAAAATTATAAAAATATTCAATCTATCTTTAGGGTTTTTAGCAATACCTAACCCTTTGAAGTTATCTCTAGCTTTTCCCCTTATCTCAAACCGTGCAAGCTTTCAGAGCACACAGCTTGCCATAATTTCAAATAATCATTTCATCTATTCAAATAAACAAAGAACCTTTTATATAGGTTTGTTACCCACTTTTACTCTTAATAGGTTGAGCTTTTTGTATGCTTTGCTATCAAGGTTTATTACATTAAGATATTTCTTTATAGTATTATTTTCAGTTGCATGGATTAACTTATGTATAGATTTATCTACCCATATCAAGTTATTATACTCATCATTTCCCCCTAAATGTAAGGGTATTTGTGAAAGCATTCCATGTTGCCTACTTCTAACTTATTACCGCTTATTTCACATTTACTATAACTTGCACATAGCCTACTTATTCTGTTCTCGTTATATTCTATGCTCCTATTAGTAATAGGATTATTAAGAACATATTGCAACAATTGGGTATCTATTGCTTTCTGGTTATTGTGTATCCTTATTCTATCATCAGCTTTATAGATACTAAGCTGTG
>JARHYY010000095.1 GCA_029258405.1 Helicobacteraceae bacterium | reverse complement strand
TGTATAAACATATTTTTAAGAGGTATTCATAGCATTAAAGTATTTACTCCTTTCATATCAATAGCATATAATGAGAACATATATAAGAGTGCTTTGGATAACTCTTTAATCTTGTATGGTATATAGTTCTAAATGCTAAAAGCTTTTGAGTTTTCTTGAGTAACACCTTAGCTAATAATATAACTTATTGCATAGCGAGCTATAAGTAAAGCCCATCGATACGTTACTCCCTCATTTGAATTTGTAGAATTTATAGTGAGATTTAGTTTATTTTACTTAAATTCACTGTTTCGTGTCATTAAACATTTGTAGGGGAACAAGTTGCACTCTAAGAATACAAAACACTGGTGCTAAAGAGACAGGTGTTAGAAAAGGGTTGATGGAAACAAGAGTATATTAAGGTTTAAGTAACTACAGCTAAAAGAAAACTTGCAATCAACAAGCTCCCTTAGCTGTATTTATGCTCTTATATCAAGTACAGAAACTTCATTATTTTTAATTTGTGTACCTATTTCATCAATCACTGAAATAAGCTCTTTATCTAAAGAGGCAAAATCTGATTGAGAGCTAGGAGCATTTTTGAAAAAAACTTGCTCTAAAGATTCTTTGAGCTCTGTTTTGTCCAAACCTGTTTCATGAGATACATAATCACTAATAGCATCTAAGGCTTGATTATTGATATGTGTTTCTAAAGATTCTAAATCTTTATCAGAGAGCTTGAATTGTTTTTCAGCTAAAGCCATTGCATTTTCTAAAGCTTTACGCTCTTCTGGTTCCAAGCTCTGCAAGTCCCCTTTAGAGCTTTTGAGCTTCTCTAAGGCTTGTAGAGCTTTTTGTAGCTGCTCAAATCGCTTAGTATCTCCTTTTAAAGTGTCAATAATGCCTTTTTGCTCATGTTCAGGCACATACTTTTTTGTAAGCATATGATCATCAATAAGACTAATAGCTAGCTTAGCTACATCACCCTTTGGTGTGGCTTCTCCCAAGCGAGAAATTTCACCATCAAAATTTTTATCAATCTGAATTGTTTTATTAAGAATATTTTCTATTGTAAGAAATAAAGCATTATTATCTGCAAAATAAATACCATCTTTTTGGGTTTGTGCCCTAGAGCGAGTTTGATATGTTACCATGTCTGTTTCAACATAGTTACCTAAAGCTTTAAATTCAAAGCAATCAATTTTCATATTATACCCATCAACAATATTTGCTTGTTCTTTTGAATCAAGTTTTCCATTTTTATCATTATCCGCTCTCATATAATTTCTTGTATAGGCAATATCTCCAAACCAACCACTCACAAAGGCTTCAGCATTACCTGAAAGCCTAAGAGTATCATCGCCTCTTTTATAGAAATCTCTAGTATCAAAATGGTTTCTAAGTTTATTGATATTTTCTTTGCTAAGATTTAAAGAAATACGCATACCGCTAATAGGATCATCAAAGAGAACTTTTTGGTGATTAGAATCTGTTTTAGTGCTATCAGTAACTTTAAAGGGATTAAGATCATTTAAGCTATTAATTTTATTGTCGCTCTTTTCAGCAAGAGTTTTTAAAAGATTTTTATCTGATTCTTCTTCTTGTTTCAAATCAGAAAAAGTTCTACTGAAAGCATTGTATTTGAGATTTGAATAAACATTACCTTCAATAAGTCTTATTTTATGCATATTTGACTCCTCGTATAATATAAGCAAACTCTATTAACAAAATTTCGCATCTAATTATATCTACCGCGAACAGGCCAGCATTTATTATAGCCACACATAATCCCATTTGGACTCAATGCAGGTCTATTATTTGAGACTGCATTATTAAAATTATTCCAATATTTTTGATTGTTTAAAAAATGGTTTCCAAGGGTTCCAAAGCTATAAGGACGGTTACCATAAGCCCAATAATTCCCCCCAATAACATTCGCCTTTTCTTCTTGAGTAAGCATTTTTACACCCGGAGTGTTTTTGTGATAGCTCCTTTTGAAACCAAAGCAATAACATCGACTTCTGCAAAAGCAAAAGAACTTAAAAAGACGCCCCCTAGAAAAATAATTTTTATTTTTCTCATACCGACTCCTTATATAAATAGAGCTTTTGATTTTTAAACTCTTTAAAATTCCAAATGCTATATCTATAATCGACTACAATAAAAATTTTTGTAATATTACTTTGGAAGCAAATGTAAAAATAGTTTTTAGAATATCGATATTATAAAAATAAGTGCTCACAACAAGCAATAATGCAAATCTATAAAAAGGGTGGAAAAGCATAAAATGTCATGGATTATAGCAAACAATGAACTTGAAACAATACTTAAAAACATTGTAAATGTTAAGGCATAAGCAAAGGTATGTGCATGCCCTCATTGTGAGAGCATCAAAAAGAATCTCGTATTTAATAAGGATTAAATCGTTAAAATGGGGGCAATACTAATTTTAAAGCTAAATTATTCTTCATAGAGCATCAAAGATTGCCAATACAACGATGCATTTTTAATGATGGTAAGCACTTCCAAGTCATTAAGTTCTCTTATTACCTGTGCTGGAGAACCCATAATAAGAGAACGAGGGGGAAAAATTTTATTTTGTGTGAGCAAGGAACCAGCCCCGATAATGCAATCTTCACCAATAACAACATTGTTCAATATAATAGAACCCATTCCAACAAGAACTCTATCACTAATAGTGCAACCATGCACAATACAGTTATGTCCAATGCTAACATCATCGCCTATAATCACTTGAGCAATTTTGCCTCCTATCATGCCATTATCAACATGAACTGTACTATTATCCTGTATATTACTTCTTTTGCCTATAGTTATTTTTTCAATATCACCTCTTAAGACAGCACCAAACCATACAGAACTTAAAGAATCTATAAAAACTTGCCCAATAATATCAGCACTAGGAGCTATCCACGCATTAGCGTGTATTTCTGGCACTTTATTTTGCAATGTTACTATCATGAGATTATTTTTTAAGAGTTTTTTCGAGTTCCACGATCATCTGCCATGTGCTTAACACAGTATCTGGGTTCAGCGACAAGGAGTCAATGCCTTGCTCAACAAGGAACTTTGCTACCTCAGGATAATCGCTAGGTCCTTGTCCGCATATCCCACAATATTTACCTTTTTTCTTTGCTGCTGCAATAATTTGTGCAAAGAACTTCAGTATAGCAGGGTTGCGTTCATCAAATACATGGCTTACTAATTCACCATCTCTATCAACCCCTAATGTAAGTTGCGTTAAGTCATTAGAGCCAATAGAAAAACCATCAAACATACTCAAAAACTCATCTGCCAGCAAGACATTCACTGGCAATTCACACATCACATAAATTTCTAAGCCATTCTCTCCTGATATGAGCCCATTTCGCCTCATTATTTCAAGCACTTTTCTGCCCTCTTCTGGAGTACGCAAAAATGGAATCATTATCTTCATATTAACAAGCCCCATTTCACTACGAACATTAGCTAAGGCTTGGCATTCCCATTCAAATGCAGGGCGATAAGATTCTGAATAATAACGACAAGCCCCTCTGTATCCTAGCATAGGATTCTCTTCATGAGGCTCATAAGCCATACCGCCTACCATTCGGCGATATTCATTTGTTTTAAAATCACTTGTGCGAACAATTACTGGGTTTGGGTAAAATGCAGAAGCAATCATGCCTACACCTTCTGAAATTTTATTAATAAAAAATTCTTTTGGGCTTGCATATCCCTGCATGATTTGAATAATCTTATCATAATCTTCTATATCTTCTTTACCATTTTGCATATCCACCAAAGCTAGCGGATGAGCTTTGATATAATTATTAATAATAAATTCCATTCGAGCCAACCCTACGCCATTATTAGGAAGAACAGAAAACCCAAACGCTTTTTCAGGATTTCCAACATTCATATAAATTTTTGTTTTAGGTTGCTCAAAATCAGAGAGATCTATTGTATCAATATTAAATTCATATATCCCTTCATAAATTCTTCCTTCTTCTCCTTCAGCACAAGAAACTGTTATTTGCATACCTGTTTCAAGCTTATCTGTTGCCCCTACGGCACCAACAATAGTCGGCACTCCAATTTCACGTGCTACAATAGCGGCATGACAAGTTCTTCCGCCACGATTTGTAATAACAGCGGCAGCTTTTTTCATGGCTGGTTCCCAATCTGGGTCAGTATTATCTGTAACAAGTATTTCACCTTCTTTAATGCTTGACATATTGACAATATTGTTAATAACCCTCACCTTTCCACAACCAATTTTTCCACCTACAGCTTTACCTGTTAAAAGTAGCTTTCGTTTTTCATCTTCATTGGTAAAATAGAATTTTTCTAATGTCCTTCCGCCACCTTTTCTTATCTTTTGACTCTGCACAGTTTCTGGACGAGCTTGAACAATAAAAAGTTCATTAGTAATACCATCTTTTGCCCATTCCATATCCATTGGGCGATACTCTCCTGCTTCTTTAGAGTAATGTTTTTCAATTAAAATAGCATAACGAGCAAGAGTAAGAATCTCTTCATCAGTTAAAGAAAAGCTCTCTAGTTCTTCTTTTGTTGTTGGGATATTACGCGTTGGATGAAGGCTTCCGGGAGCAGCATATACCATCTTTTGATGTTTTGTGCCTAGCTGTCTTTTGAGAATAGGTCTTTTTCCTTGTTCTAAGGTAGGTTTAAATACATAAAATTCATCTGGATTTACAGTCCCTCCTACAACATTCTCACCAAGCCCCCATGATGAAGTAATGAATACGGCATCTTTAAAACCCGTTTCAGTATCAATGGAGAACATAACCCCTGCACTACCTTTGTCTGCACGAACCATTTTTTGCACACCAACTGAAAGAGCAACCTTAAAATGATCAAAACCATTGCTTGCACGATAGCTCACAGCTCTATCTGTAAAAAGAGAAGCAAGACAAGATTTTACATAATGTATAAGCTCTTGGTTGCCTTGAACGCTTAAATAAGTATCTTGCTGTCCAGCAAATGAAGCATCAGGCAGATCTTCAGCTGTAGCAGAACTTCTTACAGCTACATCAGCTTGCTCCATACCATATTCCTTGCTTAGTATTTTGTAGGCTTCAATAATCTCATCTCGTAATTGATTGGGAAGTGGTGTGCGAAAAATCATATCTCTAATTTCTTTACAGCGGGCTTTCAAGACATCTATCTCTGTAACATCTACACCATATAAAAGAGTGTAGATTTTTTCACGAATCCCACCATCATCAAGCAATTTCCAATACGCATCACTTGTGATAGCAAATCCATTAGGTACATTGATACCCATAGGCACAAGCTCTTTGAACATTTCACCAATACTTGCGTTTTTTCCACCTACTAGTGGAACATCTTTGTTGTTTAGTTCTTTGAAAAACTTTATGTACTTCATATGCTCTTGTTTCACTTTCTCTGTTTCTGATAGAAATTGTATTTTACATTTTTAAAGTTAATTTATAGCTTAGATTTTAAGAAAGTTCTTTAAAGAAGTTTTCCATTAAAAAAGCTAAACAATTATAGCTCCATTAAAAGACTTGTTGTCTGCTTTTAATAAGCTATATTAGAGGATGGAATAGAAATTCTTTAAGCACAGGTTTGATAATTTTTGAGTGTTACATTAAAAATTTTTAAATAGAGAAATTATCATTGGAACATATTTTTTACGCGCTCTAAAATATGAGAACCTATGGGAATAGCTGATGTTGCAGCTGGACTTGGAGCATTACATACATGTATAGAATGCGGGGTATCAACAAAAAGAAAATCCTCAATCAATTCTCCCTCTGCACTAACTGCTTGTGCTCTTACTCCTGCAGGATAAGGGCTTAGATCTGTTGTATTTAATTTAGGGCAATATTTTTGCACAAGTTTAAGATAACCGGATTTGCAAAAAGAATTTTTCATTTCTTCAAGCCCTGTTTTAAGGTGCTTTCTTATAACCTTACGAATACCATCATGCAATATCATCTCTTTTATATCACTTAAAGAAATATCCATCTTAGTATAACCTTCTCTTTTAAAAGCTAAAACAGCATTTGGACCAACAGTAACACTGCCATCAATCATACGCGTCAAATGCACACCCAAAAAAGGAACATCAGGATCTGGTATAGGATATATTAAATGCTTTACAATGTGATTGTGCTCATCTTGCAAGCGATAATATTCCCCTCTAAATGGGCAAATAATAAAATTAGGTTCAATATCAAGCATTTTAACAATTCTATCTGACATAAGTCCAGAACAAGCTACAAGATAGCGACTTTCATATTGTCCTTTTGTAGTTTTTATAATCATTCCTCCTGAATGCTCTATTAAAGCTTTAACTTCAGTGTTATAAAATATTACTCCTTTATTTTCTTGGAACTTCTTTGCCATGCCTTGAGCAACTTCTTTATAATTCACAATGCCACTTGCAGGGAAAAAGATACCACCAATCCCTGTAATATTTGGTTCTTTCTCGCGTAACTCTTGAGCATCAAGCCACATACGCTCAAGCCCATTTTCTTGAGTGCGCTCCCATAGTGCTTTCATGCGTTCCATTTCAAGCGGAGTTGTAGCTACCAAAAGCTTTCCACACGCATCATACTTTATGTTATTTTCGTCACAAAAAGCCTTTGTTGCTTTGTTGCCCTCAAAGCAAAACTTTGCTTTGAGGCTTCCTGGTGTATAATATACTCCCGCATGGATTACTCCACTATTATGCCCTGTTTGATGGCAACCTAGTGTAGCCTCTTTTTCAAGCAAAGCAATTTTTAAATCTGGATATTCAGCAATAAGCTGCATGGCAACAGATGCACCAATAATGCCTCCGCCAACTACAATAAAATCATATACCATAAATTGTCTTTATCAATTAAACAGATGCTCGTTTAAGCTCATGATAAGCTTTAAAAGGATTTGATGTAAAAGAGAAATAGCCTCTTTGCCTCATTAATTCTCTTCTCAAGTTCTCATGCCTTTCAAACTTATCTCTACCATGCAACCAAAATAGATTATTGATAAGCAAAAACTGCCCTACTGGCACAGAAAAAGAAAGTTTATTCTTGCTATTTTCTAACGAATCACCCATATCAGCAAGCCAGGTGCCTTCTTCATAGTCTTTTGGTTGTGCAAATTGATCAATAAAGAGCATTACAGGGCGTCCATCAGCATCAACCTCAAACACAGGATGATAAGCATCTTCTTTTACATTCTTACTCGGTGGAGCTGACCATTTAATAACTCTTTTAGCAAGGTGATGGTTGAAATATTTATCTAATTCTTCCCAATCATCAAGATGTAAAAGCTGTGAATCGCCCCCTTTCATATTTTGTTCATCAATTTTATACATCAAAACATAATCTGTAGTCTGATTAACATAAGTCCCATCATTATGCAATTCTAGTGGCTTTTGTGGTTGTCTTAAATAGCTATCTGAATTATCGGTATTCACCACTGCCCATCGTGCATAAAATTTTCCTGTCATATCATCAAAATTTGAGCGACCTACTAAATGTACAAATGCTGTAGCGAGCTTTACCATATCATCGCCTTGTTCAACATTGTCAATACCTTGTGGATTAACTAATAGTGCTCCGTGTTTTCTATCGCTTAAAGTGCTTTGTAAAACTTTTTGTAATTCATTATTGCAACATTTATTAAGAATTTCTGCTATTCTAAATCTTAAAAAAGATTTATATTCAAGTGCTTGAACAGGATAGTCTTGTACCTCCCTAAGAAATTGAGTGATAACATCTTTCTCAAAAACCATATCCAAAAGTTTATCTGAGTGTTTTGATGAACTTACCTTTAACTGTTTGTTTTCAAAAATAACTCCCATTTTTTTTCCTTTCTCTGTCGGATATACCAAGATACAACTCTTAGTATGTAAAGTATGCCATTTAATTCCTTAATTATTCATTAATGACATCACAATATATATTTTATGTCATATTTATAGTATTTATTGTTTAAACATAAAATCGAATATATGCACACAAGACTTTTTCGCTCAAAAATCTCAATACCCCCATATACAAACTTTATAGCCTATAAATCTTTTTCGCCCAAATATTAATTGCTCATTTATGTTATGCTCCATCAAACTTCATTGTTTTGCATAAGACAGGAATATCTTTGTGATAATTATGTACTGATAAGTTTCAATATCAATGCACCAAGCATTGCACAAGCACTTTGATGTCAATTATCTCTATTCATAATTTAAGTATAATCTAATATTAAAATGATATATTAAAGCCTAAGCATAGAAATAATCATTCAAAAAGATTTCTACAAGCTTTAAAAACGCAGTTAGATATATTTTCTTCTTACTTATAATTTTAATGAAATGGAGCGGTTGTGTATGTTTTCTCGTTTTAGTATTGGAATTAAGCTTTCTATTATTGTTACATGTACAGTTTGTATTTGTATAAGTATTTTATCTTTACTTATTATTTTTAGTGCAGAGGGTACATTAAAAAAACTTAGTGAAAAAATTTTAGATGAATCTTCTTCAAGGTATGTTAACCTCTTAGCAAAAGTAGCTATTAATGAGATTAACTCTCTATCTTACAGTGCTTCTTTAATAAATTCTAAAATACAAAAAGAGGGTGATAACATTGATATAGATGATGTTTCAAGCATTTTAAATGAATTGATTATGAGCACTAATGCAAGTAGTTATACCTACCTATATATTAAAGATAAGAGTATTTTAAGAAAAACTGATAAATTTCTCCTATCTAATGGTGAGCTTCTTATGCTCTCTGCACTTAATAAGGCAAATCATACAAGCCGTATTATTCAGGCAGATGAAGAAATTGTTAATTTCTCTTCCATACAGCAAGCTATTCAAACAAATGCTTTTGCTGCTTCCACTCCTTCATTTAAAACTTTTCAAAATCATACAGAGTTTGTGCAAGAATTTGCTTTCCCTATCAAAAATGAAAGAGGACAAGCAATTGGTGCTGTAGGTTTATTTGTTGATTTTGGGCTTATTGGAGCGGAGCTTTTAGACCCAAGTGCAGCAACATTTAGGGAAGATCAAAGATTCATGATAGACCAACAAGGAATTATTTCTATAAATAGAAATCCAAAGTTTTTAGGCACAATACTTGATGTGCTTGTTCCTACTGATGATTCAAGAGCAATAGTAAGGGCTGCAAAAGAGGGCAGAGGAGGACTTTACCCTTATATAACTGCTGCTGGATTGCCAAGCACAATAAGCATGAAATCACTAGAGCTCATGGAAGGAAGTGGAATATATTGGAACATTATAACACTTGTGCCTAATGAATCGGTTGATGAACCTGTTATTTTTTTAAAATATGTTATTGTAGGCTGTAGCATTGGGGCTATTGTCTTGATAATAGCCATTGTTATACTCTATTCTAAATTTTCTCTTGTTGCATCTCTTGATAATGTCTCTTCAACATTATTATCATTCTTCAAGTATCTTAACCATGAGAGCACACAAGCCCCAAAACCACTTTTATTAAAGAGCAAAGATGAGCTAGGCATTATGGCGCAAGCAATAAATCATAATATAGAGAAAACACAAAAGGGATTAGAGCAAGATTCTCAAGCTGTAGAACAATTAGTATCTATAACAAAAACAATACAATCAGGTGATTTGAGTGCAAGAATCACACAAACACCACATAATCCACAATTGAATGAATTAAAAGAAGTATTAAATAATATGCTTGATAGTTTGCAACAAAAAATAGGTAATGATCTCAATGAAATTACAAGGGT
>JARHYY010000046.1 GCA_029258405.1 Helicobacteraceae bacterium | reverse complement strand
CAAAATATTAGTAAGGACAATATCAACCTTGTGCTTGAGTTTGTTTTTACAATGAGCTTATAATATAACTTTATATAGTGGAGTTAAGTAAGTTCTTTAAGGTTTATTCTGTTATTTGAATTTGTAGATTTATAGTGAGATTTAATAACTCACTCAATCCTGCCATTATCTTTTGTATATCAAGAAATATGAAATACTTTAGAATATTTTAAGAGTTTAATTCTTAAGCTTATTTTTAGAAAATACGCTAAAACCTCTCCCATGTTTATTGGAGCAAGCTAAGGCATAAAAACCTACTGAACATGCCCTTTGAATAATTTGTGATGATTGTGAATATGTGGTAATTATGCCTTGAGGATGAAGCAAGCTGTATAATAACTTAAAATACTCAACGCTCCATAGCGCTTCATTTTTTTTAAAGCTAAAAGGATCTTGATATATTACAAAAAAAGTGTATTTATATTGTTCTAACAGCTCATAGATATAAGCATTTGCATCACCTTTATAGAGAGAAACACTCACTTGTTGGTTGGAATAATAGCCAGTATTCACTAATGCACTAATGATATGCTTATAGGGTTGCAATATATCAGGATATTTAAAAGTCAATAAATATTCTAAAAGCAATGTATCTTTTTCAGGAGCATAAATCTCTATTATACCCTTAAAGCCTCTTTTTTCATATTCCATAAGTGTGCATAAGGTATTATAACCCAAGCCAAAGCATATATCAAGTATTAAAATCTTATCTAAACTGAGCAAAAATGGACAAAAATGCAATGATGGATAAATATGCTTATGAAGTGTTTCGGTGTATGCCCCTTCAGAAACTGCATGATAGGATTCGCCATATAATTTATTATAGAGCGTTATACTTCCATCTGCACCAACCACCTTATTATATAAGAACTCAATATTCAATCCCAACCTTTTTTAAGCGTTCTCGTAAATAATTCATTTGAATATTTTTGTCCAAACACCATTGAGGTGCTAACAAGTCTCCACTATGAACACCAGCACTTATTCTATGCAAAACTACATTAGGTGGAATCCTTTTTAGAGATTCAACAAGTAAATCAGCATAATGCTCCAAGCCCATAGGCTCATATTGTCCCTCTCTATACATTTGTGCTAAAGCTGTATGTTCCATGACATACAAGGGATGTATCTTTAAACCATCTAATCCAACTTTTAAAACAAAATTCAAGGAATCAAATATCATAGAATCAGTTTCTTTAGGCAATCCATAGATGAGATGAATACAAATTTTAATATGTCTTTTTCTCGCCTCTTTTACCCAAAATTCTAATTCATCACTGCTATGACCACGGTTAATAATATCTAAAGTTTCTTTATGGATTGATTGAACACCATATTCAACCCATATCTCCTTGCCCTTATTTACCCATTCAGCAAGATAATCTAAAATTTCAAGGGTAATAGAATCAAAACGAGTACCAATAGAAATACCTATAACATCTCTCCTCTTTAGAGCTTCATTATATAATACCTTAAGCGTATCAAAAGGTGCATAAGTATTAGTGAAAGATTGAAAATAAGCAAGAAACTTTTTCATGTTAAATTTATTGCGATGATAAGTACTTTGTGTCTCAAATTGTCTTCTAAGTGCCTCAAGCTGCTGTTCTAAAATAGGATTTTCTTTTAATGTAGGGTTGAGTTTAAAAACAAATTTTGGCGTTTCTTTATTATTCAAAGATGGAGAAAAACTTTCATTCTTACAAAAAATACATCCACCTCTTGCTAAAGTACCATCAATATTAGGACAAGTAAAACCCGGTATGCTTAAAGGAATTTTTCTCACCCTCTCCCCAAAACGCTGTTGAAAATAACGCCCAAATGTTAGAAGCTGTTTCATATTATGCCCACTTTCCCTCTATGAGATAATATAATTTCCATCAAAGCAAGCTTGGCAAAAAAGCTCATCGGGATGGCATTTTAAGCTATTACGCAAACCCTCCAAAGAAAGATAGGCTAAACTGTCTGCTTCAATGTATGTACAAATTTGTTCTAAATCCATTCTTGCACTAATGAGCTCATCTTTATTGGGCGTATCTACACCATAAAAACAAGGGCTTATAGTAGGTGGCGAACTTATACGCATGTGAATTTCTTTCGCTCCTGCATCACGCAAGAGACGAACAATCTGCCTACTTGTAGTGCCTCTTACAATACTATCATCAATAACAATCAACCGTTTATCTCGTATAATTTCTGCTATAGGGTTGAGTTTTAATTTTACTTTTATTTCTCGCACAGATTGTGTTGGCTCAATAAAGGTACGCCCTACATAGTGATTTCTAATGATACCCAATTCAAAAGGTATTTGGCTTGCTTGGGAATAGCCCAAAGCAGCAGCTACTCCGCTATCTGGCACAGGTATAACCATATCAGCTTCTACAGGCTTTTCTTTCGTGAGCTGCATACCCATTTCTTTTCTTACGCTATAAACCATTCTCCCAAAAACCTTGCTATCAGGGCGTGCAAAATATACATACTCAAAAATACAAGGATGAGGTATTTTGCGTTCTGATATCATTAAGCTTTCTGGGGGGTTGCCCTCTTTGAAAATAAGCATTTCACCCGGCAATACATCACGAATATAAACAGCATTAATTAAATCAAACGCACAACTTTCGCTAGCTACCACATAGCCACAACTGCCATCGTCATTATAAATTTTACCCAAACAAAGCGGACGCAAGCCATAAGGGTCCCTAATGGCAAACATCTTAGAACGACTAAGAAATACTAAAGAATACGCCCCTTTAACCTGCTGAAGTGCATCTAATATTCTATCTTGAAGAATTGCCTTATTGCTTTGTGCTATAAGATGAATAAAGATTTCTGTATCCATAAAACCTTGAAAAATTGAACCTCGAGCAATGAGCATATCTCGTAATGCTTGTGCATTAATCAAATTTCCATTATGCACAACAGATATTTCGCCTAAACCATAGCGAGCAAAAATAGGTTGAGCATCAAATATAGAATCTTCCCCAGCAGTAGAATAGCGATTATGCCCAATAGCCATACTACCTTTGAGCTGCATCAAATTATCTTGATTAAAGACATCAGTTACTAAACCTCTATTTTTAATGGTGATAATTTTCTGATTCTCTGAACTGCTTATACCGCTTGCCTCCTGCCCACGATGCTGCATAGAAAAAAGTGAATAATAAGCCAAGAAAGCAGCTTTTTTGCAATTATAAACACCAACAACGGCACATTCATCTTTAAAAGAATCATTCACTATATGCTCCTACAGTCCTAATGCATCTCTGATAGAATAATAACCATTTTTTTGCTTAATGAGCCAAGAGGCTGCCCTTAAAGCACCTTTAGCAAAAGTTACACGATGAGTAGCATTATGACTAAATTCTAAAAATTCCCCATCATTATAAAAGCCAACACTATGTTTTCCAGCCACATCACCACCACGCATTGATAAAATAGCAATTTCTTCATTTGGACGCTCACCCACATTGCCTTCCCTGCCATGCACAATATGATTAAGGCTTAAGCCTTTTGCCTCTGCACAACTCTGTGCAAGCATAAGAGCAGTTCCACTTGGTGCATCTTTTTTATGGCGATGATGGAGTTCAACAATTTCTACATCAAATTCTTTAAGTGTTTTAGAAACTTTTTTAACAACTTCATTTAAAACAGCTATGCCAAAAGACATATTGCTTGAATATAATATAGGCATTTTTGTAGAAGCAATTTCCAAAAGACCCATTTGGTAGTCGCTTAAACCTGTTGTACCAATAACCATTGGTTTTGGGTTGTTGTGAATAGCAGTTTCAAGCAGATTAGTAATAGCATCGGGCAAAGAAAAATCAATAACAATATCACATGCATCTAAAAAAATATTATAATCATTTGTTACAAGTGTCCCCGGTGATAGAGAAAAATCTAATGTTCTCCGCACAAATGCTGCTGCAAGGACAAACTCTTTATCATTCATCAATAAATCAACAAGAATCTTGCCTACTCGTCCGCTTGCTCCAAAAACACCTACATTAACCATTTATTCTCCTTACTTTGAATGCTCCAAGAAAGCTAAAGCACTCAATGCAGCTCTTGCACCATCTCCAGCAGCACATACAACCTGTTTAGCTGCATGAATACGCATATCCCCAGCCACAAAAAGCCCATTAACATTTGTTTTCATATTTAAATCAACAATTGCTTCTCCAAATTCAGACATTGCACAAAGAAAGTTCCCATCCTCTTGTAATAATATTTGATTATTGACATCATACCCTACAAAAATAAATAAACCGCTTATTTCTAATGTTTCTTGTTGTTTTGTGTCCTTATTTGTAAATTGAACACCTGTTACGCCATTATTATCGCCTAAAACCTCATCAATGATAACAGGGGTTTTAAATATAATATTATCTTTTGCTTGTGCCTTAGCAATCGTTACAGGTGCTGCTCTAAATTCATTTCGGCGATGCAATACAGTTACTTTTTTGCATATTTCAGAAAGAAATAAAGCTTCCTCAAGGGCTGTATCTCCACCACCAAGAACACCTACTTCTTGCCCTTTATAGAAAAAACCATCACAAGTTGCACAAGTACTAATGCCTCGTCCATAAAACTTATCTTCACCTTTAACACCAGATCTTCTAGGAGTTCCTCCGGTAGCAACAATTACAGATTTTGCTTTATATGTTTCATTATTGTCTGTATGGATAACAAAATGACTATCCTCTTTGCTTATTCTTTGAATGTTCTTTTGATCACTCTTTAATCCAAAGCGAAAACATTGTTCCTGCCAAGGTTGCATAAAATCAACACCAGAAAGCACTTGAGCAACACCCGGGTAATTTTCAATTTCACTACTCCCCGTAATCTGCCCGCCGGGCATTCCTCGTTCAAACATAACCACTTCTTTAGCGCCACCACGAGTTGCATACAAACCTGCACTTAGACCAGCTGGACCACCGCCTATAATTGCGATATCTAACATAAAAACTCCTTAGTATTATTGAATATAATACACAAATTTGCTTGTGTTAATGCTATAATAGCATTACAATAGCTTATTATTCAATAAAAATTATCTTTTAATATTATTTGTCATAGTTGTTTTGTGATTCATGTATGGCTAATTTAATTTCTCCACTACTAATCTGCCTAAGTGCAGAAACTTGGAAAAACTTATCTTGTTTTCGCTCTACAATGATCTCTGCTGGCAAGCGAGAAACCTTAAAATGAAAAGCATATAATAAAATAGTATTAATTCCAGAAGTTACATATATTTTATGCTCGTCAGAAACAAAAGAGCGATTCTGATGAAAATCAAGTGCTAAAACACCTTCCTTACTATCGCCTTTTAAGGAATGGATATACTGAAGCTGCTCTTCTATATTGGAGCTATAAAAGATCATTTTATAGCGATTTTGCAAAGGCAAAAAAAGAGAATCTTGAGTATATAGTATCCATTCATTAAAATCTACTTTAGCAAAACGGCTATAATTATATTGAAAATAATAATAAGACATAGCTGCAAAAACAAAAGTAATAATTGGTGTAAAAATTAATGTTTTAGGAGAGCAACAGCCCTCCTTTTTTTCTGCAATCATTTAAAGAATCTTATTAAGCTTCTCCTCAAAAATCGCCTTACTTGCAGCACCCACATGTGTATCAACAACCTTGCCATCTTTATAGAAAAAAATAGCAGGTATGCCTTTTACTCCATTTTTGCCCGCTAATTCTTGTTGCTCATCAACATTTACCTTGCATATGCTCGCCCTGCCCTTATATTGTTCAGCAAGCTGATCGATCACAGGGGCTAACATCCGACAAGGACCGCACCAAGGTGCCCAAAAATCAACCAAAACAACACCTTGATTAATTTCAGCATCATAATTTTCTTGTGTAAGATTTTTCACATGTTCACTACTCATTGTTTCTCCTTAAATAGTTAGTTTATAGAAAAATATATTTATATTATACACTATTTTGTTTAACCTATAAAGTAATATTTTCAATAAATTCAATTCTATTTTTACTCAGTATTACAACATCAATACAATAGGCTATATCAAGCTTATTTTTCAGCATATACACTTGAATACTTTTAAAAATTTTTTCTAGTTTTTTTGGAGTAACATTATATATTGGCTCAAAATTATTTCCGCTTTTTACTTCAATAAAATGCATAACCCTTCCATGTTGAGCAATAATATCTATCTCACCAAATAATGTATAAAAATTACGCTCTAATATCAAAAACCCTTTCTCTTGCAAATATGACACCGCTAAATCTTCAGCTATATTTCCTTTTTTGCGACTCATGTCAATCTTTAATGCGTACCATAAGAGGCTCACTTAAAACAACGCTTAATTGTTCTAGGCGTTTGAGGGCAAGTTCAATGTGCTTTTCAAAAGCCTCATGTGTTGAGAGTAGAATCTTTGCCCCTTTTGTGCTTTTTTTCTGCAAGAGAGAGCTAATAGAAATATGCTCTTCGCTTAAAATTTGTGCTATTTGTGCCAACACTCCAGCCTTATCGCATACCTCTATTTTAAGATAATAGCGTGTTTGTATCTCTTTTTTAGGAAAGATACGCAATCCTGTTTCAAGGGGCTTTTTAAAGCCTAGCATAGGAGAGCCTTTACTCCGAGCAATTTCAATTAAATCGGAAATAACAGCACTTGCTGTTGCATTTCCTCCAGCACCAGCACCATAATAAATAGTTTCACCAACACAATCCCCAACAACACTTACACCATTCATTACACCATCAATTCTGCTCATCATAGCACTATTGGGTATAAAAGCTGGATGTGTTCGTAGCTCTATTTGTTCTCCTCTTTTTTTAGCTATCCCTAAAAGCTTTAGACTATAACCAAACTCTTGTGCAAACGCAATTTCATCATGGGTGATACGCGTTATCCCTTCAATAAGAATATCATCGGGTCGTCCATGGACACCATAAGCAATGCTTGCTAATATTAATAATTTATGAGCAGCATCAAAACCTTCAACATCAGAGCTAGGATCAGCTTCAGCATATCCTAAAAGCTGTGCTTCTCTTAAGGCATCAGCGTATGCAATATTGTCATGGAACATTTTTGTTAATATATAATTACAAGTACCATTTAATATTCCACAAATCTCTAATATTTGATTAGCACCTAAACCATCTCTTAGGGCTTTGATAATAGGAATCCCTCCAGCAACACTTGCTTCAAAACCAATCGGGATACTATGAGCAATTTCTTGGAGTTCATAACGATAATAAGCTAGCAATGCTTTATTTGCTGTTACTAGCCTTTTTCCAGCTAATAAAGCTTTTTTTGCCACTTCGTATGCCTCTTCAACACCACCCATAAGCTCAACAATAGTATCAATAGAGCTATCACCTAAAACGGAATTAATATCTGTGCTTAAGGCAATATTTTGAACATTTCTTTTTTTTGACAAAGAGCGCACCACAGCTTTTAAGGGTATTATCTCCTCGCCTGCACGAGCACTAATAATGGTTTGATTGTTCTGTAGAATATTCACAACACTGCTTCCAACAACACCCAAACCAACAATCCCTATACGCATTAATTATTCTCGCTTTCCAAATTTTTTAAAAAGTATTTAACATTCCTTGCTGCTTGACGAATACGCTTTTCATTTTCAATGAGTGCCAAGCGAACATAGCCTTCACCTGTTTCACCAAAGCCAACACCGGGACTTACAGCAACCTTAGCTTCTTTGAGTAATCTTTTACTAAACTCTAAGCTACCCATTTTTTGGGCAATTTCTGGAATTTTTGCCCAAATAAACATTGTTGCTTGAGGTTTTTGCATCTCCCAACCTGCTTCGCTAAAGCTTTTAACCAATACTTCCATTCGCGATGAATACCGATTTTTAATCTCTTCTACGCAAAGCTGCTGCTCATTTAAAGCGATAGTAGCAGCAATTTGCATAGGAGTGTAAATGCCATAATCAACCCAGCTTTTAATTTTCTGCAAAGCTTCTATCATTCTTTTATTGCCCACCATAAAGCCTATACGCCAACCTGCCATATTATAACTCTTTGAGAGTGTAAAGCTCTCTACAGCAACATCCTTTGCTCCCTCAACTTCCAGAATAGAAGGTGTTTTATAGCCATCAAAGGTTAAATCAGCATATGCTATATCACTAATAATATAAAACCGCTCTTTTTGAGCAAGGGCAACTAATTTTTCATAAAATTCTTTTGTGACCGTTACAGTGGTTGGATTATGCGGAAAATTTACACTTACAAATTTTGGTTTGGGGAGCACTTCTTTTAATGCCCTTTTTAAATCTTTAAAATACTGCTCTTCATCAAGCTCATATTTTTCATTCCATTTTAAGCTGAATTTTGTAACATTTGCTCCTACAATGATAAAAGCATAGTAGTGTATGGGGTACATAGGCTCTGAAACAATAGCATTATCGCCAATATTCGTAATCGCTTGTATCAAATGCACATATCCTTCTTTTGAGCCTAAAGAAACACAAGATTCTGTGTCTGGTTCTAAATCAACACCATATTTATGTTTATACCAATTACATATTGCTAAGCGGAGTTTATATATACCCTTGCTCGCTGAATATCCATGATTCTTAGGCTTTTGAGCTGCTTCACAAAGTTTATCGATAATATGTTGAGGAGTTTGACCATCAGGATTGCCCATACTAAAATCAATAACATCTTCATTATTTTGCCTCATTTGCAATTTAATTTCATTAATAGCTGCAAACACATATTTAGGTAACCTATTCATTTTGTCAAACTGAATTTCATCAAACATGCTTTCCCTCCATCAAATTATTTATTGTCTCAAAACAGCCCTAATCCCTGTTTTGATATTAGAAGGTGTATATTGATCGCTCAAGCGTAAAAAAACAACTTTACTCGGTATAGTAACTCTGTATTCCCCATCGCTATTTTGCTTTGGTTTTTCGATAGAAATAAGTTGCAATGCTGCATCATACATAGCCACTTCAGGATAAATAATACGACTATCAAGCGAGCTAAATGCAAATACTCCCTTTTGTCGCGATGTGGCATACCAATATTCACCTTTAAGGCTTCCTTGAGCAACTTCAATATCATATTCCAATGGAATTGCTTCTGGAATTTTAGGATATTTCAAAACAAGCACATAACGCCAAGTAATATCATTTGTCCTTTTAATAGAGCTTATGCGATAGCCATATTTTTCAAGCTCTAGAATAAAACTCACAGGGTCTAGGGCACTTTCTGCATTCATTAACATCACCAAATGAAAATACCCGTCAATAAATTCTGCTTGAATAGGAGTAGCATAATAATAACCCAATGATTTTAGTGCATTTTGCACAGAACGCGTTACAAAAATAGGGGTATCATGAGCTTCTATATGGATTCTAAAAGCCCTAGGTGATGATGTGCTAAGCTTTAAAAGCCCATTTTCTTTAAGGCGAATAAGAATTTTAGGATAATCAATTCCATATTCATTTCTATATAATTGTGGATTTCTAAAAAGACCACCAATAATAAAAGAGCGATTTTTTTCAAAAGTTTTATTATCTAAAAGCCCACGCAATACACTCTCCATATCTTGTGCATACAACGCTCCATAAACACTTAATAGCACAAAGATAAATTTATTCAAAAAGCATTGATACACTTTTACCAACCACGCCCATTATTAATTTTTTTAAACTCAGAATCAGTAACTACCCGTATTTGTTCGCCCGGGTTATAGTAAAGATAAACAGGAGAGCTTCCATTAAGCCGCAAAGAATCATCTTGCCCATTAATCTTTACATTAAATTTTCCATGTCCAGTAACAAATAAAGTAGGTTCTCCTCCTTTAATATTGAGTGAGCCAACAACAATATGCTGTGTTCGTTTCTTGCTCTCTACGCGAAGAACTCCAAGCCATAATTGTTTTCCCGAAACAGCATCATCAACACTAAATACAATTTCTTCATCAATCAAAGCAACCTCTTGGGTTGTATTATTTTCTTGCGTTTGATTATTCTCGACATTCTCTTCAATGGTGGTTGCATTATCTTCAGTATCTACTGTTTCATTGTTTGCTGTATCCGTATTGTTGGTGTCATCATCAATATCTGTGCTATTATCTGTATTCTTATAAGTATCTGCGTTTGGTAAAGGAGAATCTTCATAATATTGTGAAAATAAGTACCATCCGCCCACAATAATTACAATAACAGCTATAGCAATATTGAGCCATTTGCTCGAAGCCCTTTTTTCATAGCGATCAATTTTAACACTCACATCTCCAACAGAATGTGTATCGTATTCATCTCGCTTAAAAAGTCCATGGGTTTGGCAATATTCATCATAATCTTTAATCCATATTTCAAGATCAATATGATACTCCCGCTCTAATATCCTTATAAAGCCAATAGCAATTGTTCTATCAAATTGTTCGTAATCACAATTAAATATTGCTTCAAGTTTGAAAAGTGCAATATGTGTTTTTTTATGAATATCTTCTAAAGTATTTTTTTCTTGTAATTGTTGAAAAATAGCATATATTTGCTGCTTTCTCTCTTCTTGTTGTTTTATTGAATCATCATGGAGTTCATTTTTATTATCTTGAACATTATCATTATTATCTTGTATTTCTTGTTTGTTTTCGTCTTCCATTTCGTATCCTATCCATCAAAATTGCTGCTGCAACCCCTACATTAAGAGAGTTAAAATCATTCTCAAGTGGCACGCTTACACAATAATCCATTTTTTTTATAAGTTTTTTACGCAAACCCTCTCCTTCACTCCCTAAAAAGAGAGCAATTTTTGAAAGATTCTTATTTTCCAAAAAACAAGAACTCAATTCAATACCACCTGACATAGCACCATAAAGCATAAAATGAGCCATTTTTAATTCATGAGATAGAGAAAGGCTGTCTTGATAAATGCAAAAAGGCACATCTAATAAAGCACCGCTGCTTGTCTTAATCGCTCCCGCATAAGAAAAAGAAGATATTTGCGTTAATATAATACCCGCAAAACCTAAACAATAGGCACTACGAAACAATGCTCCAATATTATGTGTATCGCTAATGCCCTCCAAAATAAGCAACGACGAAAAACTCATCATATCCTTGAGCAATAATTCTTGTGGCATAGTAATTTCCATCAAAAACCCTTGGTGGTTTCCTCCCTTTGCTAGTGCTTGTGCCTTTTTTGAATCAACATGCTCTATAAGAATGCCTCTATTTTTAAGTTTATAATACAAAGATTGTTCAATATTTTTACATAATAGAAGCCTTTGGAGTTTTTCCAAATGCTTTTGAATGATATAAAGAAAAACTTGTTTTCCATATACAATCATAAATCACCACCAAATCATTAAGATTTTAAAGCAATAATTTCTCTGTAGCATTCTTTAACGTTCCTATTTTGCATTTTAGCAATAATTTTAGCATAAATCTTTGGTGGAAGCCCTAAAGATTCTACATCTTGTAAGTTTAAGCTCAAGGTAGCTTTATTCTTACAGCCATAAAGCAATATAGCCCATTCTCCCCGCACAACCTGCTCCTCAAGCCATATCAAAATGTCTTGCACGCTTCCTCTATGGTAACATTCATAGTGCTTTGTCATTTCCTTTGCTATAAAAATCTCACGAGCAGAATTAATATAAGCCATATCCTTTAAACTCTCAAACAATCTATGAGGGGATTCATACATAATGACATCTTGCTCCAAGTCAAACAAACGAAACAGTTCCTGCCTCCTTTGTTGCTGCTTATGCGGTAGAAAACCATAGAAAAGAAACTCTTTATTCAAACTCCCACTTGCTACAAATACACTAAGAGCAGCACTTGCACCGGGTAAAACAGTATAAGGTATATCATTTTGTTGTGCATAACAAATAAGAGCAGCACCAGGATCACTCACACAAGGCATTCCTGCATCACTCATATATAAAATATCCTGCTCAAAAAACGAAGGGGACAAGCACTCTAAGAACCGTTTTTCATTATGAGAATGTAAAGCTACAAGCTTAGGGCGAGCAAGTGCGATAAGCCCTTTACTATGTAAAAGACTAAGCAAGGAAGAAACCACCCTTTTATCTTCACATAAAATAACCGCACATGTCTCAATAAGTTTTAATGCCCTAACAGTAATATCTTGCAAATTCCCAATAGGGGTAGGCACAAAAAATAGCACTTATTTCAAATTGTATTTTTGTTTAAATTTCTCTACGCGACCAGTGGCATCAACAACTTTATCAGAACCTGTATAAAATGGGTGGCAAAATGATGAAATATCAATACGCAATTCTGGTTTTGTGCTCATGACTTCAATTTCTTTACCACTTGTTACACAAGTTACCCTACAAGGAATATATTGTGGATGAATATCTTTTTTCATAAAATCTCCTCATATTATAATTTTGCTCTTAAAAATCCAATGTAATTTAATAAAAATATAAGTTTAATGATAGCATAAACTATGTTAAAATTAACTAAGAATCATATTCCCCCATAACACAATGTGCCCCTAGTGATTCTTTTCTCTTGATGGCACTTTGAATAATCTTTTTAGCAGTAAGCAAACGGAGTTTCAATAAACGCCCTATATTACTTTGGAGCATTACCTCAACACCACCCAAAGCCTCATCTAAACCGCTTTTTTTGCGAACAATACCCACCTTATTCCACATAATTTTGCGCAAGATATATTTCAAATTCAAATCATGTTCTTTTTCTAGTTTTTCTTTTTGTAATGAAAACTTTCGTATTTTACTGCTTCCAGATGATTTGTTGTCAATATCTATTCCTGCCCTTCTTGAAAATACAAGACCTTCAAGAAGGGAATTGCTTGCCAAGCGGTTTGCACCATGCACACCTGTGCATGCAACCTCACCAACAGCATAGAGATTATCCATGCCCACAACCTTGCCCCTATCATCTGTTTCTATTCCGCCCATACAATAATGAAACGCTGGAGAAATAGGTATTAAATCTTTAACTCCAAAGCCAAAAGTATTAAGAGTGCGTGCAATATTAGGGAATCTTTCGTAAAAAAAAGCCTCTTCAAAATGAGACATATCAAGAAAAACTTCACACTTATTTTTTTGTTGATAATCAAAAATGGCTCTTGCAACAGTATCTCTTGGTGCTAATTCACCTCGAGAATCATAAGCGAATAAGAAACGATTGCCCTCTTTATCAATAATGGTTGCTCCCTCTCCTCTTAGAGCCTCGCTTAAAAGATATTTTCTTGCTCTTTTTGTTTTGATAAAAACAGTGGGATGAAATTGTAGCATTTCCATATCTTTAAGCTCTAAACCATTCTCCAATATCATGCCCTGCAATTCTCCAGAGATAGTATAGGCATTAGTATGGTATTCAAACAAACCACCCACGCCACCACTAGCAATAATTACATCATTGGCATAGAGGTTATAATTGCCCCTTTTTGTCAGCACACTTACCCCATAGCATCGATTTTCATGGATAAGCAATTCTGTAACAGTGGCATTTTTCCATAAAGTATGGGGTATTTGTTTCATCAAATGGCTGTGTAACAACCTTCCAGTGCAATCGCCCCCTGCATGAATAATGCGATTGGTAGAGTGAGCAGCCTCTTTTGTAAAAAGCAATTTACCATCTCTATCCCTATCAAAAGGTATTTCTCGTTTAAGTAAATCAGCAAGCACACTCAAGCTTTCTTCGCTCAAGGTTTTTACTAATTCAAAATTGCATATGCCTGCTCCGGCTTTCAATGTATCATCTATATGCAAAGCAATATCTTGTTTATCCTTTGCTACGGCAATGCCCCCTTGTGCATAAAAAGTATTACATTCCCAAGGTTGCTCTTTACAAAGTATAAGCACCTCTTTTTCTCTTGCTATATGCAAAGCAGCATATAGCCCTGCAATACCTGCACCAATAATGATGACATCATAGTTATAACCTCGTTCCATTAGCTCCCCTTATACGCAACTCTCCTTCCTCCAATGTTCCATCATCAATCAAAGGTACATTATATATTTCCTCTGTATGTAATGGAAATAACTCTGTTGTATTCCCTTGTGGTTCTGTTTTGTAAAAAGGGATACCTTTATGACCACATCCCAAAAACACTAACAATAAATATGTTATAATACAAGTATGAAAACAGCTCATAATATTATTCATAACATCAGTAAAACCCGCACCTTTTCTTGTCTTCAAAAAAAAATTATTATTACACAGTTTTTTGAACAATTTTTTCCATCTTTAGCACATAAAATACATTTTGTCAAAAAAGACAATAATATACTATCAATAGCCTTAAAACATCCAGCACATCTTATAGAATTCAATTATAATTTAAAGACAATAAAAGCCACTTTAAAGGCTGCTAGTTTAAAGCCCGATGGCTCTTTTAAATTGCTTGAAAATATTGTTGATATAAAAGTTTTTGTGAGTCATTTTGCATTTAATATGCAAGAAGCTGAACAAGCTACTCCATACACCTATGAAGAGCACTCAAAAGGAGCATTTGAAAATCTTGCAACCAGTCCAAAGATAGCAGCCATATTTGAAGAAATACGAAACATTATTCATGCTCACCATCGCCTACAGCAATGCGTAGGAGAAGATGACTTTTACCGCAGGATTAATCAATGAGTGCTGATAACCCACTACAAATGCTCCAAAATGTGTTAAAAGAATTGCCACAAACAAGCGGGGTATATGAATTTTTTGATTCACATCAACGATTGCTCTATATAGGCAAAGCAAAAAACCTAAGAAAAAGGGTGCAAAATTATTTTAAACAGTCTCCACAGTTTGCCCCATCAAGCAATCTTTCACCAAGAGTTTATAAAATGATTCAAGAAACTCAATATTTAAGATACCTCCTCACAAATAGTGAGCAAGATGCCCTTATTCTTGAAAATTCCCTTATAAAACAACTTAAACCCAAATACAATATTCTTTTAAGAGATGATAAAACCTATCCATATATTTATTACAACCCCAATGAAGATTTTCCTCGATTTGACATTACAAGAAAAATATTACACCAAAAGCATATCCGATATTTTGGACCCTACACCATAGGAGCTAAAGAAATTCTTGATTCTCTTTATGAATTTTTTCCACTTGTGCAAAAAAAAGCTTGCCTTCATTCTCAAAAAAGCTGCCTATTCTACCAAATAAAGCGATGCCCTGCTCCTTGCGAACAAAAAATAACAAAAGAAGAATATGCTACACATTTCAAAAAAGCTTTACAAGCCTTGCAAAAGCCAAGCATTATTATTCAACTTCTTACAAGCAAAATGCAACAGCTTGCCCAGTCATTACGCTTTGAAGAAGCTCAAAAGATAAAAGAAAGAATAAATAAAATAAAATACATTAAACATTATTCACAAATTGACATCGCAAAATCAGAAAATATTGATATAGCACATATTTGGAAAGACAATGGACATATCATACTTATGTGGCTCTACATGCGTAATGGAAAGATCGTTTCACATAGCCATGAAATATTCAAAGATAAAATGTTTGATGAAGAAGAAATTTTTAAACAATCTATAATCAACCGTTTTAGCCAACCTATGCCAATCACCCCTACAGAGATTCTTCTTCCAAGGGCAATTGCTGATAAAGAGCTTTTACAAAACTATCTCAAAGAGCATTGCCAAAAAGACATTAAAATACATAGCCCAACTCAAAGCAGCAAAAAAAAGCTTCTTGAATTATGTATGCTAAATGCTAAAGAAAACCTAAAAATACACCTGCAAGAAAGTATAAACACAAGAGATATTGCATATAAGATTCAGGAACTTTTTAATCTACAAGATATACCCTATCGCATAGAATGCTTTGATACCTCTCATTTTCAAAAACAATCGCCCGTAGGTGCAATGGTTGTTTTTGAAGATAATAATTTCATAAAAAAAGATTATCGACACTACAAGCTAGAAGGCTTAAATGAATATGCACAAATGAGAGAAATGCTTACTCGCCGTTGCTTAGACTTCAAAAACAATCCTCCTCCAGATTTATGGCTTTTAGATGGCGGCATTGGGCAAATCAACATTGCACAAGAGCTCATCAAGCATTATGGAGCAAACACTGATATTTTGGCAATTTCAAAAGAGAAGTTAGACAGCAAAGCCCATCGCTCTAAAGGTGCAAGCAAGGATATTTTATGGGATATATCCCATAAACCCTATGCACTACAACCCACTGATTTACGCTTACAATTCTTTCAACGCATAAGAGATGAGGCACATCGTTTTGCTATCAGCTACCACAGAAAAAAGAAAAGAAAAGAGGATATAAACCTTAAACTACTTGAAATTAAAGGCTTGGGACAACAAAAACTAAAAGCTCTACTTGCATATTTTGGCACATTTGATGCCATTGCTCAAGCAAGCACAGAAGAACTCACGAACATCGTTGGGCAAAAAATCGCACAACAAATCAAGGATTATTGTTTGCATTCTCAAGCTATATAATTACTTTTCTATATTCATCAATATTTAAACGATATGTTTTATTGCGCACCCTTGTTACTAGCCCTGCATCAATGAGTTGCGTAAATAAATTAACTACCGTAGGTTTGCTGATTTGCAAATGTTCAGCAATAAGCCCATAAGAACCATAAAATATATACTGTTCATTACTGTGCTCAATAATATACTGAATAATTTCAAGCTTCTTGCCCTTAACAAATGTTTTAATAGCCTTCATTAATAAACGCTTTAATAAAGTGTGTTGTATAGAAAATTCCTTAGGTGTGAGTGCGATAGCAAAACGAGCCGCAATCTGCTCTGGGCTATCATGCATATTAATATATCCTACAGGACATAAATCAATAATGTCCAATATTTTTTGTGCCTCAACGGGTTCGCAAATGAGCATAAATGGAATATCTCCACCAACCATTTTACGCATCTGCCGAACTTTAACAGCCGCATCATATAAGGGTGAATTAATATTTAACACAAAAATATCCACATTTCTATACTGTGTGCTATACAAAACATTGTAAGAATGCTTGATAGAAATTACATCAGCACCCTGTTGTTTAAGTATATCTGCTACTATAACCATATTACCACTTTCATCATCGACAATAAGAATAGTTGATTTTTTTATAATAGGATATTTTTTTTTGATAGCGACTTGCATATTTTTTTAACCTTTATTTAAAAATTAATTTTGTATGATAACATAATAAAATATAACAAATATTAAACAAGAATATTAACACTTTTTAATATCTATATTATGTATTGTAAAATGAATCTTTTCACAAAGAAGTTTCAAGCAAATAATGATAAATAATGATATTTTAGTTGATTTTATGTTAAAATCTCCATAGACACACTAGAAACAAATATTTTGTTACTAAGAAATACAAGAGCACTTTAAGCTCAACAGTTACATCATAAGGAGTTCTTACGCCAAATGGAAACAATACAAAAATGGGACTTAAGTCATCTTTTTACAGGAAAACAACATTTACAAAACACCAAAGAAGACATAAAGCAAAAAGCAATAAGCTTTGAGGAACGCTTTAAAGATAAACTAGCCTCTCTTGATGCAGAGGGCTTTGAGCAAGCAATTAAAGAATATGAATCAATCTTAGAACTCATTGCTAAAGTAATGACTTATGCTTATCTTCAATTTGCAAGCGATACTACTCAAGGGGCTATCTATTCAGAGTGCGAACTTGAAATGAATGCCAACATGGAGCATCTTTTATTCTTTGATATTGAATTTGGGCATTTGCCTTCAGCAACATCTCAATCATTCATGGAACATGCAACCCATTATAGCAATTATCTCAATAATATCTTAAAAAACAAAAAACACCTAAGAAGCACACAAGAAGAAAACATTATCCTCAAGCTATCGCCCACAGGAGCTAATGCTTTTGAAAGACTTTTTAGTGAGCATTTTAGTCGCTTACACTTTAAGATGGATAAAAAACAATATACCGAAGAAGAGATACTCTCAAAGCTCCATGATCCTCAAGAATCAAAAAGAAAAAAGGCTGCAAAGGCACTCACAAAAACGCTCAAAAGAGAACAGGCACTTTTGACCTATATTTTCAATATCATTAAAAAAGAATGGGCTATCAAACAAGATATTCGCCAATATAGCACACCAGAAGAATCAAGACATATAGCAAACCAAACAACCCAAAAAAGTGTTGATAGCATGCTTTGTGTTGCCAATGAAAATATGTATATTGTTGCTGACTTTTATAACATCAAAAAGAAATTACTCAACAAAAAGAAGCTCTATGATTATGACCGATATGCTCCTTTATTTGAAAGTAAAAAAACTTTTGATATTGAAACTTCTGCTTCTTTAGTGCTTGAAAGCTTCAAAGAATTTTGCCCACTATTTGCAGAGATAGCTCAAAGAGCATTAAAAGAACAATGGATAGATTCTCATCCAAGAGCACATAAACAAAGCGGTGCATTTTCTCATCCAGCTGTTCCTTCGGCACATCCTTATGTTTTATTAAATCATACCAATAATCGCCGAGACCTTTTTACTATGGCACATGAATTAGGGCATGCTATCCACCAAGAACTTTCTAAAAAAATGGGGTATCTTAATGCAGATACACCCCTTACCACTTCAGAAACCGCTTCTGTCTTTGCCGAAATGCTCTTGTTTGAAAAAATAAAAAATACATTATCTGGAAAAGAAAAAATTGCATTATATGCAAGTAAGCTAGAAGATATTTTTGCCACCTTATTCAGACAAACAGTCTTTACCAATTTTGAACGCAAAATTCATGCACAAGTGGGTGAAATAAGCACAGAAACAATAAGTAATATTTGGTTTGAAGAAAATCAAAAAATGTTTGGAGAAAGTGTTATCTTAACATCAGATTACAAACTTTGGTGGAGCTATATTCCCCATTTTATACATAGTCCATTTTACTGCTATGCTTATAGCTATGGACAGCTTCTAGTTATGGCTCTTTTTGGGCTATATCGCCAAGAAAAAAATACATTTATCGAAAAATATATTACATTCTTAAGTGCTGGAGGCAGCCGCCCCCCAAAAGAGCTTGTTGCGCTTTTTGGCTTTGATATTGAAAGTAAAGATTTTTGGACAATAGGTATTAATGAAATAAAGATTCTCATGCAAGAATTTAAAGAATCAATAAAAAAAGACTATTAAACATATTCAAGGAGTGCATTATATGGAGCTGCCAGAAGATAAAAATTTTCATTCACTCATGAGTGAGCATGCTAAACAAATCATAAAATACCTTATTCAAAAAAGCATTACCTTTTCGATATTGTGCAATGTTAAAAAAATTCAGTTTAATCCTCTGCTCCCTATTTTAAAGGAGTTGCCAGAGCTAAGCTTTTTTGTGCTCGTTGGCTACACCTTTGAAAGTATAGAGATTCGTGAAAACATTCTTTGTTTTGAGGCTGGCTTTGGGCAAGATAATGAAGGAAGTTTTGTTGATGTCCCATTTGATTCTATCGTGCAAATAACACTCTGCACATCTCAAGAATCTCTTCAAAGCAATATTCCAGAAGAAATACTTTTTATTAATAGGCTAGCAAGCTTTGATGCCCCTCCTCCTCTTTCAGAGGAAATAAATATTCAAAACTCTCAAGGTATCCAGAATTCCATGCAAGCTTTCTTGCAAAACCCTGAAAATCAACATTTAAAAAATAATTCGCAAAAGGAAATGCCCTATGAATGTAAAAATTAATTTAGAGCTTATCCGCTTCAATAGCCATAAAGATTACCTCCCCTACTCCTGTAAAAGAGAGATTATCACAAAAGAAGATATCAAACTTTCAGATTTTTATAAATTACTTTCAGAACATATTATTGACTTTGGATACGAAAAAGACAGTGTAGCAGCTAAAATCAATAATGTTGTCATACATCAAGATGTAGAAGTAGGCATACTCTGTGAGCGTTTTGGCTATGAATGGAAGCTTGAATCATTTGCATCACATGCCACAGCAAAAGACCTTATTGTTAATCGTTCTTTAATCAATCAGGGCTATAAGCTTGTTGAGCACATCTGCTCACTTTCTGAAGAGAATTACACCTTATTCAATACTCTTTTACCATTTTGCTTTGTTACACCTATTGCACATTCCATTGAAGATTATCTTGGAGAGGGCTTTTTTATCTTTGTTGCTCTCATGGCTAAAGAATATCCCCATAAAGCAACAGAGCTTTTTAAGCTCATTTCTTCACCAAAAAATGGAGTGATGAACTGTATGCTCCTTAAAGGAAGGATTTTTCCTGAAATAAAAACATATGACAAAGAATTAATGTTTGCTCAGCAAGCATTATTAAATGGTTATCCTTTTTATGATAATTATTGGATACAATATGCGAACAATCTAAAGGAAAAAATTTCATGAAATACATAATCATAGGAAATAATAAAGAGGGAATCTTTGAGAAAAGCACACAAAAGCTTTTTCAAGCACTCGATATACCCTTAGAACGAGAAATTCTTATAGCACCAGACCATATGCAAGAAGGCTTATTTTTACCTCTTTATGCTACTGAATGGTGGGTTTCTTCATGGGTAAATTTTTTTCAAAATATACAATCTCAGCAACTTACACCCCTATTCATTGAAGAAGGAAGCTATATTAGCGGCTTGCTTGCCCTTAAAACGCTTAAAGAAGAAGATGCTTTTGCGACATATAGAAAGCAAATAAAAGACATAGAAATACTAGGAACGCATACATCTCTTTCTGCATTTCTCACACAGAATCAACAAATACAAGCAAAACTTAAGAGAAATTGGCAAGGTTTTAAAATAGCCATTTGCAATTCAGCCTTTTCTCGATTAAGGCAAACAATTGAGGGAGATTTTTTTCAAAAGCTTCAGCACAAACTGACAGAAAATTTAGGTGTCAGCATTTTAAATAAAAATAACCACCATGAATCAATAACACATATTACCCATTTTAATCCTGATGTGGCACTTAAAGAAAACGCTCGCATTTATTATGAAATGGTTGATTTAGGTATTGATTTCATTCTTACATTTTCAGCAAATACTTTTAGTTTTTTTGAGAAACATAATAATCGCATTAAAAAAACCGCCCAAAGAGATACGATAAATGTACCCTTTTTACATTTAAGCGAAATGTTTTTACTGCTCCTTGGAGAAAAAACATTCACACATAAAATACCATTAGGAATGATTTAATGTTTCATTTTATACTTAAATTTCTTATTGCTGGCATTGTTGCAGTATCATGGCATTATCTTACTCATGATATGCGTATTTCTATCTTTTTCTTTTTACTTGTATTAGCTATATTATGCCTAAAGCCCATTGTCTTTCAAGACCCTAAACAGCGAGAAGAATTTATTGAAAAAATCAAAGAAGCAAGAGAAAAACAGCGTTTTTTAGAATCAGAAAGAATAGCTGAAAAGAAAAAGCTAAAAAGCGATGAATACAGGGAAGAAAAACAAAAACAAGATTTTGAAAATCTTAAAAAACGCATGAAAGAAGTATAGTATATGCAATATAAAAAAACTCCATATATTCAAATACTCATAACTCTACCAGATATTAAACTTGCTCAACAAGTCGCTACAGAACTCATAAAAAATCATCTAGCAGCTTGTATTCAAATGAAGCCTATATCAAGTTTTTATTATTGGAATAATGAATTATGCAACTCTGAAGAAATTGAGATCTCGTTAAAAAGCATTGATAAGCATTTAAATGCTATCATGGATTATATCAACAATATTTCCCCCTACAACACCACTCAAATTATTGTTATACCTATTATCGATGGGGATAAAGATTATCTCCAATGGATAAGCAATAGCACTTAAGTGCTCTCATGTTTTTTAAAACATACCGAATGTAAATAAGTTATATACTCACTTTTAAAAACATTCTATAAATATATTATATAAGCATTATTGCACATTTACCATAACTTATTAATCTCCTTAATATCTTATCTTATATGTTATACTCCTATATATGATAGCATTATAAAGCATTACTAGTGTAAAGCTTATTGCTCTTTATATGTTTTTACTCTATCATATTGTTTTGTAATACTAGTCATATAAGTATAAAGCTATATGCTTCATAGAGCTTATAGGAATATATGTTTATATCATATCCTAGACTCTTATACAATGCAATATCAATATATCTCACAATAAGCTTATAATATAACTTTATATAGTGGAGTTAAGTAAATTCTTTAAGGTTTATCCTATTATTTGAATTTTTAGACTCTAAGGTTTATTCTTTGTTTGAGTTTTGAGGTTTAGGTATAGTATATTATTGAATCTTGTTGTTTTATGTGAGATAGTATTTTTTTGGGGGGGGTTGTACTTGTAATTTTCTCACCTTTTCATACAAAAATTTGAGAAAAAGATGAAATGACACAGATTAGGTATTTATAATATATTTTAGTGATAGAGCCCTTTAACATTATTTCCACATTTTCCCCCTCTCAAGCCATACAAGCATTTCAATACATAGCTTGTTATAATTGCAATATTCATTTATCTGCTAAGATAAACAAAACAAAGAATCTTTTATATTTGGATTCTTTATGCATAAAAGTTGCTAGCTCCTTTATTGTGTTTATGATAATATATATAATAACAAATATTATTTTAAGTTTTAATAGCTATACTTCGACAATATATTTTATAGTAAGGAATATCTTATGAAACGATTTGGATTAGGAATTTTGCTTTCTTTAGCATTTAGTAGCCTTTTTGCTGCCGATGAGATTACTATTTATTCTCATAGGCATTATGATACAGATAAAGGTATATTTAAGCTTTTTAAAGACAAAACAGGTATCAATGTGAATGTTGTTCAAGCAAGAGCCAATGAACTTGCTAAAAGAATAGAAGCTGAAGGTAAAAATACAAAGGCAGATCTCTTTATGACTGCTGATGCTGGAAACTTGGAGCAAGTAAGAGCATCTGGTCTTTTCCAGCCTGCAAACTCTCCTACTATTGAAAAACTCTCACCAAAAGAATATCGAGGTAAAAATAATGAATGGATTGCTTTTGCAAAAAGAGCTAGGGTTATTGTGGCGTCTAAAGAGCGTGTCCCTCAAGGGAGCATTAAAACTTACGAAGATTTAACCGACCCAAAATGGAAAGGCAAGGTTTTAGTGAGAAGTTCAAGTGCAGTTTATAATATTTCTTTAGAATCTTTCATGATTGAAAGCCTTGGAAGAGAAAAAGCAAAAGAATGGGCAAAGGGCGTTACTGCAAATTTTGCACGAGAACCAAAAGGAGCAGACAGAGATCAAATACGAGCTATTTATGCTAAAGAAGGCGATGTAGCCATTTCAAATAGCTATTATTTAGGACATCTTTTGAATTCAAAAGATGAGAAAGATAGAAAAGCAGGAGAGTCAGTATATATTATTTTCCCTAATCAAAATGATAGGGGTACGCATATCAATGTAAGCGGGATTGGAATCTTAAAAAGCTCTCAAAACAAAGACAATGCTTTAAAGTTTATTGAATTTATCTTAAGTGAAGAAGTTCAAGAAATGATTACTAATGAAAATTATGAATATCCTGTAAATGTCAATGTAAAACCAGCACCAATTTTGCAGCAATGGGGAGACTTTAAAGTAGAAACACCAAATTTTGAAGCTTATTGGAAAAATGCACAAGAAGCACTTAAAATTTTTGATGAAGTTGGCTGGAAATAATTTAAATTTATAAAAAAGGTTTTGTTTGTATAATTTAGGATGGAGTTGGGGTAGTGTAGCTTTGCTCATTATAGCATTGATACTTATTCCTGTGTTTGTTATTTTATTTCATATCCCTTTTATTAACCAAGAAACACTTGCTCACTTAAGTCAGCATGTGCTTCCGCGATATATTATAGGCAGTCTTATTGTTTTGGTAGGCGTGATAGCCATTACCTTTATTATTGGTATATCAACAGCCTATCTTATCGCGTTTTATGGGTTTTTTGGCTCCAAGGTTTTTGAATGGGCTCTTATACTTCCCTTGGCAATACCTGCATATATTATGGGTTTTGCTTGGGTAAATCTTTTGGAATATGAAGGAACTATTCCCACACTTTTAGGTATAGAAAGTCGCATTGACATTATGAATACTTATGGAGCCATCATGATTCTTGCGTTTGCCCTCTACCCCTATGTGTATTTTTTTGTTAAGGGCAGTTTTTCAAGAAACCTTGGAAGTATTTTATTGAGTGCTCAAAGTTTAAATGCTTCGAGCATAACCATTTTTTGGAAGGTCATTTTGCCTTTTTGTCGTTTAAGTATTGTGGGTGCACTTTCTTTGGTGGGCATGGAGACTTTAAGTGAATATGGATTAGTTGCCTATTTTGGTGTTGATACTTTTAGTGCGGGCATATTTAGGACATGGTTAGCAGGTGGTGATGAAGTAAGCGGAATTGCTCTTAGTGCTGTTTTGCTGTGTTTTGTTCTCATGATTCTTGGTATTGAATCATATCAACGAGGCAGCAAAGGATATGCACAAAAGCAATTTCTTAGCACCTCTAAAAAGCAGCTCTATGGATTTAAATCATTCATGGCATTTTTATGGTGCTTTATTGTTTTATTTTTTGCCTTTATTATCCCTATGCTTTGGCTATTATATTGGGGTTTTTATGATTTTTTTGAAACCTTCCCTAAATTTGTTGATGCTATTTATTATAGTGTAATTATGTCGGTTTCAAGTGCTTTTTTTATCGTTGTTATTTCTTATTACCTCTGCTTTGTTGTGAGGGTTGGCAATAGTAAAATAGCAAAAATAATTTTAAAAATTTCATCTTTAGGCTATGCCATTCCCGGGGCAGTTGTTGCTATTGGCATTTTATTGTTTTTAGGTTTTATTAATCATAATATCCTAGAGCCTTTATCTATTCAATATGCACTTGGAGGCGGATTTAGCATTTTATTTTTTGGTTATTTAGTAAGATTTTTAGCTTCTGGTATTTTTGCCTTAGAAAGCGGTTATGCTAAAATTCCTAAAAATTTTGACTATGCCTGCCTTACCTTAAGGACATCGCCTTTTGTGCTCTTTGGTAAAATTCATTTTCCTCTTTTACGGTGGAGCTTAGTCCTTGCATTTATTATTGTTTGTATTGATGTCCTCAAAGAGCTTCCTATTTCAACTATTCTCGCTTCTTCTGGTTATCAAACTTTAGCAGCAGCAGCCTTTGCCTATAGTGAAAACGAACAAATTTATGATGCAGCACTTCCATCGGTTCTTATTGTATTTTTTGGATTGATTCCCACATTTCTTATGCATTATTTTGAGCAGCATAATCATACAAAGGAACTTCATGAAGCATGAAAAAATAGTAGAAATTAAAAATTTATATAAAAGTTTTGATTCCGTTCCTGTTCTTCAAGGCATTAATCTTGATTTATTCAATGGAGAACTTTTAACCATACTTGGAGAAAGTGGTTGCGGTAAAAGTACTTTACTTGGTTGCATTGCTGGTTTTTTCGGCATTGATGAAGGCATGATTAGCATTGATGGACAATTAGCATCAAAAAAAGGTTTTTATACTACCCCTAAGCAAAGAAATGTTGGAATATTATTTCAAGATTATGCTCTTTTCCCTCATTTTACCGTATATCAAAATATACAATTTGGACTCTCACATTTAAGCAAAAAAGAACAAGAAAAACGCATTGATGAGCTTTTATTAATGCTTGAATTACAAAAGCTACATAATCGATACCCCCATGAATTAAGTGGAGGGCAAGCTCAACGAGTTGCTCTTGCTCGCTCTATCGCTCCTCGTCCAAAAATCATTCTCTTTGATGAACCTTTTTCAAATCTTAATCATAATTTAAGTATAAAAATGAGAAAAGATATTAAAAAAATTTTAAAAGATAATGGTTTAAGTGCTATTCTTGTTACCCATAATCGCGATGATGCCTTTTATCTCTCTGATAGAATTATGCTTATCCAAAAAGGAATTATTTTAGACAGTGGAACACCAAAAGAGCTTTATGAAAACCCAAGCAATCTTGAATCCGCAAAATTTTTAGGTGCGGTTAATTATATTCACGATTTTGAAGATATCAAAAATACTTCTTTTAAAAATTGGCTCACAAGTAAAAAAGGGATTTTTCGTCCAAAACATTTAGAAATTTGTTACAATGATGGCATTGCCGCTGAAGTAATTGAAAATATTTTTTTTGGCGATTGGGTAGAGGTTATTGTTCAAACAGAGGGGCGTACCTTTTCCCTGCAATCTCACTTACCTCTATCAGTAGGTGATCGCATTTATCTCAAACCATCCATGTAAAAATAAAATAATTATTAATATACATTTTCCACTAGCATATTTAGCCCTATCAATGGTTATAAATTCCCATGCTAAATACTTTTGAAATCAAGCTCTTAAGCAAAAAAACTTTTAAATAAGAAGATAATAAATTGCTTAGAGTTCAACTGTTCTATTTTTTCGAAAAATAATCTAAAATTTTTTTTATAATCGATGCACTAGTTATTGCAGTTTTTATAGTAATTTTTATAGTGTCTTTATGATCTATTATAAATTTAAGTAATTCAAACAGAGAATCTAAGCAATCTTTTTCTGTTTCTTTGCTCCATGCTCTACCCTCATCATTTGAACATTTTGGTTTGTTTATTTCCCCTATATATGCTAAACGCTTTTTAGGATGGGTTTTTTCTGTAATGCAATAAAGGAACTTTGCAATATTATATGGCTCTTCTTGTGGTTTGCCCTCTTTTTTAATCCTGCAGAATAATAAATAGGCTCTATATTTGTATCTTTTTAACTCGCTCTTTTATATTATCTACTTTGTTGTCTAAAAATTTAATCTACTCTTTAGTCAATTTACGTCCATTTTTTACAAAATCAACTCTATCAATAACTGTATAGCATTTATTTAATACAACATTTTACCAATCCCAACTTTAACATTATCTCCACATCTCCCCACTCTAAACTCTAAGCATTAACATTCCCCCCAAACCACACAAACATTTCACATATAGCTTGTTATATGTAATATTCATGTATCTCAT
>JARHYY010000038.1 GCA_029258405.1 Helicobacteraceae bacterium | reverse complement strand
GCGAGTTAAGTAAATTCCTTTGGGACTCACTCCCTCATTTGAATTTGTAGAATTTATAGTGAGATATAGTATATTTTACTTAAACTCACTGTTTTATGCTTGTAAATATTTGTAGGGGAACAAGTTGCACATTGCATGTAATCCATCTCCTTAGCTTTTTTCATATCCCATGAGCTTATATCGCAATTAAAATTTTTACAATCACTGAACATGTAATAAAAAATTTTGCCCTTGCCTACATTCCATTTGCTAATATCTACATTTAAGTTATCACAATTTGCAAAACATAAAGCAAAATCTTTAATCTTGCTTATATCCCATGTTTCTATCCCGCTATAATCTTCTATACCTTCATAGAAAGCAAAGGCTATAGATTTAAGGTATATTAAACTTCTGTCTGCAATTATAACATTTTTTATATCCTTTTTGTGTGGAGTTATATTTACTAAAGACGAATAAGGAACAAAAGAAATTTATAGAACTTTTTGGGAATATTTACGCTTAGCAAATATTCTCCATGCTATTGTTCGTATTTTCTCTATTTGCCACAAGCAAAGCACAATAACAAGCAAATAACCAACGCAGGCAAAGGGCTATATAAAAGCTTGAGCTCCATTTTGAGCGGTATAGAGATATTATTAAAAAAGAAGTAAATCCATAAATGTATCAATATAAAGTGTTATTGTAAAATATCATTGCTATAATAAATTGCTGATAAATGAGCAAGAATCTCATAATAGCAAGGAGATATTATTTATGGTTGGGGATATAGCTCTATTTTGGTATCTTATATTGTTTGTTGCATCAATTTTTGGCGGGCTTGTTGGCTCACTCTCTGGCGGAGCAGGAATGATAACAATGCCCTTATTATTGCTTAGTGGCATTAACCCATTACAAGCCTTAGCCACAAATAAGCTCCAAGCATGTTTTGGCTCATTTACAGGTGCGGCACATTATTATCAAAAGGGCTTGATAAACTTAGCACAAAGTCGCACTTGCATATTCGTAGCAGTCGTTTGCTCTAGTGTTGGGGCGTTGGGCGTACAGTTTGTACCGCTTGAGTTTTTGGCAAAAGCCTTGCCTTTTGTGATGATTGGCCTAGGCATATATTTTTTGTGCTCATCAAAAATTAGCGATGAAGATCAAGCAAAATCTCCTAACTTTGTTCTATTCTATATTTCTTGTGCTATCGCAAGCATTTATGGTGGGCTCATTGGTGTGGGGATTGGCTCTTTTATCTTAGCAATATTCGTTGGCATTGCAGGATATGGGCTAAGCAAAGCATTAGCACATTCGCGTTGGATTGTATTTAGTATCAACCTTGCTTCAGCCTTGCTTTTTGTTGTTGGTGGGCATGTGCTGTGGATTCTAGGTATTGTTATGTGTATTGGACAGATGATAGGTGCGAGTTTGGGAGCAAAGCTTGCCATTAAACATGGAGCAAAAATTATTCGCCCTGCAGTGATTTGTTTATGTTTTGCTATGTCGGTGCAATTGCTCATTAGGGAGTTTTTCTCATCTTAGCTTTGTAGTGTAAAATATTGCCATGTTCTCATTTATTTTTATAAAGATAAAAAAGCAAATTACACTATTTTAGTTAAATATTAGAAATTATTGATATAATTAAAATTATCCATAAAAGAGTTATTATGTTAATATTTGCTATAGCTATATGCACACTATGTGTAGTAGTGTTATTTTTCGGAGTCAAAATTATTTCACAAACAGATATTGCCATTGTTGAACGCTTAGGGAAATTCCATAGAGTGCTTGATGGAGGCTTTCATTTTATTATCCCAATTATTGATGGGGTGAGCGAGATAGTGAGTGTAAGAGAACAAATGATAGATATAGGACGACAACAAGTAATCACAAAAGATAATGTCAATATCAATATAGATGGCATTGTATTCTTAAAAGTTTTTGATGCTAAATTAGCAGTATATAGTGTCAATGACTATAAACAAGCCATTGCAAACCTTGCTATCACAACACTTAGAGGAGAGATAGGACGTATCAATCTTGATGATTCGCTTTCATCAAGAGATAGATTGAATGCTGCCTTGCAAGTAGCCTTAGGCGATGCTGCAGACAATTGGGGCGTTAAAATCATGCGTGTTGAAATTAGCGAAATATCTGTGCCAAAAGATATTGAAGAAGCAATGAATATGCAAATGAAAGCAGAACGCGAAAAAAGGGCTATTGAGCTTAAAGCACAAGCAGAAAAAGAAGCATTGATACGCAACGCAGAAGCCCTAAAGCAAGAAAAAGTATTGCAAGCTGAAGCTATTGAGCGTATGGCTGATGCAAAGAAATACGAACAAATAGCATTAGCATAAGGACAAAGCGATGCCATAGAGCTCATTGCCACTCAAATGGCAAAAAATGCACAAGCTGCAGAATTTCTCTTAATAAAAGAGCGTATTGTAGCCTTTAACGAAATGGCAAAAAATCCAAGTAAAGATAAAATAATTATCCCCTATGAAACAAGTGAATTTATAGGCGGATTGAGCGTTATTAAAGATTTTTTAAGAAAAAATGAAAAGTAGCTATAAAACCAAAAAGCAAAGGGTAATAAATGTCTGTAATTACACTTTTATGTTGTAGTATTGCATTAATAATAGCTGAAATATTTTTTCTCTCTTTTTTTCTCTTGTTTATTGGTATAGGCTTACTCATTACAGCAGGGATTGAATATTTTATAGGTTTTAGCACATTTGGGAATATCTATGTAGGGCAATCTCTTAGTGTTTGTATATGTTCATTGCTCTCTCTTATACTATTAAAAAAACCTATAAAATTATGGTTTGAAAACTCACAGCATTATAATGACTTTTTGCAAAATGCAAGCGGAATAGGCGAAATACAAGATGGTATGGTATATTTTAAGGGTGCATTATGGGCGTATAAATTGCACGATTCTAAAACTCATGATACTGATATAAAATTAGCAGATTCTATAACATCAGCACTAAAAGAAGGAGATAAAGTTAAAGTACTAGAAATTAAGGACAATAAGGTTATTATTCAATTGTCGCATTAATATTAAGGATAAAACTATCTTAGTATATTATTACATGTTATTGCTCTCTATGACTTTTGGCTCTTGCATTTATTAATTTTATAGGTATTTTAAGTGTTTTTATCTATCGCACTTAAATATTTATTTGTATCACTTGCTTATTTTTAGTGCTTTAATACTCTTGAGCTCATTGCACCCACATTTTATATGATAAACTCATAGCATAACTTATTGATATGGAGCATTCAGTTTATTTGAATTTTTAGATTTAGTATTAATCTATTAAACCTCGCTATCGCGTGTTTAATAGTATTTATAGGGGGGGATATTATTCATCACGCTCAAAAATATTTATCAAACCAATGTGCAATCTGACTACGAATAGTATGTTGAAATTGCAAACCAAAAAGAAAATCATCTTCTTTTGCCTTTGATAAAAGGCTTAAAGCACCATTGCGAAATTTACTTAAATAAGGATGATCTATTTGATTATAATCGCCTAAAAATACAATACGACTTTTTTCTCCAAGCCTTGTGCCAATGAGTTTGATGGTGGCATCAGATGCATTTTGTACCTCATCAAAAATAATGAATTTATTATGCAAGCTCACTCCTCTTGCGTGGGCTATATCCATTACTTCTATCCTATGCTTTTGTAGAAAATATTGCGTTGCCTCTTCTTTGTCTATGCCTTTACTCTCACCTTTATACTCGATTCTTTTGGCTAAAGAGTGTTCTTTAAGATTTTCGATAATAAAATTAACGCTACTAAAAAGAGGATACATAAAATAATGTAACTTTTGCAACTCATCACCTTTTCTAAAGCCCAATTCTGCTTCTTTGTCATTGGCAGTAATAGTGTTTCTCATATAAATAATTCCATCAACTACACCAAGCTTTTGCAAAGAAATTCCAGCTTGCAGAGCAATAAGTGTTTTGCCGCTACCTGTGCTACCTGTGATAATACTCAATTGATTATGCGGGTGAGTTAAAAGTGCATAAGCTAACTTTTGTTCAATATTAAGCGGTAACACATAAGGCTTATGTTCTTTAAGAATCAAATCAAGTTCTAAAATTTCAAGTTTATTATTATATTTTATTCCAAAATATTTTTTACCAGTAAAATAAGATACGCTATCTGTATAGTCAAGTTCTGATATAGCTATTATATGCCATTGGCTTAATGTTTGAAACTCTCGGCTTTCTTCAAAAGCTTGTTTATCGCTTAAATCCCTTAACAATGTGGTTTCATATATGAAATTTATTTCTTTTGGGTTAAGTACCTGCCCTCTTTTTAATGAATGGGATTGTATATTCTCTGTAAATGAACGTACCCTTAAAGCAATATCATTGGTAAGCAAAACTAATTGATAATCTTTTGCAATTTCTCTTATACGTGCATCATTATAGCCATAATCCACGAAGGCAGTCTTATAATGTTTTCGCATAATAACCCATATAGGCACAAAAATCTCTCCACTTTTAAAAATAATTTGTGAAATATAATCACCACTTAAAGCTTTCATTAAAGGCTCTATGCAATCAGCATGAGTAACACAGCGAAAAAATTCTCTTGCAAAAAAACCACTCTCACTTTGAGAATCTTTCTTTCTATCAAGTTCTTCTAAAATAATATCACTCATATAAAGCTCATTTTGTTTTTTATGAAGATACACAAGGTTTTGTGTATCATCAAGAATAATGGAGGTATCAAGTAATAGTTTTTGCATTCTGCTCCTTTTAGCAATAAGCTAGTAAATCAATAAGTTAAGTTTATCTATATATATTAAACCAGCATTATAACGTCTATTTTGCTTGAAATATAAATTCTTGTCTATGGGTTTTAGAGTCAAGATAAAATCTATTAATCGTTAATGCCATTTGTTTTGCTTGTAATTTCATTGAGATCATTACTTGTGCCTAGAGCAAGAAGCTCTAAGAGTTCATTTACAGAATCCCTTCATTCATGAAGTTGTGGATTGTCTTTGAGTTCAATGAGTTCATTAAATATCCTTTTTTGCCCTATCTATAATTTGGAGAGATTGAGTTATTAAGCTAAACCATATTTAGTTTTTTCTGTATTTTGGTTGATGGCTTCTGCCATTGCAACTAACCAATAAATCTATTTTTTATAATAGGCATGCTTCTTCTTAATATCCCAAAATCCATATGAATATATTTCGCAATAAAATTATTAATTTATTAATGATTGCAGTTTATGTGTGCATAGAAAGCATTTCTTGAAAACTTTTTTGTATATCTTTTCCATTGATGATTTGCACAACTTCTGTAGCAATAGGTGTATATATTTTATGTTTTTTACGCAAAGTTTCAATAGCCATTGATGTTTTAATGCCTTCTGCAACTTCACCAAGCTCGTTAATAATGTCATCTATTTTTTTGCCCGATGATAAACCTAGTCCAACACGAAAATTTCTTGAAAGCATTGAATTTGATGTAAGGAACAAATCTCCAGCCCCAGAAAGCCCTAGAAAAGTTTTCATTTTTGCACCAAAAAAACGACCAAAACGCTCCATTTCTACCAAACCTCTAGCAAGTAATGAAGCTCTTGCATTTTGTCCTAACTTCAAACCCTCACATATCCCCCCTGCAATAGCAATAACATTTTTATATGCACCTGCAATTTCACCACCGATAACATCATCACCAATGTAGGTTCGTATAAATGGTGGGAATATCATTTGAAGCTCCTCTGCAAGACTTTGCGAGTATGAATGTATAACTAATGCACATGGCAATTTTTGCATAACCTCTAGGGCGAAAGATGGACCAGCCAAGTAAGCAAGCTGTTGTTTTTCAAAAAAACTTTCCATAACATCGCTCATAAATGCACAGCTTTCTTCTTCAATGCCTTTTGTGGCTACAAGAATCTTTGAATTTTGTGGTAAAATTTGTTTTTGTAAATAGCTTCTTAAGTAAGAAGAACCTATAGCAATAACAAAATATTCTGCATCTAAAGAGTCATGAAAAAGATATTGATTATAATCTTGCAATTTTCTACGAGATACTATTTTTAAAACATTATTTTTGCAATTAAAGGCATTGTATAATGCACAACCCCAAGCACCACCGCCTAATATTGTTATTTTTGCCATAGTAATTCTACATAGTGAGTTTTTGTTTTAAAAGTTCATTAACTTTTGTTGGATTCACCCCTTTTGCCATCTTCATAACTTGCCCTACAAAAAAGCCAAATAATTTTTCTTTGCCATTTCTATATTCTTGCACTTTATCTTCATTGTGGGCTAATACATTAGCGATAATTTCTAATATAGCTGAATCATCATTGACTTGCTTTAGTCCATATTGTTGTATAATTGCATCAATATCAGTATTTTGAGGGTTATTGAAAATAATATCAAGCAACTCTTTACCACTTTTACCAGTTATGGTACCATTTTCAACATATTGCACTAAACGAGCTAAAGTTTTTGCTTTAACAGGAGAATTTTCTATATTTACTTCACCTTTAAATTTGCCCAACAATTCACTTGTAAGCCACCTTACCGCCCCTTGAGGGGTAATATTTTCTGTAAGCATTTCTTCAAAATAGTGTACCATTTCAAGATTTGAAGTAAGAACATGGGCATCGTATTCCTTGAGTCCATATTCTTTTATATAGCGTATCTGTTTTTCATCTGGCATTTCGGGTATATTTGAAGCCTCTTGCAATAGTGAATCAGGAATAAAGACAGGCAAAAGATCTGGATCTGGAAAATAGCGATAATCAGCTGATTCTTCCTTGCCTCTCATAGATTTTGTAATGCCTTTTGCTGTATCAAAAAGCCTTGTTTCTTGATATACTTCTTCTGCATAGTTACCATATTCCCATGCTTGTATTTGTCGTTGCACTTCATATTCAATAGCTTTTTGTATAAATCTAAAACTATTAAGGTTTTTAATTTCAACTCTTGTATAAAGTGCATAATCACCTACCGGACGAATAGAAACATTTGCATCACATCTAAAGCTCCCTTCTTGCATATTAGCATCGCTAATTCCTAAAAAGCGAACAATAGAATGCAATTTTTTAAGATAGGCAATAGCTTCATCGCTATTACGCATATCAGGTTCGCTTACAATTTCAAGCAATGGGGTGCAGGCACGATTTAAATCAATTTTTGAAAAAGCACCATCATGTATATTTTTCCCTGCATCTTCTTCAAGATGTGCTCTTGTAATTCCAATTCTTTTTTGAATATTATTAACTTCAATATCAAGAGAGCCTTTACCCACGATAGGTATATCAAATTGACTTATTTGATATGCTTTTGGTAAATCGGGGTAAAAATAATTTTTGCGTGCAAAAATAGAATTTTGATTAATCTCTGCCTTAATCGCTGTAGCAAAGCTAATAGCTTTTTTGAGTGCCTCCTTATTAAGGACAGGTAATGCACCGGGCAAACCCAAGCATGTGGGACACACATTTTTATTAGGATGCTCACCAAAACTTGTAGGGCATGAGCAAAATATTTTTGTTTTTGTATTAAGCTGCACATGAACTTCTAGTCCAATAATTGTTTCAAAATTCATTAATACTAATTCCTTATCTATCAAAATAAGCAAATTATAGCAATACCACTCTAAAAATTATCTTATTACACTAAACACTATCACTAAAAAAGCAATAAGTATATTCACATAATGAACTCATTAATAGAGATTGAAGCTTTTTGTGTTTATGGTGTGCAACATCGATAATATTTATTGCACTTAAGCTCCTTTATGGTATATTGTCATAAAGGAGATACATGTACTTAGGTGTTAATATTGACCATATTGCCACATTGCGTGAAGCAAGAAGAATTAATGAACCAGACCCTATTGATTCATTGCAATATCTTAAAGAAGCTGGGGCTCATCAAGTTACTTTTCATCTTCGAGAAGATAGGAGGCATATTTGCGATAGTGATGCAAGGGATATTATAAAATATTCTCCGCTTCCTGTGAATGTAGAATGTTCTAGCGAACACAGTATTTTAAAATATATTTGTACATTAAAGCCCTACAGCATTACCCTTGTGCCAGAAAAAAGGGAGGAAGTTACTACAGAAGGAGGGCTTGAGCTCTTTAAGGGAGAAGAAAAAATAAAAAATTGCATAGCTATGATTAAAGATTATGGCATTGTGCCCTCACTTTTTATTGATCCTACAAGGGCAAATATTGAACAGAGCAAAGGAATAGGTGCAGATAAAATTGAGCTTCACACAGGAAAATATGCCAATATTTTTTTAATGCTCTATAATAACCCTAAGAGAATGCGTCATCACATCGTAGAGTTTAAAGACTATGACACAGAAAAGCTCAAAGAACTTCTACACCAAGAAATAAGCCATATACAAACTGTGGCTCATTATGCTCAAGAAGAAAGTTTATATGTTGCTGCAGGACATGGACTCAATAAAGACAACCTTGCCCATATAACACATATTACTTCAATAAAAGAGCTTAACATAGGACATTCTATCATTTCAAGAGCTGTTTTTATAGGGCTACAAGAAGCCATTAGAGAAATCATTGCATTATATCCACATTAATTATTGAGATGCTTTTTGGATTGAGCACAAGAACTCTTCAAGATTAAACTTTCTACGATGACCCTCTGTGAAAATATGTATAATTATATCGCCTAAATCAATGGCTATCCAATCGCTTCCTTCTTCGATATTTAAAAATTCTTCACCTTTGGGCTTAAGATCTTCCTTGAGAGAATCTAAAAGTGCCAAGGCATGTTTATCAACAAATGCACTAACAAGTACAACAAAATCGACAAAATAACTACTCTGACGCAAGTCAAAGATTTCTATTGATTCTCCCTTTTTGTTTTCAAGGGTATTTACAATATTATGCACTCTATCTTCTATGCTCATACTTCTACATCTACATTAAGGTTATTATAGGCTTTAGTGGGTAATTTGGCTACAAAATTATCGTAATTATAAATAATGCCTTTTTCTTTTGCTTCTTTAAACAATGCTTTAACAACACTCATATTATACGGTTCTCCTCCTGTATAGGGATCAAATACTCTATTAGCAATAGCAAGTGCATAAACATTTTTTTGTATGTTTTCAGTTGCTGCATGGGGGTTTGGCACATAAGCTATTGTTTGTATGAGAGCTTCATCAAATTTCCAATGATCAAATAAATATCCAAGAAAAGATAAGCTATCTACCCCGCAAAAATCGTTTTCGATAAGTGAAACATTTTTAAAATTATTCATTTCAAGAGCTTTTAAAAAGTCTTTATCTTTTTTCTCTTCTATGAGTGCATTTGCTAAGAGTATCATTCCAAGTCGCATGAGCATTGAACATGGAACAAGGAATTGTGCTAATTGTTTATCTTCTTGTATCAACCAATCAGTAATAAAATTGACTTCAGCATTTGTATTGCTTAAAAAATGTTGTGTATTAAGCCCATAAGGAGACATATCCACATGCATTTTATTTTTAATAGAACTTGCTATTACAGCATTTTTAATATTATTGATACCAAGCAAAGAAACAACTTGCTGTATAGTTGCTATTTCTCGTGAAAACCCATAATAAGGAGAATTAGCAAGCCTTAAAAGCTCTCCTGTAATGAGAGGATCTTTGGATATAATATCAACTACACCCTGCATTTTAACCTCAGAGCCCGCTTGATTAATATAGCTCTGTAATGCTGATACAGTTTCTGGAAGTGGAGGAAGGCTATCAATTGTTTTTGAAAGTATTTCATTCATCTTGCTTATCCTTAAAGTCAATATTTAACGCCATGATATAGAAACCGCTAAAACTGTAGAAACCTACACTATGCAATCTTTCAGTTTAACGAATTATTTTAACTTATATAGAATCGTCTAAAAATGTTTTTTCAGTAATCATATTATATTCAGTTTCAACTTAGAGTTTTTGCTGTTTTCACATGACAATGTAAAATACTTTGATAATATTATACTAAAAAATCAAAAAATGCAACTCATATTTTAAGTTGATGATATAATCTATTTTCCATAGCTAAAAAAGGGGATGGTAAGCCAAAAAAGAATTAGCAATACCTAGCTTTGATATTATCTCTAACCCCCAAACCACACAAACATTTCACATATAGCTTGTTATATGTAATATTCATGTATCTCATAAGATAAACAAAGAATCTTTTATATATAGAGATTAATTACTTACATTATTGCATTCTTTATTCATA
>JARHYY010000026.1 GCA_029258405.1 Helicobacteraceae bacterium | reverse complement strand
TCTATAAAAGATTCTTTGTTTATTGTATTGAATAAAATGATATATCTTATGAGATACATGAATATTACATATGGCAAGCTCTGTTAAGTGCTTATGTATTAAAATGGTTATGTGGTTTGGGGGGAGTGTTAATGCTTAGGGTTTAGGGTGGGGAGATGTGGAGATAATGTTAAAGGGTTAGGTATTGCTAATATGCTTACTTATTTGAAAAGATTGCTAAGATTACATATTTTAAGGGATAATTCATGAACTTATGGGATAAAAAAGCGAAAAATTATGCGAGATACAATAAAGAGCTAGACAATATCCAAAAGGAAACCTTCAAAGAACTTACAAAATTAAATATTTATTTTAAAAATAAAAATATCGTTGACATAGGTTGTGGCACTGGGGTTTGGACATTACATTTAGCTAAAGATGCAAAGGAAATTACAGCTATAGACAGTGCCCAATCCATGCTTGAATTTTTCAAAGAAGATGCCTTGAGCTTAAATCTCAATAATATTAAATTTGAAAATGTAAGCTTTAAAGAATGGATACAAAAAAATCAAGGCTTGCATTTTGACATAGCCTTTTTGAGTATGTCCCCAGCTTTACAAACATTTGAAGATTATGAGCATTTTATGAACCTAGCAGATGTAAAAATTTATCTTGGTTGGGCAGATTATAGAAAAAGCGATTTTTTAGATCCTATTTTTGAGCATTTCAAAACAGAATTCAAGGGCTTTCATAAACAAGATTTAGAATTTTTTCTCAAAGAGAAAACTATTAAATTCCATAAATTTTTATTTAATGAAACACGACAAGCACAAAGAATACGCCAAGAAGCACTAGAAAACGCTTTGTGGCATTTAAGCATGAACGGTATTGATGCAAGTAAAGATGAGCTTGAAAAATGGGTTAAGTCTGATATTATAGAAACTATACAATCAAAAATTAAACTCTTAATATTCTAAGAGCTTTTGCTATTGTTTTTATAGGCTGTGTTGTATTTTATTGAAAAATAACACAGCAACTTTTTTAAATTTTTTCAACAATATATTTTTGATACCACTCATCGACATCTAGCTCTGCTAGGTCAGCTTGATAAGCGTTTTCAAAAATCTCATAAAGCTCATTATATTTTTTATTATTTGCTATAATCGTTTTTAATTCTTTACTTTCAAGGGCTGTAATTTTCATTCCTTTAATTTTTTTAGACTTATCATTTTTATCATAATATGGATAATTTTTACGATTTCTAAAATCACTTAATACATTTATATCAAGGTGTGTAGTAGTAAAAATACAATAAGAACTTAAATTGCCATTTTTTAATAAATGCTGTCCTAAGTGTCTGCTAACAGGTTCTAACTCCATTCTGCGTTGATTTGTATTATCAGCAAGCGTAGCTTCTAGCAATAGTGTATGTTTTGGATAGTATGGCGTTTTTTCATATTCATAGACTATGTCTGCATCTCCACCAACTGCGTGTGATTTTGGTAAAAGGTTGGCATCTAGAGATAGCTTGATATAGTCTAAAATTTTACCTTTCCTATCACTAATTTTATACCAAGCAATACCTAAAACATATTCAAATAGCGTAGGAATATCAGCATTATTTGTGATATAAGTTTGCAATTTTTCATCATCTCTATTTTCAAATTTATCCAACAATTCAATGAGCATTTTATTGCTAAATCTCTCATCAATTAAGCGGTTAAATCTAGTGTAACGCTCTTTTTCATATTCGCTAGTAGCCTCATCAATTGTGTTTATATTAAGCCCTAGTTCATCGTTAATTGAGTTAATAATCAAATCATTATCAAAGTATAAAATAGGCGAAATATCGCTAATATCACAATCAATTTGTAGATTATTATTTGGAATATAAGCATCTTTATAAAGCTCATTAATTACATTTGTAAAGAAGTGTTTTGGGATAATGTCTAATTTTACTTCATTGTCTGCAAATAAAAATATGTCGCTTAATCCTAAATAACGGCAATTTAAATCAGCATAATCTTTTAATGTGGCTTTTGCTTTTAATAGGTGCATGGTTTTAAAAAACGCAATTCTAAAATTGTTCTCATTTGAAATATTATCAAATATCGTAGATTTTAAAGTTGATTTTTTCTTCGTATCAGTAAAGATATAGTTATTCCATAATCTTGCAAGTTTTAGTTTTGTAATCGCATTTGATAGCTCTTTAATAGCGTTTTTACTTTTATTATTATTTAAATATATGCTCTTTAAAGCTTGATAAACTCTAAAATAAGGTTTATCATAAATCGTGCTTTTTCTATTTATTCCTATTTCACAAATATCATCTTGACTTACACTTGATAAGGATAAAAACCATTCTAATATTTCCTTATAATTTGGCATAGCTAGCAAGCGATTTATAATTATATCATCTATATTTGTGTCACCATTCCGTAAAAGGCTAATTTGATTTAAAATAAGTTCTGTATAATTTTGGCTCGTACAAAGTGGCAACAAATAAACAAATTCATTAAAGCTAATCGTTTGATATTCGCAAAGAACTTTTAACATAACAATAAATGGTCTTACCACACCATCATCGCTAATATTGTAAGTTTTTAAAAGCTGTTTTAAATACAAAAAGCTATCTTTTTGAATTTGTAAAGGATTATCTATACTAAAATCAGCGTTATTACTTATTTCTAACACTTTTAAGCCTACTTGCGTAAGTTTTCTACCATGATCAAGAAGTCCTATATCAACCAATCCACTAGTTTTTTCTCTAGCATCTTTTGCTTTTTTATCCACTGCACATATATCGCCTATTAAAAAGCTATTTTTTTTCAAGAAATCATAATATCTTGCTTGTAAAGGGCTATTACCGCTCCATTGTTCATTATTATTGTGCTCCAAATTCCAAAACTCATAAAGCAGTTGCAATTGTCTTTCAATCTTTGCATTAAAACTTTCAGTTCTAAAACTTGTCGTTCCTAAACTCCAACAATAGCCTTTATAAGAAAATCTACCCACTATTGATCCTTAATAATTAACAATTAAAACTTCATCACTAGATAAGCTTTTATTTTTTGTTTGATAATTTGAATTTGAGTAATTATAATTGAGATGATGAGCTTTATAAGTGCTATTTTCAAGCCATTTTTTTAATGTTTTATTTGCTTTGCCCTTGCTAGTTAGTACATTTGAAAGAGCAAATTTTATATTTTTTGCATTAAGCTTATCAAGGAAGTTTAATAAATCTAGCTCATCGTTTTCACTCCACCCACCATTTTCATTATATGTAGCACAAGTGATTAAATAAGGCGGATCAATATATACGAAATCATCTTTTTTTAAATGAGAAACATCAAACTTTCTAAAATCTATGCAAGAAAACTCACAATTTTGTTCTTGCAATCTCTCTATGAAACAGATTAATTTTTCTTGCATTTTGATATTGAAATCTCGCTTTCCTACAGGTAGATTAAACTCACCATTTGCATTGAAACGGATTTGATTATTAAAAGCATAAACTATCATTACATAAAACATAATACAATAATCATTTGCTGATGGGTTTAAAGAATTAAAATCATTTCGTAGTTTTAAAAATCGACTTTTATTATAAGCTCCAAGTCCGCTTGAGCTCTCACAATTATAAAAATTATAGCCAAATTTACTAACTAATGATAATTCATATTTTGCAATAATTTTATAGATTTGATTTAAAATCTTTGAGCTATCCACGCTTTTGAAAAAAATATAAAGGTTGTAAAGTTTTTCATTTGTATCATTATAAATTATTTTACTAGATTTTACATTTAAACCAACATTGCAACCTCCACAAAACAAATCTACAAAGGTGTCAATTTTTTTAGGTAATAATGGCAAAATTTGCGAAAGCAGTTTAAACTTTCCACCTGTATAATTAAGCGGAGAAGCGATTAATGGCACTTGCATAAAAATAGCCTTTCTGCATTATTTTGAATGTTAGATTTGCCTGTGCTAAAAGCCTTATATTCTTGCGAAAATACGCTTACTTCACCCTTATGCTGTAAAATATCCATTATAGCCTTATCACTTATTTTAGCATTTGAGCGCTCATTTGCCTTTTTAGCCATATTATTGTATGAAAAAAGAATGTACTTTGCATGAATATTGCTAATTAAATCAGCAAAAACTTGCTCGGCTTTATTGTTGCAATACTCGCTTTTAATATGCCTTCTATCCATTTTTTTAGCCACTCCATAAACCTTTGGTTTTTGCCAAGTAGCTACATTTTCAAGCAAGTGATATGCATCGCTATATTGCCGTGAATTATAAGGAGGATCAATATAAATCAAATCCGCATAAATTTGCTTTACAAGCTCATTTGCATCTATGTTGAAACAAACATTATTTTTATCTAATTTTTCACTAATTAAGGGCATTAAAAGCATAATATCATCAGCTTGTTTGGCTTCTTTTCTAAATGCATCATAATGCCCACAAGTACGAGCAATTTTATCCATTGCATAAAGCAAAGAAGTTATTAAAATGGCTCTTTCTTTCTCGTTTATCTCGCCATTTTTAAATTTATTTTCTATATTTTCACGCATAAAGCCTATTTTAGAGCAGACTTTAACGCTAAAATAAGTGTCGGTAAAATTCTCACTCATATAATTGCTTTCAATTTTATCATACGCGTTTAATTCAATAATAATGTCTTGTATTTTACTTTTACTAAATTCTTGTGGAGCAAACCACGCAAAATTGCTTATATAATTACTTTGCAAAATATCATTTGTTATTATTGTCTTATCAATGAAAGCATGAGCTACCGAGCCTGTTCCTGCGAAAATATCTGCTACTGATTTTATAGCTTTGCAATTTTTACGGACAATATCTAAAATAAAAGGTATTAGCTTGGATTTATTGCCTAGATAACGCCTATTTGAGATATTAAAACCATCTTGCATTGCTTATCCTACGCCACGCATGGCAATGGAATTTCGGGTCTATCAGCTACGCTTACATTTTTGCTTATGTAATCTGTATTCACTATATGATGATTTAGCAATATTAACTTTTTATCTTTTCTGCTCTCTTTTGCAAAATTGACAAAATTATGGTAGAGAATATAATTGTAGAGAATATAATTATTGAAATATTTCATCGAAACACCTTTAAAGGTGTAAATGGGCATAGTTTTTAGTACTGAATGACAAGAATTTATGACTTGAATATTAAAATGCTTATTGCATAGTTTTAGATAACTTCTAAGGCTATCAGTTACAACAAAGATACTATCTTTTTCCTTACCGTTTATTACGCTATTTAAAGCTTTTACATTTGACTTTCCAAGATTAGCAATCCTTGCGACTGATCTACCATTTAAATTGACTATACAAGGTATGCAAACAAGTTCTTTAGGTAATCCACGCTTAGAGTTTGCAGTTCCTCTTTTCTTAGCTAGGCGTGGAAAGTTAAAATCCTTATGGTGACCATTGCATGAAATAGGCAGAAAGGTTTTATCAACTTCTACCACTCCATCAAGTTTTACATTCTCTTGAATCTCTTGTAAAGCGTCAAGGATTTTATGTCGCCAAGTAAAAGCGGTTGGCAGTGAGATATTGCAAATTTTAGCTGTTTTTCTAAGGGAATACTTTTTAATCATACAATGAATATACTTTTCCCATACCGATAAATCTTTTTTAACACCAAAGAAAATAGTATTGTTTGTATTAGCAAATGTTTTGTGGCAATCCATACATATGAATCTTTGTCTGCCTTGAACCTTACCATTTTTGACAAAGTGAGTCGATTTGCAATGCGGACATTCTTTTAATTCTTTTGAAAATATGAAATTTTGTTTTAATTTTTCTTTGTTTTTGATAGATTTTAGAAATGATTTTTTATCATTATCGCTTAGAGTGCTAAAAAGCTGTTTTACGATTTCAAGTTCTACTTTAGAAGTTGCCATTTTACCACCTTTTACTATTTTAACAGAGATTATTTTAGCAAAACAAAGCTCAAAAATCAATAGTTTATTTTAACAGAGCCTTTTTATATTTAATCAATATAAAAACAAAAAGAGCCAATAAAGAATAAAATCTCTTTTCATATATAAATATTTATGATAAAATAGATTATATTATTTTAGGGAGCGTTGATGAGTATTTATGAGTCAAAATATTTTATTAATCGGGAATTATCATGGTTACAGTTTAATACAAGAGTTTTGAAAGAGGCGAAGAATCAATGCAGCCCCTTGCTAGAAAGGTTGAAGTTTATCGCTATTTATGCAACTAATCTTGATGAATTCTACATGATTAGAGTAGCAGGCTTAAAGCGTTTATATGATGCAGGAATCATAGAAAGCGGGGCGGATAAATTAACACCCTTACAGCAGCTTAATGAAATAAGGCACTATTTGCATACCGAAAGAGATGAGTTAGAGAATCTCTATTTTGAGCTTATGTCTTCTCTTGAAAAAGAAGGTTTAAAAATATGCCGCGTTTCTCAAATTAATAAACAAAAGTATGCAGAACTAAAAGAGCATTTCGATATACATCTTTATCCAATAGTGATTCCAATTGCTGTGGATTCAACCCATCCTTTTCCCCATTTGAATAATTTAAGTTTTGCCATTGCTGTAAAACTTCAGAACAATAGTAATAAAACGGAGACAAAATTTGGAATGGTACGCATACCAAGAATGCTACCTCGTTTTATTCAAATAGAAAAAAATGTTTATCTCCCAATTGAAACAATTATTGGTGAATTTATAAGCGAGCTTTTTGTTGGCTACACCCCTTTGGAATATGTTCCATTTAAAGTAACAAGAAATGCTGATATGGAAATAGAAGAAGAAGAGGCTGATGATTTTATGGAGCTTATGCAAGAAGGGTTAAGGCTACGAAAAAAAGGGGAGATTATCCGACTTGAGGTAGCCAAAGGGGCAAGCAAAGAGCTTATGGATTTTCTCAATAGCCATTTACATGTTGATTCTGGTGATATTTATACATATTCAACGCCAATTAATCTTAGTGCTTTATGGGAAATTATAGGAAATAAGAATTTCCCCCATCTCTTTTTTGCTCCATATAGCCCAAAGATATTACCGCCTGTAGATATGGATGCAAATATTTTTAGCATTCTTGATGAAAACGATGTGCTTATGTTTCAACCATATGAAAGCTTTGATCCTGTGCTAAATCTTATTCAAAGTGCATCAAAAGATCCCGATGTTTATTCCATTAGAATGACATTATATAGAGTGGGTAAAAATTCTCCTATTGTGAAATCTCTGATTGAAGCGGCAGAAAATGGCAAGCAAGTAAGTGTGCTTGTTGAGCTTAAGGCGAGGTTTGATGAAGAGAATAATTTACATTGGGCAAAAGCACTTGAATCTGCTGGTGCGCATGTTATTTATGGAATCCCTTCTTTAAAAGTGCATGCTAAAATTGCTTTAATTATTAAAAAGGTGGGTGAATATATTCGTGAATATGTTCATTTAAGTACAGGTAATTATAATTCTGTAACAGCAAGGATTTATACCGACATTAGCCTTATGAGCTCAAATCATGCTCTTGCACGAGATGCAATAAAATTTTTTCATAATCTCTCTGGTTTTACGCACCATTCTAAACTTCAAACCTTACTCATTGCTCCTTTGCAGATAAAACAAAAATTACTCGCTCTTATTGATGCTGAAACTAAACTAGGTACGGAAGGAAGAATAATTTTAAAGGCAAATTCAATAGTTGATGTTGATATTATAAAGGCATTATACAAAGCCTCTAAGGCTGGAGTAAAGATTGATTTAATTGTGCGTGGTATTTGTTGCTTGCGACCAAAAATGAGCGGTATAAGCGAGAATATTAGGGTAATATCTATTGTTGGCAAATATTTAGAACATGCAAGAATCTATTTCTTCAAAAATGCAACACCGCAGATTTATTTTGCTAGTGCTGATCTTATGCCAAGAAATTTAGAGAGACGCATAGAGATTATGACACCAGCCACCAATGAAAAAATTGCTGAAAAACTTTTTGGAATTTTAAAATTACAACTTGAAGATGATATGCAATCCTATGAACTTCAAGCAGATGGGAGCTATATTTCTCTTGATGGCTCAAAGAATATCAATTCACAAAAAAAGTTTGAAGAAATTGCTTGCTCTGCTTCAAGGCTTGATAAGCAAAACCATAAAATTAAGCGTTTAGCTCATAGGATGCTTAAAGAAAGTTGATATTGAATGCAAAGTAATTCATATAGCCTTAAAGAGAGTATGAAGTTGCTAGATGCACATAGAGCTTATTTAAACGAGCATGAGTATAGAATCATTGCATTTGTTATTAGCAATCATGCACTTGAAGGGTTGTATGCTAACAGTAAAGATATTCAAGAAATGATCACTATCATTAAAGGTGCTCATCAAAAATATACCGAAACAATTATTGCTCATTATCTACAATATTTTGCAACAGGAAAAGTGGATATGGATTATCTCATGCTTTTAGATATGCTCTTTGGGGCTAAAAATATGGATATGCTGAGCAAGCAATTACTTGAAAGTTGTCGTTTTCCTGTTAAAAGTTTGATAGAATTGGGACAAAAGGCAAAAGCCATTACCCTTAAACGAGAGCTTATGCTAAGGCTAAAGGTATCTGGCAATACATTAAATTATAAGTACTATAAAAATATGCATTATTTCATATTTCAAGATATTTATTCTTGGGCTGGACAAGATCGATATGAAATGGACTTTATGGGGCAGTTTGGAAAAAATGATATGTATTTTTGCTTGGGAGCTTTTGTGCCTAAAGAAGCTCATATCCTTTTTGGAATGTTGAGCAATAACAATTATTTTCAACATTTTAAAAAACAAGAATGGATAGAGGCTATGACATTTTTTTATGCAGATTTATACATTTTACAGCCTTTTAGAGAGGGTAATGGTATAATTAGTAGAATTTTTATTCAACAGTTAGCACATTTATCGCAATATGAATTAGACTTCTCTTTAGTTTCTCAAAAAAATATGCTATCGGCACTTTTTCAGGCACATAAAGGCAATCTTAAAAACTTGCACATATTGATTGAAACATGCCTAAGAGATATAAGAAATTAAGATGATTTTTGTATTCCTAGCTTCATTTTTTTTAGGTGTTTGTTTTTTATGGTATGAAAAAAAGAATTGGATTAAAAATGTAACTCAAATCCAAAATGAAGCACACAACATTTTAAAAAACTCTTTAAACGAGCAAGAGTATATCCAGAAAATTGATATATTTTTACAAAACAATGGATTTTTGCTCGAAAAAAATATTAATGGATTATTTGCTTCTCAAAAATTATTTAGCATAGGAGTTTTTCTCATTGGATTTTCATTTATAATAGGTGCTTTAATATATATTATATATTTTAAGTTTTTTGCTCTTAGAAAGATGATAGCTTTACCACATTATCAAAAAGGTTTATCATGATTGCTTTTTTTAGCCCAAGTGAAAGTAAATATTTCTTGCATTATAAAGCAAGAAATAAACCACCATTACAATATGACCGTTTTACCTTTTTAGGTAAAGATAAAAAATATCGCGAAAAAATTATACAGCAATATTTAGATATTCTTCATAATGGTTCAAGAGAAGATATATTAGCTCTTTTTGGAACAAAGGAGATCGATAATGATACCTTAAATGAATCGCAAAATATCTTGCATGCACCAACCATTGAAGCATTAAGGCTTTATAGCGGCGTAGCTTATGAACATCTTGATATTGAGAATCAAAAAAAGATTGTCCAAAATCTTTTATTTGAGCATGTCATTATATTTTCAAATTTATTTGGGGTGCTTAAAGGGGGCGATAGTATTCCTTTCTATCGTCTTAAACAAGGGAAACTTATGGATAAGGAATATTACAGAAATTTTAAAGAAGAGCTTGATGAATGGTGTGGCAAAGAGGATATCTTAGATTTAAGAGCAGAATTTTATCAAAACCTTTATATACCCCAACATAAAGTCTATCGTCCATATTTTTATAAAAATAATAAACACTTAAGTCATTACGCAAAAGCCTATCGAGGAGAATATTTGCGTCAAGTAGCAGAGCATTTTTTACTTAAGGGTAAGAAAGGTTGGGATTTACTCTCTTTTGAATTTAATGGATTACGGCAAAAAGGCGTAAGGGAAGAAAAGGGGGCTATTGTCATTGAATATGATATTAATACATAATAAGATTCAAAAAGGTTTAGGTTTGAAACAGTTACAATCATATTGCTATTTTTATTAAAGGAGTTTAAATGCTTCGTTTTGCTCCAAGCCCTACAGGAGATATGCATATAGGGAATTTGAGGGCAGCTATTTTTAATTATATTATAGCTCGACAAAATAATGAAAAATTCTTAATTCGTATTGAAGATACTGACCAAGAACGCAACCAAGAAGGCAAAGATAAGGACATTTTATATACCTTGACATTGTTTGGCTTAATGTGGGATCAGCTTGTATATCAAAGTGAGAATATCCACTATCACCATAAAATTGCAGAACATCTCATCAAAGAAAAAAAAGCCTTTTATTGTTTTTGCACAGAAGAATTCTTAGAACAAAAACGCAAAGAAGCTAAAGAATGCAAAAGAGCTTTTCGCTACAAAGAAGAATGGAAAGAGATTCATAAAAGCAGTAATCCCTATCCTGTGGTACGCTTACATGGAGCACAAAATGATTTAAGTTATTATGACAAAATAAAAGGGAATCTAGTATTCAAAAAAGAAGAAATAGAGAGCTTTGTAATTTTACGCAAAGATAAAAGCCCCACTTACAATTTTGCATGTGCTGTTGATGATATGCTTTATGATATTAGTATGATCATAAGAGGAGAAGATCATACAACTAATACGCCTAAACAAATTCTTGTGCATCAGGCAATGGAATATCCAAAAAAGATTGAATTTGCACATATTCCCATCATTCTTAATGAAGAAGGGAAAAAGATGAGCAAAAGAGAGCAGAGCTCTAGTGTTAAATGGTTGCTTGAGCAAGGTTTTTTGCCGCAGGCTATTAGTAATTATCTCATTGCCATGGGCAATAATACGCCCACAGAAGTTTTTACCTTACAAGAATCAATTGCTTGGTTTAATATTGAGCATATATCAAAATCTCCTGTAAAATTTGATATAAAACGATTAAAATTTCTTAACAGGGAGCACTTTAAAAGAATCCATGATACAGATTTAGCCCTTATGCTTGGATATAAAGATGCAAGCATTGGTTTATTAGCAAAATTCTACCTTCAAGAATCAAGTACATTAAACGAAATTCAAGAAGCCATCGATTTAATTTTTGGGCAAAAAAATATGGATAATGAAAATTTTATTAACTTTAAAAAAGATGCACTATTATTGCAACAACATATTCACCAAATAATCGCTGAAAAACACCCATGCTTGTCCCATTTTGATGATTTCAAAAAAGAGCTTATGAATCGTTCTTTGCTTAGTGGAAAAAAGTTCTTTAAACCTTTAAGGATTCTACTAACAGGGAGAACAGAAGGTCCAGAAATTAGTGATTTATACCCACTTATTTGGTGCTTTTTGAAAGATATTACACAAATTAAGGAGACTCATTAATGATGATTATGGATTCATTAATTGCAGCAATAATAGGAACTATAAATATTCTCATTACCACATACACATGGATAGTAATTATTTCTGCATTAATCAGTTGGGTTCGTCCAGACCCCTATAACCCTATTGTTAGGGTTTTAAGAGGATTAACAGAGCCTGTGTATGATATTATTCGCTCTAAAATACCGACTAATTTTGCTGGCATTGATTTTGCACCGCTAATTGTTATCATTGTGTTACAATTTTTAAGCATATTCCTTGATAGACTGTGGAGAGCGTTTTGAAAAAAAGTTTTTGTTTGTTGTTTTGTGCTTGCTTGGCTTTTAGCTCTTTAAAATCTGAAACAATCATGCGAAACCCGCTAGGCAAAGAGCAAGCTTCAGCAAAACAGCCAACAATTACCCTGCAGTTTTTACAATCAAAACCAAAAAGCATTGCAAGAGATTTTTATATTTGGATGTTTCTTGATCAAGATATTACAATACAAGAAGCTAAAGCACTAAAGAGTCTTATATATCGTGAAAATGCTCAACTCACTACAAAAATTGCTCGTAAAATTGCTCCGCCAGTCAAAGGCGGGGTGCTTGGCAGAAGCACCATTTGTCAGCGCATGTCTCTTGAAGAGCTCTTAAAGCAAGATGCAAAATGTATAGGCTATGCCCTTAAGCTTTCTGATGCCTCAAGATTACCCAAAGCAAAAATCCGTGAACTTTCAATTAAACTTAAAAATATTAAGCCAAAATTAGCAAAACAACTCGCTTGGATTTCTGCTCAAAGCCCATTAACAGAAATATTAAAACAAGGTGCAGGCACATTTGCAGAGGTTTTTAACGGGGTGGAGCTTTCATATAGAGTTAAAGAGCTCAATAGAGCAATTACGCCCCAACGCCTTAAAATGCTTGCTAATCAAAATAATGCTGCTTTTACCCGTCTTTTGCGTATTATGATCATGAATCCTCATTATGATAAAATTCAAGAGAGCCTTGCAAAAACAGATGGAATTAGCATACCAAATGCAATGACAATTTTTTATGTAGGCTTAAATGCCTTAAAATACAAGCAAAAACAACGGGCTATTTCATACTTCAAGCAAGCAGCTAACAAAATACAAGATCCGCTTATGCGCGATAGAATCGATTTTTGGCTTTATAAAGCCACAGGGGATATTTCATATTTACAAAAATTGGCAAAAAGCACCTTTCCAAGTATTCATGCTATTTATGCTACGCAAAAATTAAATGTAACCCCATCATATAATATTGTATATGAAATTTTAGATAAAAATGTCCCTCAAAAATCAAAATGGGATATTACTGATCCTTTTGCATGGATTGAAATGCAGAAAAAAATTAAAAATGATAAAGAACTTGCATTAATGCTTAGAGAGCTTCGTTTTTATGACACAGAACCGCACTATGCTTTAGCATTAAGGAGAGAAACAAAATTTAAAAATCATTATTACATACGACCATATAGGCAATATTTTGCTCAATATAGCAATGACTATCAGGCTTTAATGTATGCTATTGGATTGCAAGAGAGTTTTTTTATACCTGCTTCTGTTTCTATCGCTTATGCATTAGGCATGATGCAGATTGTGCCTTTTAATGTAGGTATAATAGCAAAGAAGCTCAATGAGCAACCGCATTTAACAGATATGTTTGACCCAGAAACAAATATACGATATGCCGCATTTTTGCTCCAAGGACTCATAGCCGAGTTTAGAGAGCCTTTATTTATTGCCTATGCATATAATGGCGGTGCTGGTTTTACGCGTAAAATGTTGCAACGAAAAGATATTTTTCAAAAAAGTAACCCTTTAGATCCATGGATAAGCCTTGAGTATGTGCCCTATCAAGAATCACGATATTATGGACAAAGAGTCTTAGCAAATTATATCATCTACCAAAGAGTTTATGGAAAACATATTAGGGTTGAAGATATCTTATACAAAACACTTATTAACCCCTAGCAGTATCTATCATTTCTTATACTATTACACTTTTTGCAATGGGCTACAGTTTATTTCTCTCTATATCAATTTAGTTTTTTAAAAGCTCATAAAAACAATAGCAATTTTCTGTGAGATAATAGAAATGAGCTTTTAACTCAAGATACCTATGCACTATTTTGTGCTACTTGTGCTGTTTATAGTTGCCTGTTAATATATGTAACATATCACAATAAAATACTTAAAATCAAAAAATATAACTTTAATTTTATTGATTATATATATATATATATAATATCCATAAGTTAATATGGAAATTAAATATATGGAGGTTATTGTGAATGGAAATAAGCAAATTATAACAAAATGGCTTACAAGCTTTGAGGTGGCTTTAAGAAGTGCT
>JARHYY010000023.1 GCA_029258405.1 Helicobacteraceae bacterium | reverse complement strand
AATGTAAGTAATTAATCTCTATATATAAAAGATTCTTTGTTTATCTTATTGAATGAAATGATAATTTAAATTATAGTAAGCTGTGTCAAGTTTTTATGTATTGAAATGTTTGTGTGGTTTGGGGGGGATAAAGGGGTGGGTGGTGGTAAAGATTCTTTATTTATTTTATAATAATGAATTTAGCACACACGCTACATGCCATGCAAGTTATTTATGCTTTATAGCACGGAGTTTGAATAAAATATATTTATAATTTAATTAATTTATTTTTAATATAGAATATGACTCAAGAATAGGATACTATTTATTTTTTTTATAAAATATATACATGCCCATACTTCCAAAGACAAGAATGGCAGAAATAAATAAGAGATAATACATGGAATTTTTAAGCTCTTTCTCTTCTAGGGTTAATTGTTTATGGGTGCTAAAGATACTAATGATATCATCTACGCTTAAAGAGCTTTCTGTTACGCTACCAATATAATAACCAAATAAGGTAAGAATGCTTACCCAAATACCTGCTCCCAAACTTGTATAAAAACAAAATTGAGCTAGATTCATACGAGCTATACCTGCTGGCAAAGAGATATATTGTCTCAATACAGGTATAAGTCTCCCGATAAAAGTGGATATATGTCCATATTTACAAAAAAAAGTTTCTATATCATGCATAGTTTTATCTGTAACACCAAAATATTTTCCATATTTCAATAAAAATTCTCTACCCACATATAAGGCAATGAAGTAATTTACCAAAGCACCTGCTAGTGAACCGGCTGTACCGCTGATAATGACTAATATAATATCCATTTCTCCTGAATACGCTAAATAACCAGCAGGTATCATGGCTACCTCGCTAGGAAAAGGGACAAAACTACTTTCCAAAAACATCATTAAAAACAAGCCAAGATAGCCTAAATTGCCAACAAGATGAACAATAAAAAAAATAAAATCTTGCAAAAATACCTCATATAAGCTCAATTATTATTACACATCATAACAAAAAAAGGGTATAATGCCTATAAAAAAGTGAGGTCTATATGGCAAAAAAAAGATGTCCACCTTGTGATTGTCCTCAAGGTGTGCCTTTGTGGCTTGGTACTTTTGGGGACCTAATGAGTCTTTTGCTGACTTTTTTTATCTTGTTGCTCTCTATGGCTGTTTTTGTAAATGAAAAAGTAGCTCAAGCAGTTGGTTCTGTGCAAGGAGCATTAGGGGTCTTAGAGTTAGGCAGACATAGTGAAGTGATACCCAAAAAACCTATTATTGCTCTACCTATTGAGCATCATGTTGAATCTGTAACCGCTTTGAATACTTTTGCAAGTATGATTACAGAATTTAGTGAAATGACTAAGCTTTCTGAAGGTCCTGCTGTACGCATGGAAGAATCAGAAGATGGCTTTATTATACGAATTGCTAATGAATTGCTCTTTGAGCAGGGAAAGCCAGAATTGACTAGCAGCAATGGAAAAATGTTTTTACAGCGTGTTGCTGTGGAGCTTAACAAACTCGGCTTTGATTATCAACTTAAGGTTGTTGGCAATAGTGATGGAGATCCTGCTGATAAAGGGGTGTTTAATGATAATTGGGAAATGTCTATTGCTCGTGGCGTTAATGTAGCAGAACATCTTATTGCCAATGGTGTTCCTCCTTCGATTATTTCTGCTGGTGGGAATGGTGAGTTTGTTCCTATTGCAAGCAATGGTACAGCTAGTGGGCGTATGTTGAATCGTCGTGTTGATCTTTATTTCTTTGCTGTCAATAAAGATAAGGAAAGTTTTGAAACACACCTAAAGCAAACCTTGGGGGATAATCAAGAGCAATAATGTTAAAATAAATGAGGTTTTGAATTTGAGAATAGATATTCCAAAAAAAAAAGATTTTTGTAATTTTGAATGGGCTTTTACCTCTAACCATGATTAATAAAGGAATAATATGATACTTATTGCCGGTCCTTGTGTGATTGAAGACAGGGAAACCTTAAGAGCCATAGCTGAAGAACTTGCGGTATTTGCACATCATGAGCAAATAGATTTTTACTTTAAATCAAGTTTTGACAAAGCAAATCGTACAAGCCTTGAGAGCTATCGAGGTCCTGGTTTAGAAAAAGGGCTTGAAATGCTTGATTCTATAAAAAGAGAATTTGGCTTTAAGCTTTTAACAGATATTCATGAAAGCTATCAAGCAAAAATAGCAGCAGAAGTTGTTGATGTGTTGCAGATACCAGCTTTTTTGTGCCGACAGACAGATCTTATTGTTCATGCAGCAAAAACAAAAGCTATATTGAATATCAAAAAAGGACAATTTATGAATCCAGCTGACATGCAGTATAGTGTCCTTAAAGCACTTAAGACAAGAGGTTCTGATATACAAAGCCCAACATACGAGGAATCAAAAAAATTTCATATTTGGCTTACAGAAAGGGGTAACACTTTTGGCTATGGCAATTTAGTCGTTGATATGCGTTCGCTTATTATTATGAATGCATTTGCACCTGTAATTTTTGATGCTACACACAGTGTTCAAATGCCCGGGGCAGCACAAGGCAAAAGTGGAGGGGATTGTAAATTTGTACCCTTTTTAAGTAGGGCTGCTGCTGCAGTTGGTGTTGATGGATTCTTTATGGAAACACATATTAACCCAAAAGAAGCTTTAAGTGATGGGGCGAATATGATTACCCCAGCAGTTTTAAAAACAACAATTGAACAAATTCTTGCCATAAAATCAGCTTTACAATAAAAGGAAAGATAATGAAAAAAATAGAAGGCTCTTTATTTCTTAATGGCGATGAACGTATAGCGATTATTGCGAGCAGGTTTAACCATTTTGTGGTTGACCGTTTGATAGAGGGTGCTCAAGATGCATTTTTAAGACATGGAGGAAGCGAAGAAGGCTTAGATATAATTCTTACGCCCGGTGCTTTTGAGATACCGTTTGTTTTGGCACGTGTTTTAGCAAAGGATAATTACAGTGGAGCATGCTGTTTAGGTGCTATTATACGAGGTTCTACTCCTCATTTTGATTATGTAAGTGCTGAATCAACAAAGGGTATTGCCAATACAGCACTAAAATATGGTGCTCCTGTAAGTTTTGGTGTTTTGACTACAGATAGCATAGAGCAAGCTGTTGAAAGGGCTGGCACTAAATCTGGCAACAAAGGTTTTGAAGCAATGTGTGCTCTTATTGAGCTTATAGATATTTATAAACAATTAGGCGTGTAGCTGATGGCAACAAGAACACAAGCAAGAGAAGCGGTTGTATCTTTGCTGTATGCCTTTAATAGTGGAAATGATTCTATAAGAAAATTTGCACCAGATATTTTACAGCAACGACATATAAGAAATAAGCAAAAAGCTTTTGCTCTTTCCTTGTTTGATGGTGTTTTGAAGCATCTTATAGAGATTGATTCTGTTATCAAAAAACTTTTAAAAGAGTGGGATTTTGAACGATTAGGTGAGATTGAAAAGGCTATTTTGCGTCTTGGAGTCTTTGAAATTTTGTATTCTGATGTTGATAGGGCTGTAATTATCAATGAAGCTATTGAGATTTCTAAAATTTTTGGGAGCGAAAATTCAGCTCGTTTTATTAATGGAGTTTTAGATGCATTAAAAAAGTAGGAGAAAACCATGCGTTTGTGTGTTGCATTAGATATGCCTACACGAGAAGATAATATTTTTTTGTTACAGCAATTAAAAACATTTAAAAATCTATGGGTTAAAGTTGGTTTAAAAAGCTTTATTTCTGATGGTATTGATTTTTTAGATTCTATAAAAAACATTAACCAAGAATTTAATATCTTTTTGGATTTAAAAATTCATGATATTCCTCATACTATGGCAGATGCTGCCTATGAAATAGCAAGCTTAAATTGCGTCAATCTTTTTACCGTGCATGCAAGTGCTGGGACACATGGAATGCAAGCTGTTATAAACGCCCTTAAACCTTTTAAGAATCCCCCATTGGTGTTTGCTGTCTCTGTTCTTACAAGTTTTAATCAAGAAGGTTTTGAAGCCATCTATAAACAGAATATTAAAAATTGGATTGAAAATATGGCTTTTTTATGCCTTGAGAGTGGTGTTGATGGTATGGTTTGCTCTGTATATGAAAGTTTAGAGATTAAAAAGCTCTCGCATAATAAATTAATGACTCTTACACCGGGCATTCGATTTCATTTAATCAATAATGATGATCAAAAACGTATTGGCACTGTTGAAGATGCTTTAGAGGCTGGTAGTGATTTTATCGTTATGGGACGACCCATTTATGAAAGCCGATATCCCAAAGATGCTGTAAGCAAAATTTATAAGATTATAGAGCAATATGAAATAAGTCATTATTCATGAGGAGAATACGCGATGAATATTTTTATTAAAAGAGATGGGGTAACTATTAAGCAAAGCTTTAATGTTGGTATGCCACTACCAATAGATTCAAAAGTTGGTGATACTGTTTTGTGGATAGATCTTTTGCACCCTGATATGACAGAAATCGCTTATTTGGCACAATTATATAATCTTGAAATACCAAGCAAAGAAGAACGAGAAGAGATTGAGGAAAGTGCGCGTTATTGGGAAGATAGGGAATCTATTACTATCAATACGTATTTTTTAATAGCTCGTTGTCGAGATGGCTGGGAAATGTATCGCACTTTGCATAATGAAACTATTACTTTTTTGCTTTGTAAAGATATTCTTTTTACTATTCGCTATAAAGAATTTCGTACATTTGATGAGATACAAGAGCGCGTTCTTGCTAGTCCGCGTAAATTTTTAGATGGTTTTGATGTATTAGGAAAAATGTTTGAATATAGAATAGAGCAAGATGCAGATATGCTTGAAAAGGCTGTTGCGGATTTAAGAGGTTTGAGAAGTGGTGTTTTTGAGCATCGCTATAATTATGAAGAGCTTTTGGGCAAAATCTCTCAACTTCAAGATTTTCATATGCGTCTTCGTGATAGCCTATTTGACAAAAGAAGAGCAATGACAGCCCTTATGAGAAGCGAAAAAGGGGATTCTGAACTCAAAAGAGATTTAGGTATTGTTTTAAAAGATTTGAATTCATTGCTTGAATTTACTAATGCCAATATGACTGGACTTGATAATATTCAAAATATTTTTTCTAGTCAAATTAATATTGAGCAAAATAGGGTTATTAAGTTTTTTACTGTTATTACTGTTGCCTTTATGCCACCAACATTGATTGGTACTATATATGGAATGAACTTTGAGATAATGCCTGAACTTCAGCTAGAATATGGCTACCCTATAGCACTTACATTAATGTTGCTTTCTGTTGTTATGCCTTTATTGTACTTTAAAATAAAAAAGTGGCTCTAAAATATTTCTTGTCTTTTTATTGACTTTTAATGTAAATTTTAAGAAAATGCCCTATAATATATTTATATTGTAAAAATTAAAAATATTTAGGAGGTTGTTATCTCATGATAGTCGCTGTTCTAAGAGAAAAAGAAGAATGCCGTGTCGCCGCGACCCCATCAAGTGTTGCTCAGCTCATTAAAATGGGTTTTGAAGTTTTAGTGGAGCAACAAGCTGGAGCAAAAGCACAGATTAATGATGAAGCATATAAGGAAGCAGGTGCAAAAATTGTTTCTCAAGAAGAAGTTTTTAATGCAGATATTATCTTAAAAGTTACTGCTCCTACTGATGAAGAAATTTCTTCCTTCAAAGAAGGAAGTGTGCTTATAGGTTTTCTTGACATTGCCAACAACCAAGAATTGTTAGCAAAATTGCGAGATCAAAAGATTACAGCCTTATCAATGGATTGTGTTCCAAGAATTTCTCGAGCCCAGTCAATGGACGCACTAAGCTCAATGGCAAATATTGCTGGCTATCGTGCTGTTGTTGAGGCTGCGTTTGAATTTGGAAGATTTTTTACAGGGCAAATTACTGCCGCTGGGAAAATGCCTCCTGCTAAAGTCCTTGTTATTGGTGCTGGTGTTGCTGGGCTTGCTGCCATTGGAACAGCCCATAGCTTAGGGGCTATAGTAAGGGCTTTTGATACTCGCCCAGAAGTTAAAGAGCAGGTTAAAAGCATGGGAGCGGAGTTTCTTGAAATACATATTGAAGAAGAATCAGGTAGTGGCGATGGTTATGCTAAGGTAATGAGCAAAGAATATATTCAAGCAGAAATGGAGCTTTTTTCTGCCCAAGCAAAAGAGGTAGATATTATTATTACAACCGCACTCATACCGGGAAAACCAGCACCTAAACTCATCACTAAAGACATGGTTGAGAGCATGAAAAATGGTAGTATCATTATAGATCTTGCTGCAGCAAATGGGGGCAATTGTGAGCTCACACAAAAAAATAGCATTATTACCACAGATAATGGGGTTAAGATAATAGGCTATACTGACATTCCAAGTCGTCTTCCTACCCAATCTTCGCAATTATATGCCACAAATTTAAGTAATCTCATAAAACTCTTATGTAAAAATAAAGATGGTAATATTGATATTGATTTTAATGATGAAATTATACGCTCTGCTACTGTGGTTAAAGATGGAGAAATTACATTTCCGCCACCGCCAATAAAGGTTTCAGTTGCCCCTGCACAAGCAAGCACGCCAAGTGCTACAGCACAGCCTAAAGAAGAGAAAAAGAAAAAATGCCCTTGCATTCTTTATGGAGTCTCTGCCATAGTGGTTATACTTCTTGCATGGTTATTTAATCATGTTGAAGAGGAGTTTTTGTCTCATTTTAGTGTTTTTGTGCTTTCTTGTATTGTTGGATATTATGTTGTATGGAATGTTTCAAGTGCTTTGCATACCCCTCTTATGAGCGTTACCAATGCGATTTCAGGTATTATTATCATAGGTGTTTTATTGCAAATATCAGATGGAGGCTTTGTTGGTTTTTTAGCATTCATAGGTATTCTCTTAGCGAGTATCAATATATTTGGCGGTTTTATGGTAACCCAGCGTATGTTAAAAATGTTTAAGAAAAATTAAAGGGCAAAAAATGTCAATAGGTGTTGTAAATATTGCTTATATTGTAGCGGGTGTTTTGTTTATTCTTTCTCTTGCTGGTCTTTCACAACATGAAAGTGCTAAAAGGGGTAATATTTTTGGTATGTTGGGGATGCTCATCGCCCTTATTGCCACAATATTAAGTAAGGATGATTTTGGTATTGTTGCAATCATACTTTTGGCTATGCTTATTGGTGCTATCATAGGTATATATTTTGCAAGAAAAGTCGCTATGACAGAAATGCCCGAGCTTGTAGCTATATTGCATAGCTTTGTGGGTATGGTAGCTGTTTTTGTTGGCTTTAATAGCTTTTTTGAACAAGGAGAGCTCCCCTTTATTCTTAAAGATGTTATGCACTATATACATCTCACAGAAATTTCTGTGGGGGTTTTTGTAGGTGCGGTTACTTTTACGGGTTCTATAGTTGCTTTTGGTAAATTGCGTGGTATTCTTTCCTCTAAACCTTTAGTGTTGCCCGGAAAACATGTGTTAAATGCGGTAGCAATTCTTTGTTCATTGTTCTTGCTCTATATTTTTGTGAGCACAGATTCTTATGGTGTGCAGATTTTTGTTCTTCTATTGTTGGCTTTTATTGCTTTTGCTTTTGGTTGGCATTTGGTAGCTTCCATTGGAGGGGCTGATATGCCTGTGGTTATTTCTATGCTTAACTCATATTCTGGTTGGGCAGCTGCCGCTTCTGGTTTTATTCTGGGCAACAATTTGCTTATTATCACAGGTGCTTTAGTAGGATCATCTGGAGCAATATTGTCTTATATTATGTGCAAGGCAATGAATCGTTCTTTTGTGAGTGTCATTGCTGGAGGTTTTGGTGCACAGAGCTCTTCTAGTGACAGTGAAATGGGTGAGTACAAAGAAACAAATGCCCAAGAAGTAGCAACATTATTAAAAGAAGCTTCAAGTGTTATTATTGTTCCGGGTTATGGTATGGCTGTTGCTCAAGCACAATATCCTATTTACACCCTTACATCGAAACTCCAAGAAAAAGGTTGTAATGTACGTTTTGCTATCCACCCAGTAGCAGGGAGATTGCCAGGGCACATGAATGTTCTTCTTGCTGAAGCAAAAGTGTCTTATGATATTGTTTTAGAAATGGATGAAATTAATGAGGACTTTCCTGAAACTGATGTTGTTCTTGTTATTGGAGCTAATGATACTGTTAATCCTTCTGCCCAAACAGATGCCAATAGCCCTATTGCAGGAATGCCTGTTTTAGAAGTATGGAAAGCAAAAGATGTGATTGTTTTTAAACGTTCAATGAATGCTGGATATGCTGGGGTGCAGAATCCTTTATTCTTTAATGAAAATAGTAAAATGCTTTTTGGAGATGCAAAGGAGAGTGTGGATAATATTTTAAAAGAGTTCTAGTTTTTTTGATAGATATGGAGCAAAGAATCTCTTATATAAAAATAAGAGATTCTTCATTTTTTTTATTTTTTACTTTGTTCATGATCAATTAAATTTTTTTGTGTTTTGTTTGAATAGATTTGATGTTTTGAGGCACTGTTTAAATTTTTCATATTTTTAATAAGATATATAGTTATCTTTAGCAATGCCTAATCTTTTGATCTTATCCCCAAGTTCCCTACCTCAAACCGTGCAAGCTTACAGCACATGGTTTGTGCCCCATCGTTTTAATATTCGTTTCGTCTCTTTAAGATAAATGAATGACATTTTATATAGGTTTGTTGCCCACTTTTGCTCTTAAGAGGCTGTATGGTTGATATGGTACAATTTATCCTGAATTTCTTGCAAATTGTAATATTCAGAGTTTTTCAAATGATTCTTTTTATTACCATTGTTGGGTTCTTAATTTATAAAAAGCTTCTCTTCCATAAGTTTTTAAATAACCAAGGTATTGCTTGTTTTCAACAAGAGCTTAAAACTTATGCTTGAGAATCAATGAGATTTATATATTTTAAGAGATTATTAGATGTTAATCTTGTAGTCTATTTACTCCTTTCATATCAATAGCATATAATGAGAACATATATAAGAGTGCTTTGAATAACTCTTTAATCTTACATGGTATATATAATTCTAGCTGCTTTTACTCTTTAGCTTGTACAATTAGATACTATTGCTAAAGCAAAAAACCTAACTTGAGTCGTTGATTACTTATCTCTTTAGCAATGCCCAAACCCTTGATATTATATTCAAGTTCCCCTGTTATTACATCAGGGGATTATGAGCAATAATAACTCATATACATCAAACATTTATATCAATGCTTTTTCTTTGCTTCAATAGTTTTTGAAGTCTTTTGCGTTCCTCAAGTTTCTTATCTAAATGTTTTAATAAATCTTTTTGGAATTGTTCTATATCTTCAAATATTTGAATTATTGGATCTTTATATTCATAGGGTATATTATTATTGTCTTTATAGGGTGTTTTATTGTCTTTAGGTGTAATGCCCCATTGAACTTCTTTTTTATAAGGAGCTGTTCTTTCATACTGCTTTATGTCCTCATAAGACATGCTTTTATCATATCCGTGTAATTTCCCCTTTACAGTAGTTTCACCCTCTAATATATCAAGATTCTTTCGCATTGCAGCTACTAAAAGTCCGCCTTTAGTGATTGTTCCATCTGAATTTATATACTTATCTTTTGTTTGATAGGCATATGACCATGGTCCTCGTCAGCCATATGCATCATTAAAAATATCATTACCAGCTGGTTTGCCTGTTGAGTGATCTTCAAAGCTTTTCCAAAATAAAGTACTTACACTTGTCCTTTGTTTAAAACCTGAATGCATACTTAATTCAGATGCACGACGCCATTCAAAATCAGTATCATAAACCTTGAGCACCTCCATGGTTTGCTGATGATATGTATAGCCTTGTGGAAATTGAGCTATTTCATCAATGCTAAAGTTCTGCTTAGAATTTAATATATCTGTACCTACAACACTAGAGAGTATTTTATAAGCATTGCCTACAGTCTTGGCTA
>JARHYY010000021.1 GCA_029258405.1 Helicobacteraceae bacterium | reverse complement strand
TGAGATACATGAATATTACATATGGCAAGCTCTGTTAAGTGCTTATGTATTAAAATGGTTATGTGGTTTGGGGGGAGTGTTAATGCTTAGGGTTTAGGGTGGGGAGATGTGGAGATAATGTTAAAGTTGGGTAGTTGTATATATTTTATACACTTCGTTTCTTAGCGATCTAGTTACTGTTTAAGAAGCATGGGGGTTTTTCAATTTGGTATACTTAAAGACTGTGAATAGCACTCTTTTAGTATTCAATTTCAAAAAAGTAACCTGTAACTATATTAAGTAATATTTAATTTTTGAATGTTATAATTATGAGAATAATTTTAATTTATTATTTTAATCTTTTATCATTAAGGAGTTGTAAATGCTTTCATTAGATTGTTTAGAATTGGGAAAAAATGCAATTATCAAATCTATTAATGTTGAGGGTGATTTGCTTGAGCGTTTTCGCTTTTTTGGGGTAACTAAGGATCGTCAAGTTTCTGTCCTAAAACGTTCTTTAGGAGGTGCAAGCATGGTAATACACTTAGGCAGTAGTAGCATTATAATGCGTAGAGAAGAAGCTTGCTGCATAGAAGTTGAATTAATACAAGCTGATTAAAGGGTGGCTATCATGGAACTTATTAGAATTGCTTTAGTTGGGCAACCTAATGTAGGTAAAAGCATGCTCATAAATGCTATATGTGGTTCGAATTTAAAGGTAGGTAATTTTGCAGGGGCAACAGTAGAAAAATCTTATGGGCATACAACTTATAAAGAGTATAATATAGAGTTAGTCGATCTTCCGGGCATCTATTCTCTTGATGGCTATACAGAAGAAGAAAAGCTTACAAAAAGATTTTTGCAAGAACATAGTGATGAGTATGATTTTATCCTTAACATTGCTGATTCGACTAATTTGGAACGCAATTTAATGCTGACCGCACAATTGATTGAAGTTCCAAATAAAAAAGTTATTCTTGCTTTAAATATGAGTGATGAAGCCGAAAGAGAAAATATTAAAATTGATACAGTGCAATTAGAAAAACTTTTGGGCATATCTCTTATTAGTGTATCTGCTACAACAAAACAAAATATTGATAAGCTCTTAGAGCTTATAGTCCAGACTTTTAAGAGCAAAAATGAAGAAAAAAATAAAAGAATATATGGAGAGATTATTGAAGAGCAGATAAGCTCTTTAGTAAATTTCATGAAAGCATCTGAAAGTCCTCATATAAAAGAATTGGAATCATCATTTTCTTTGAGAGGTATAGCTTTATCGCTCTTAAAAATGGATGAAAAAGTCTATGCTTTTTTGCATGATAAGCCTATATGGGCAGAACTTTCAGGGTGTGTATCTGATTCGGTTAAAAAACTTCAAAAACATTATGAAACCCAAAGTGTTTCGAATATTTTTAGTGCAGATATTCAGTCTTTTGTATCGGGTATTTGCTCAGAAACTATCAAAAGCTCCACAGAAAGAATAACATTAACACAAAGAATTGATAATATACTTATTAATAAGTTTTTAGGGATGCCTATATTTCTTTTCTTTATGTGGGTTATTTTTTGGCTCACCTTCACAGTAGGTTCAATCCCTATGGATTATATAGAGATTTCATTTGGTGCAATGGGAGATTTTGTCAAAGAACATATTGAAAATGAAAATATCGCTTCAATAGTAGCTGATGGAGCTATTGCCGGGGTTGGTGCTGTGGTTATGTTCTTGCCTAATATTATAATTTTATTTTTTGGCATTGCTCTTTTAGAGACTACAGGTTATATGGCAAGGGTGGCGTTTTTGCTTGATGGAATTTTTCATAAATTCGGGTTGCATGGCAAAAGTTTTATCCCATTAGTAACAGGTTTTGGTTGCTCTGTTCCTGCATTTATGGCTGCTCGTATTCTCAAGAATAAGCGAGATAGATTTTTGACACTTTTTATTATCAATTTTATGAGCTGTGGAGCTCGTCTGCCCATCTATGTGTTATTTATTGGAACATTTTTCCCAGAAGAGCAAGCAGCGAATTGGCTTTTTGGAATTTACATATTTGGAGCACTTGTAGGGCTTATTGCTGCTAAAGTTTTAAGGCTTACTGCTTTTAAAGGAGATGATGAACCATTTGTTATGGAAATGCCAAAATATCGATTGCCAAGTTTTACATTAGTTTGGATGATGATATGGAATAAGGCTCTTATGTATCTCAAGAAAGCAGGAACATTCATTCTTGCTGCTTCGCTTTTAATATGGTTTGCAAGTAATTATCCACATAATGAGGATATTATGCACCCTATTGAAGAAAAAATAGTTTCTTTAGAGGAAAAAATAAATGCATTGAACGAACAAGAAGAGGCTCAAAAAGAAGAGCTCCAATCTCAACTAGATGAAGAAAATGTTATGCTCCAAGAACAACAACTTAATATGAGCTATATTGCTTCAGCAGGAAAACTTGTAGAGCCATTTTTTGCACCATTAGGGTTTGATTGGAAGCTTAGTGTATCTATCTTGAGCGGTTTAGCTGCTAAAGAAGTAGCTATTTCAACTATGGGAGTGCTTTATGCATTAGGTGATTCAGTTGATGAAGAAAATGACACCTTAAGAAAAGTGCTCAAAGAAAAGATACCTTTTTCAGTAGCTGTTTCTTTCATCTTATTTACCATGTTTTATAATCCTTGCCTAGCTGCCACAGCAGTATTTGGTAAAGAAACAGGTGGGCTTATTTATGTTATTTATTTATTCTTATTCACTACATTTGTAGCATATCTTGCTGCGTTTATTGGAACTCTTGTGATGAGATTTATCGCTTAAAGTTGTAATCTTTTAGGTTGGTTTGCTGATCTCCTAAAAGATTACACTACCCCCCCAAACCACACAAACATTTCAATACATAAAAACTTGACACAGCTTACCATAATTTAAATTATCATTTCATTCAATAAGATAAACAAAGAATCTTTTATATATAGAGATTAATTACTTACATT
>JARHYY010000145.1 GCA_029258405.1 Helicobacteraceae bacterium | reverse complement strand
TTGTATATGGAGTTTTCATGGATACCACACATTTTCAATCTATTATAAATTTTATTTGGAGCGTTGCTGATGATTTATTACGCGATATTTATGTAAAAGGTAAATATAGAGATGTTATTTTACCCATGACTATAATTAGGCGTATAGATGTGCTACTACAACCAAGCAAGCAAAAAGTAATTGATAGCTATAATAAATACAAGGACAAAATAGAAAATTTAGAATCCATGCTTGGAGGGCAACATGGAAGCGGATTAGGATTTTATAATCACTCAAATTTCACATTAGATAGCCTTTGTAATGATCCAAAGAACATAAGGGTAAATTTTGAAAACTACCTTGATAGTTTTAGCCCAAATATACAAGATATAATCTCTAAATTCAAATTCAAAAACCAACTTGACACATTAGAAGAAGCAAATATTCTCTTTCAAATAATAGAGAGGTTTTGTTCTCCTAAAGTCAATTTTTCAATAAATCCAATCTTAGATTCTAAGGGCAATATCATACATGAAGGTTTAAGCAATCTCGGTATGGGCTATGTCTTTGAAGAGCTTATAAGAAAATTCAATGAAGAAAACAACGAAGAAGCAGGAGAGCATTTTACCCCTAGAGAGATTATAGAGCTTATGACTCATCTTATATTCTTGCCTGTTAAAGAATATATCAAAGATGGCACATTCTTAATCTATGATAATGCTTGCGGAAGCGGCGGTATGCTTACAGAATCTAAAGATTTTGTTACAAACAAACAAGGGCTTATACAATCAAAAGCAGATTTCTATCTCTATGGGCAAGAGATAAACCCAGAAACCTATGCAATTTGTAAGGCTGATATGCTTATAAAAGGTGAAGAAACCAATAGAATCAAATATGGCTCAACACTAAGCGATGACAAGCTAAGTGATTTAAAATTTGACTTCATGCTGACTAATCCCCCTTATGGCAAATCATGGGAAAAAGACCAAAAAGCCATAAATGTAAGCAAAAAAGGCAGTAAAACCACATGCGATGATGATAGATTCCAAATAGGCATTACAAGTAAAAGTGATGGGCAAATGATGTTTTTACTCAACATGCTAAGCAAAATGAAACATAATACCGAATTAGGCTCACGCATAGCCTCCGTGCATAATGGAAGTTCGCTTTTTAACTCTGATAGTGGGCAAGTAGCAATAAGAAAGCACATTATAGAAAGCGATTATTTAGAAGCCATTATAGCACTCCCTACAAATATGTTTTATAACACAGGCATTCCTACTTTCATTTGGATTATAACAAACAGAAAGCCAGAACATAAAAAAGGCAAAGTCCAGCTTATAAACGCCACAAGCGAGAAATACTATACCAAACTTAAAAAATCTCTAGGCGATAAACAAAACCAAATGACAAACAAGCATATAGAGCTTATAACAGATTTATTCCTAAACTACACAAGCAACGATGATTGCCTAGTATTAGATAACAAAGACTTTGGCTATACTAAAATCACCATTGAGAAACCAAAAAGCATAGAAAGCTTAGCAAATGATGAAAAGTTTTTAAACCTAGAAAACAAAGAGATAATTGTAGAAAAATTAAAGGCATTAGAAGCAAACCCTAAAGATTTTAACGATAGAAAAGATTTTCTATCATATATAGAAGTCAAGCTAAGCAAAAGCCAAGCAAACCTACTCATTGATAATGACAAAACAAACAACACAGAGAAAATCCCACTAAAAACAGATATACAAAACTATTACAATACAGAGGTAAAGCCCTTTGTGCCAAATAGTTGGATAGATTGGGATAGCAAAAGCATAGGCTATGAGATTTTATTTAATAAATATTTCTATACCTACACACCACCTAGAAGCTTAGAATCTATCAATAAAGATTTATGTAGCCTAGATGTGCAGTTGCATAACCTACTAAATGAGATCCTATGACAAAAACACAAGTTTTCAAAGATAGTGGCATACAATGGCTAGGACAGATTCCAAAGCATTGGGAGGTTAGCCCATTTAGGGCAATTTTTAATCAAAGAAATGAACAAAATACAAATTTAGAATCAAAAACAATTCTTTCTTTAATTAAAGATATTGGTGTAATTCCTTATGTAGAAAAAGGAAATATAGGGAATAAAGCAAAAGATGAATTGCAAAATTATAAAATAGCTAAAGTTGGAGATTTAGTATTTAATAAAATGAATGCTACTATTGGTTCTTTAGGTGTTTCCAAATACGATGGGCTGGTAAGTCCTATTTACTTAGTTTGCTATATCAACAATCCACGATATTTAATGAATTACTATTCTTATGTTTTTCAAATTAAAAATGTCCAAAAGACTCTAAAAACATTTGCTAGTGGCATTATGGAAATTAGAGAAAGTATAGATTATTTAGAATTAAAAAAAATGTTTTTACCTACACCCCCATTAAAAGAGCAAAAAGCAATAGCAAGCTATTTAGATACAAAATGCGAAAAGATAGCAGAATTTATAAGCAAAAAAGAACATACAATCACACTCTTAAAAGAGCTAAAAGATTCTATAATCAACA
>JARHYY010000112.1 GCA_029258405.1 Helicobacteraceae bacterium | reverse complement strand
TGTTCAGCTTGAAAACATTACACAGCAAAATGTACAAATTGCTCATCAATCACAAGAAATAAGTAATGCTGTCGATTCAGTGGCTAATAAAATATTAGATGATGTGAATAAGAAGAAGTTTTGAGGGTTGCTTTTAATGTTTATTTCATTACACTTTAATGAATAAACATTAAAATTATTGACAATTCTGGCATTCAATTGTTCTATCTAGTGCTTGTTTTTCATCCTCAATCGCTTCGGGACTTTGACTACGAAGATAGTAGGTTGATTTTAATCCCAACCTCCACGCCATAAAATAAATATCATTGAGATATTTTCCGCTCGCTTTATCTAGGGTAATAAAAATATTGGTACTTTGTCCTTGATCGATCCATTTCTGCCTAATTGCTGCTGCTTGTATGAGAAGCTTTTGGTCTAAATTATATGCCGGTTGGTAAAAACGCCAATTATCAAGATTTAAATTAGGGGCAACCACTGGAATAAGCCCGCTTAAATTTTCTTCAAACCATTTTCTGCGATAAATTGGCTCAATGGTTTGTGTAGTACCTACAAGAATACTAATAGAGCTTGTTGGTGCAATAGCCATTAAGTATCCATTACGAATACCATTTTTTTTAACTTTTTCTTTCAGGCTATTCCAATTATAATTCCGCTCAAAAAGCCCACTCCTATCAACAAGTCTTTTTGCATGACTATTAGCAACATCAATAGGAAAAATGCCTTTACTCCAATTAGAACCAGAAAATAAAGGATAAGCACCTTTTTCTTGAGCTAAATCACAACTTGCTGAAATAGCACAAAAACTAATACCCTCCATAATTTCATCGATTTTCTTAAAATGCTCTTCACTGCCCCATTCAATAAAATGTTCAGCCAACATTTGTGCTTCGCCCATAATACCTAATCCAATAGAACGGGTTTGCCTATTGGTCGCCTTTACTTTTCGAGTAGGATAAAAGTTTAAATCAATTACATTATCAAGCATTCTGATTGCCACAGGCACAACTCTTTGTATTTCTTCTTGAGTATTTATCTTTGAAAGATTCACGCTCGCAAGATTGCAAACAGCACTTTTACCATCTAGCCCATCTCTTTTTGCTATAAAAATCTTTTTTCCATTTATGGAATCTAGAGATGTTAATTTATTAGCTCGTTTTAATACACCTTTATCTGTAAGTATCTCTTGTTGCTCTTCAAAATATTGTATTGTGCCATCTTCAAATTCTATTAAGATTCTATAATGATTGGGACTCGTATTTTGAAATATCTCTGTACATAAATTACTTGAACGAATAATACCATCATGGGCATTTGGATTAGCTCTATTCGCATTATCTTTAAAACAAAGGAAAGGCGTGCCTACTTCAAAATAATTTGTTAGTATCTTTTTCCATAGTTCTTTAGCATGGATAGTCTGTTTGATGATTCCATTCATAGATTCATATTCACAATATCGCTTTTCAAATTCTTCGCCATAAAGCTCTGTAAGGTCAGAGCATAAATAAGGATCAAATAATGTCCAATATGAATTTTGCTCTACCCTTTTCATAAACAAATCACAAACCCACAATGCAGGGAATAAATCATGGGCTCTTCTCCGTTCCTCACCGCTATTCTTTTTAAGGTCAATAAAGTCAAAAATATCAATATGCCATATTTCTAAATAAACACTAATTGCCCCTTTTCTTGTCCCTAGCTGATCTACTGCAACAGCAACATCATTTGTAATTTTCAAAAAAGGAACAACGCCACCAGCAGCATTTTTATGCCCATCAATAAAACTGCCTAAACCTCTTACTTGAGAATAATCCCAACCAATGCCCCCACCATATTTACTTAAAAGCGCCATTTCTTCATAGGCATCAAAAATCCCCTCTATATTATCAGAAGTACTTCCTACATAGCATGAACTCAATTGATGCCTAGGTGTTCTTGCGTTACTTAGTGTAGGAGTGGCAGCCATTACTTCAAATTTAGAAAGAATATCATAAAATTGAATTGCCCAATAATTTTGCTCCTCCTCATTTTGTGCTAAAAACATGGCAATAGCCATGAACATATGTTGCGGTAATTCTATGGGATCGCCTTTGGTGTCTTTCAGTAAATATCTATCATATAATGTTTTAATGCCAAGATAGTTAAATTGCAAATCTCTTTCAGGCTTAATATAATCATTGAGATATTCTAAATCAAATTTTTCTTTAAAGCCCTCAACAATTCTTCCACACTCTTCACCTTTTACAAAATAATCCTTAAGATGTCCATATCCTGTGTTTTTACCGTATATAAAATATCCTGTTGGTTTTGTTTTGTTAATATTATGTCGGACTTTATGGTATAAATCATACAGAAAAAGCCTAGCAGCAACAAAGGTCCAATCAGGACAATCAATATCAATCTTATCAACCGCTGTTTTAATAAGTGTTTGCTGTATCTCTTCTGTGGTAATTCCATCACGGAACTGAATTTTTGCATCAACTTCTAGCTCACTTTGGCTTACATCCTTAAGCCCATCAACCGCTTGATGAGTAAATTTTTGTATCTTGCTTACATTTAGTAATTCCACTCTACCATTTCTTTTAATTACTTTTAAGTTATTTCTCATTTTTTATTTCTTCTTCTTTCTGTTGGGTCTAATATTTTTTTGCGTACCCTTATATTTAAGGGTGTAATTTCAAGTATTTCATCATGCATAATCCATTCTAATGCTCTTTCTAAACTTAAGTTTCTTGGCGGAATAAGCTTAATAGCTTCCTCTGCACCAGAGGAACGCATATTTGTTAAATTTTTTGTTTTAATGGGGTTTATATCTAAATCATTTTCTCGATTATGTTCGCCAATAATCATGCCTATATACACCTTTGTTTGTGGAGCAATAAAAAGCACACCCCTATCTTGCAAATTAAAAAGTGCAAAACCGCTTGCCTCTCCATTTTCCATAGATACTAACGCACCATTATTTCTATTTTCAAAGCTCCCGCTATATGCTCTAAATTCCAAAAAAGAATGGTTCATAACCCCTTCTCCTTTTGTATCCGTCAAAAATTCTCCACGATAACCAATAAGAGAACGAGCAGGTATTTCAAACTCAAGACGCGTATAGCTCTCCCCCATAGGATTCATAGCTTTGAGCTCTGCTTTTCTTTTGCCAAGCTTTTCAATCACTGCACCGCTATAATCTTGAGGCGTATCAATAACCAAATGCTCAAAAGGCTCTAGTTTTTTTCCATTTTCCTCTTTAATAATTACCTCTGGTCTTGAAAGTGAAAATTCAAAACCCTCTCTGCGTAAATTTTCTGCCAAAATAGTAATTTGCAGCTCTCCTCTTCCACTGACTTTAAATCTCCCCTCCCCTATTTCTTCGCATTTCATGGCAATATTAGTTTGCATTTCTTTCAATAATCTCTCTTTAATTTTATTGGCAGTTACATGCTTACCTTCTTGCCCAGCCAATGGGCTATCATTAACCGCGAAATAAACACTCATGGTAGGCTCTTCAAGCTTCATTGGATCAAGGGGCATAGGATTATTTAAATCAACAATAGAATCACCTACATCAATAGCCCCAAAACCAGCAATGGCTACTATATCCCCTGCTCGTGCATATTCTATCTCTGTACGAGCCAAACCTAAAAAACCTATGAGCTTAGTAATCCTGCCATGCTCTTTTTGCCCATTTCCTTTTGCGAGCAAAACCTGCTCTCCTTTTTTAACAACACCGTTAAAAACTCGTGCAATACCAATCTTACCAACATAATTATCATAATCAAGTGTAAAAACTTGCATTTGTAAAGGATTCTCACTGCTTCCGCTAGGAGCAGGAACAGATTGAATGATAGCCTCAAATAATGGTGCAAGGTCTTTTTTTTCATCTTCTAAATTTTTTATAGCATAGCCATCTCTCGCAGCAGCATAGATAACAGGAAAATCAAGTTGTTCTTCATTCGCACCCATTGCTACAAACAAGTCAAATACTTCATCAACAACCCTATCTGGTTCAGCAGCAGGTTTGTCTATTTTATTCACAACAACAATTGGGCGAATCCCAAAATTTAAAGCCTTTTTAACCACAAATTTCGTTTGAGGCATAACACCTTCTTGTGCATCAACAAGCAACAAAACACCATCAACCATCTTTAATACCCGTTCAACCTCCCCTCCAAAATCAGCATGCCCGGGTGTGTCAATAATATTTATCTTTGTATTTTTATAGGTAATGGCTGTATTTTTAGAAAGTATTGTAATGCCTCTTTCTCTTTCAAGTTCATTACTATCCATAACTCTTTCATTGATTTGTTCATGGCTTGAAAATGTACCTGATTGATGCAACAGCCCATCAACTAATGTTGTTTTGCCATGATCCACATGGGCGATAACAGCAATATTTCTCATATTTTGCATAATATTCCTCAGCTTTGCTCTAAAATGTGTATATAAATGTATAACCGCATACATTCATCTCGTTTTATATATAACTGTATTAATCATACTTATGGAATTTTTTGAAACAATATTATATCTCAAGATATATACATTTATATGTATTCAAAACAAGATTTCTTAAATACTGTATGTATTCCCTTTGCTATTTATTTTTTTTGTATGCGTACTCGCCAATGCCCTTGTTTTTCTTGTGTTACATTTAAAACATGGTGTCCTTCTGATTTGACAGAACCGGGCACATTTTCAATTGGAGCACCATCATCAAGTAGTATTTCAAGCAATTCTCCGCTTTTCATTTGTGAAAGATCCATTTTTGTTTTAACAAAATTCATTGGACAAGCCACATTGCGATAATCTTTAAAGCGAATATCTGTTTGAACTTGTTGAACTTGTTGAACTTGTTGGGTTTGTTGAGAAACATGAAACTGAAAATTATTGTCCATAGTTTCATAAAGAGCAATAACGCTTTGAGCTAGCTCTAAAATACTTTCATCGCAATTCTCTCTAATAACATCGAGAAATTTTTTATCAATAAGGCCTGTTTCTATAAAATGAGTTTTAAAAGATTTATAAACTCTTTCTTTATCTCTTGCCTCTTCTCCTCTTGTAACTAACAGCATACGACAGGCAAGCAAGCAAACATTATCATAATCTTGACTTTGATTGCTCTTGATGGATTCTATAAGTTTTAGCAGGGCTTTTTTATCAGCTTCAATGAGATCATACATGCCCGCACTACACTCCCCGCTTCCTCGCCCTTTGAGCGAAAAGAGCTCATCGCTATCAAAATCAAAATAAGGATTTTTATCATCAGCAAACGAAGGCACTTTTTTATATTTTTTAGCAATTTCACTAATTATTTTTTCTCCTTCATCATCAATCCATGATTTAAAAGAAGTATATTGTTTATTTTTCTGAATCCATATTCCTAAAACCTCGCTCACAAAACGAGGTAAAGCCCACGCAGAAACTTCTGCAATTCGTTTTGCAAATTGGGTTTTACCCTCTTGTATAATCGCTCCAACAAGTACATTGTATGCAGGGTAAGGATGCCCATCTTCACGAGACACTTTTCCAAAAAAACCTAAATCAGCTGTTGCATGATTACCACAAGAGTTTGGACAACCAGAAAGATGGATTTTAAAACCTGCAATACTGTCTAAATCAAGATTATCAATGCTTAATTGCTCTTCAATTTTACTCACTGCTCCCCTAGGGCGTGTAATACCAAGCTGACATGTAGCAGCACCAGTGCAAGCAACCATATCGCCAATAATGACTGGCTTACTACTTTGTTTTGAAAATTCTTTAATAATAGGAAAAACTTCAAGGAGCTCTTGAGCTCTAAGATTTCGTAAATACATATTTTGACTTGAAGCAAATCGGATGCTCTCATCTTTGTCGTGCAATTTCTCTGCAAGTTCTAATGCTGATTTTATGGGAATATCTCCTAAATACAATGGGACTTTAGCACTATAATAACCCTTTTGTTTTTGAGGGATAACAAAACGATCCCACCATTTTTTTTCTTCATTACTTTTACTTGGTTCATCTTCATCAATATCTTCTAGGCTCAATGTTTCTCTTATATCTATATGCCAATCATCACTATTATTTCTTATATGCTCCATTTCATCGATAATAAGATTCTTCAGCTTTTCTTCGCCTAATGTATCCACAACAAATCGTAACCGTGCTGCATGTTTATTTTTGCGGTTACCTGTTCTATTAAATACTTGCTTAACCGATTCAGCAAGCAAAAATGCTTCATTATCAGGAAGAAAATCTAAAAACTTAAAACCAAGCCGACTTTTTGCACCCATTCCTCCAGCAAGATATACTATAAAGCCTTTTTCTTGGTTTCTTAATGTAGCAATAAAGCCAACATCAGTAATAGTCGCCATGGCTCTATCAGCTCTTGAGCCGCTAAAGGCGATTTTGAATTTTCTTGGGAGGTTATAAGAATCTTTTTGGGCAAACATTTTACTTGTAAGCATGTTAGCATAAGGAGTAACATCAAAGGCTTCATCAATAGCGATGCCAGCTAAAGGATCAGTGGCTATGTTGCGCACAGTGTTGCCCCCTCCCCCTCTACCACTTAACCCAAGGGCATGTACTTTATGTATGATTTCTAGCAAATGTTCCTTTTTTGCATAATGTAGCTGTATCCCTCCACGAGTAGTAATATGAATATGTGGCTTTGTGTATTCTTTGGCTATTTGTGCTAAACCTTTAAGCTGTGTGGGCGTAATAGAACCACCAGCACTTTTAATGCGTATCATATAAGTATTAGGTTCTCGCTGTTCATAGACACCAAAGGGAACGCGAATAGTTTTAAAGGTAAGCTCATCAAGCTTACCAGAACAATAATCATTATAACTTTTTGTAAAATTTTCAATATCTGCAAAAACAGATGGGGGAATGCTATATTGGCTCATTTGTTTCCTTTAAATAATTTCTATATCTTCTGTACTTACTTGACCATTTTTAATCCAAAATGATTTCATCACGGGTGCATTTTTATCCTGTAAAGAGATAATAATATAGTTCATATTTTGATCATAAGCTAAGCGAATATCTTCTTCAGATGGTCTTGCTGGCGTTTCTGGGTGAGAATGATAACATGAGAGAAGAGTAATTTTATGCGATTGAGCATCTTTAAATGCTTGAAATTGCTCGCTTGGGTCCATCGTGAAATGCTCATTGCTCTTATCAGTATTACTCATCAAATAATGTTTTTTTATATGAATTACTCCATCAATATTGCTACCCGCTAAATATCCACATACTTCTAATGGGAAGCCTTCTTGAGCATGTTTGATCATGGCTTGAAAAATCTCTTGAGGAATTTTCATAATGACTACTCCTTATAACTATACTAAATAAGTATAGTTCTAAAATTTTATCTCCATAGTATCAAATACTTCCTAAAATAATACTGATATTTTATCCTTTATATCTCTATATTTTATTATTATAATCGAGGTAATAAAAATATGTATGGTTCAATAGGCTCTATAAGCACTTCAATTTATGCATCACAGCTATCTCCGTAATAGTTTTTTATATCCTGATTGAATACATTATATTTTAAAAACTTTTATTTTTGCTTGCATTCAACTACATAATAGGTATATTTGTTCTCTTTCGGCAATAAAATTAAACAAACTATAAAATAACTCATATACATCAAACATTTATATCAATGCTTTTTCTTTGCTTCAATAGTTTTTGAAGTCTTTTTCGTTCCTCAAGTTTCTTATCTAAATGTTTTAATAAATCTTTTTGGAATTGTTCTATATCTTCAAATATTTGAATGATTGGATCTTTATATTCATAGGGTGTATTATTGTTTTTATAGGGTGTTTTATTGTCTTTAGGTGTAATGCCCCATTCAATTTGAACTTCTTTTTTATAAGGAGCTGTTCTTTCATACTGCTTTATGTCCTCATAAGACATACTTTTATCATATCCTTCTAATTTTCCTGTTACAGTAGTTTCACCCTCTAATATATCAAGATTATTTCGCATTGCAGCTACTAAAAGTCCGCCTTTAGTGATTGTTCCATCTGAATTTATATATTTATCTTTTGTTTGATAGGCATATGACCATGGTCCTCGTCCGCCATATGCATCATTAAAAATATCATTACCAGCTGGTTTGCCTGTTGAGTGATCTTCAAAGCTTTTCCAAAATAAAGTACTTACAAGTGTCCTTTGTTTAAAACCTGAATGCATACTTAATTCAGATGCACGACGCCATTCAAAATCAGTATCATAAACCTTGAGCACCTCCATGGTTTGTTGATGATATGTATAGCCTTGTGGAAATTGAGCTATTTCATCAATGCTAAAGTTCTGCTTAGAATTTAATATATCTGTACCTACAACACTAGAGAGTATTTTATAAGCATTGCCTACAGTCTTGGCTA
>JARHYY010000111.1 GCA_029258405.1 Helicobacteraceae bacterium | reverse complement strand
ACAATAAGCTTATAATATAGCTTATTGTATAATGAGTTATATAATTCCTTTAAGACTTACTCTATTATTTAAATTTTTAGAATTATAGTGAGATATAGTATATTTTATAGGTATTTACAGGCGAGTAAGTTGCACAATCTTTATGCTCAAGTTCTCTGTTAAAGGAGTTTGTTTGGAGTTTAGGGCAAAGAAAGATAGGGGTAATGTTAAGTTAGGTAGTTGGTGGTAAATTGCTATCTTTAGTGTTAAGTTTATACTTCAAGCTTAAAAAATAAAAAGCTTTTAGATTCTATAAAAAAGGTAGTTAATGACAAACTCGCATAAAGAGAGCATATTCTACATTATTCTTTGATATAAAATAATAGGATTTATACCATGCTTATGTAAGACTAATAAAATAATTATTATTCAATATTTTGTATAAATTCTAAGATAATGCCATCAGGATCTTTGAAGTATAAAGCTTTACTTTTTCCAAACCCGTATGCACTAAAATCAAAAAATTGAGGTTCTGACAAACATTCTATATTATTATCTAATAAATTATTATAAGCCTCATCAATATTTTCTACCCTAAAACAAACTTCAGAAATAGATGTCTTCATTAAATGAGATTTACCTATATCTATTTTTGGATTAATAAACTCAAGTAATTCAATTGGTGCAGACATTATATGCTCGCTCCCATTTAGATATGCTATTTTTACTTTGCAGTTATGGGTTGCAAATAATAAATCAGTTTCTTTGCCCTCCATTATCATTGCACCCTTAAAGTTTAATCCCAAAATATTTTTATAGAAATTAATAGATCTATCCATATTGCTTACAGTTATTCCTACATGTATAATCTCTCTAGTCATATAAAACCACCCTATTATAAGCTATCATATCTTAATCAATTATGGTAAATATTAAATGCTATGTTTAGTTAAATAATCTATAAATATATCCATAATAAAGCACAAGTTTTTATTACAGCAAAGGCAATATTATATACTTAGCATACATTAAAAAATGTTTTGGTTATCTGTAGAAATTACTTAAAGTTGGCTACCTCTATAAAATTATTGAGTTCTTATATACATTTACCTTGCCTTATAAATGTTTTTATGTTAATTCTTAAGTGAAAAATGTTATCATAATGGCAAAATGCGGAGGTGTTTTAATTGGAAAATGTACGTAAGCTTGTATTGGCAGCCCTTATTGTTTTGTCATTATATTTTCTTGCTCTTAATGCTTCTTTAACGCAAATACTTGCGGGTGTAGCAATTTTGCTTTTTGGCATTATGCTCTTGGGTGATGGTTTTAAAATTTTTAGTGATGGTATATTGGGTAATATATTAAAGAAATCAACAGGCAATACGCCTAAGAGTGTTCTCTTTGGAACTGCAGCTACTGTAATTATGCAATCTTCAACATTGGTTTCTGTTATTTCTATCTCATTTTTATCGGCTGGGCTTATTACTCTTGCTCGTGGGCTTGGTGTTGTATTTGGTGCAAATTTAGGCAACAGTGCTGGCTCATGGCTTATTGTAGGTATTAGCTCTATTAAAATATCTGACTTTGCTCTCCCTTTAATTGTTGTTGGTGTTTTGCTTGGCTTTCAAAAAGCAAAGCTTTACAAAGGGTTGGGGGGCATATTTGCTGGGCTTGGCTTTTTCTTTTTGGGTGTTTCTTTCATTAAAGATGGTTTTCAAGGCTTGGGGGAGATTGTGAGCTTTTCTAAATACCATGCAGGTGGTTATTTAGGTGTTATAACCTATGTAGGTGTTGGTGCTTTGCTTACAGGTGTTGTGCAATCAAGTCATGCGACATTGGCAATGATACTCATTGCACTTGGTGCAGGCGAGCTTACCTATGAAAATGCACTAGCTGCCACTTTGGGCACAAGCGTTGGAGGGGTCGTAACAGCTGTTATTGCTTCTTTGAGCACTAATATTGAAGGCAAAAAATTGGCATTAGGGAATTGTGTTTTTAATTTTTCTATCGCTTTTATCATTATTGTATTATTCTTTCCTTTTGTTGATTTAGTAAATTTTGTAGCTGATACAGTAGGCATTTCTCAAGATAATAATGGTTTAAGGGTGGCTTTATTCCACACTCTTTTTAATGTCGTGGCAGTGATTCTTATTTCTCCTTGCATACCATTAATTGTAACTTTTTTGGACAAAGTTGTAAAAGCACCTAAGGATAAAGACTTGAGTGCACCTTTGTTTCTTAAATATGAAATTGTTCAATACCCAGAAGAAGCCATTGAAGCGATAGAAAAAGAGGTGCAACATTTATATGATAATGCTTTTGCCCTTATTGTGCATGTTCTTGGCTTTAGTCGTGAAGATGTACGCTCAAAAGAATCTTTTGAAGATTTGATTAAAAAGCCTTGGTATAAAGGAGAAGTTGATATTGATTATTTATATCAAAAAAAGATAAAGGCTCTCTCAGATGCTATTATGGATTTTTCTAACACAGCACAATCATATATTAAGGAACAAGAAAAAACAGAAAGAATCTTTACTCTTAAAATTGCTACAAGAAGTCTGCTTGAAGCCATAAAAATATTAAAATTAGTTCAAAAGAATCTCAAGCCTTATAGTGCTTCATTAAATCCTAATTTAAGTAAAGTATATAATGATATGCGTGTTGATGTGGCAGAGCTTTTACGAAGCGGTGAAGAGCTTAAAGGCATGTCAAGAGATCATATAGCTCTTATTGTTTCACAGCTCAATGAGGCGAAAAAATTTTTTGCAGAACAGGATAAAGCTATGCTCTACAAGGTTGAAAAGCTTGTTTCAGAGAAAAAAATTACAGTAAGTAATGGTACATCAATTTTAAATGATTCATCATTTATGGATAATATTTCTAAGGAGATCATTAATGCTATTCAGATTATATATGCCCATTATGTCCCAAGGGCAACAGATGAAGATGACTCTTCAACATTTGTTGTATAAGGGTATATGATGGATTTAGTTTTTGATTTAAAAAATGCATTAAACGATGATATTATATTTATTGATGTACGGAGTAGGGGTTATTATCTCATTAGCCATATTGAATATGCTATTAATATTGAAAATACAAAGCGTATAGGCTTCATTGCCGAAGAAAATAAGAATAAACTTATAGTGCTCTATTGTCATAGCGGTTCTTCAGCCATGGAAATGGCAAAAGAGCTTGCCGAGCAAGGTTATAAGAATATTCAAGCTATACAGGAAAATTTTTTTCATCTTCATAAATATGGATTAAAAATTGTTGGTGCGGGTACAGAAGTGCATTAGTATTTAAGGATGCCTAAGTGAATGCAGATAATTTAGCTCATTTAATTTCTCTTGGCATGATTTCTGTGTTGCTTATGTTTTCCCCCTTTTTTAGCCGTTTGGTGCGTATTCCACCTTCTGTGGTGGAAATCTTGCTTGGTGCATCTGCGGCTTATTTTGGTATTATACATTCTTTAGATGAAATTTTTTATGTTCTTTCAAAAATAGGTTTTTTCTTTCTCATGTTTTTAGCGGGCATGGAAGTAGAGCTTAAAGGTTTTATAAAACTTGGTCGTTCATTTATAAAGAGAGTTTTTATATATTTTTTTACTACCTATACATTGGCAACCATTATTGTTTTTACTGCAGATTATCCGCCTTTTTACATTATCGCTTTTCCTGTTATGTCCGTAGGTATGATTGTTGCTCTGTTAAAATATTATGGAAAAAATCAAATTTGGCTTAATATGGCACTTAAAATCGGTATTTTAGGCGAATTTTTAAGTATTCTTGCTCTTGTTGTGGTAAATGGTTTTTATTCTCATGGATTAACTTTTGAATTTTATAAGACACTTTTTATATTCTTTATTTTTATATTCTTTATTTTTATGCTTTTTACATTGGCAAGAATTATTTTTTGGTGGTTTCCTGTTTTGAAGCTCTACTTTATTCCTCGAGAAATTTCTATGAATGAAGATATACGATTTGCTATGATGCTTTTTTTTGCCTTAATAGCAATTGTGCTTTATCTCAAAATTGATGTTATACTTGGTGCTTTTTTTGCTGGAATGATTATTGCCAATTTTTTTCAGTATAACCAAGAACTCCCTAAAAAATTGCATGATTTTGGCTTTGGGTTTTTGATACCTCTTTTTTTTATTTATGTAGGTTCTACTTTAGATATTAATATTATTCTTGAAAATAAGTATCTTTTTATAGATTCTTTGCAGTTAATGGGGATTATGCTTTTGCTCCATCTATGTGCCCATTGGATGGCACATAGATTTTATTTTAAGAATCTACTCATTCTTGTTTTAGGTGCTTTTAGCTCATCAATACCTTTGACTTTCTTAGTTGTTACAGCCACATTAGGCGAATCTATAGGGGCAATTAGTAGAATAGAATATTTTACTTTTGTAATTGCTGCTATTAGTGAGGGTGTATTTTTTGTCTTCATTATTAAACTGCTCCATTTTCTTGCTTCTTGGTATTCATTAAAAATGGAGCGTTAATACTATTTTTCATTGAAGCTTCGCATTTCATTAAGATAGAGATAAATCGCTCTAATTTCTGAATCTTCTAAATAATATCGTGGCATAATGCGGTTACCCTTTTTGAGAGCAGCTGCAAAATGCTCATAATTAAGATTGTTAATAGCCCCACCTTTGAGTATTTGTATATCGCCTTTTTTGTTTTTGTAAGAAGCAACCTCTAATCCCTCACCCTCAAGCCCATGGCAATGCACACATCCAATGCCTCTTGGATTCTCATACAGCATTTTTCCATATTCAAACTGTGTAATAAAGCTCTCTTCAGCATACAAGAGATAAAGAAATAGAGAAAAAAATAATATTGTTTTCATAAACTTCTTTCATAAATTATTGTAAAATTTTGTTTTTTTGCCATAACATACTATAATAACACATTTTACTTTAAAAACAAAGGAGCGAAATGCAACTCCTTGATGGTAAAGCATTAGCAGCAAGACTAGAAGAAAAAGTTGCCCTAAGAGTAAAGCAATGTGCTTTAAAGCCTTCTTTAGCTGTAATACTTGTAGGTGAAGATGCGGCGAGTAGAACTTATGTAAATATGAAAAGAAAAGCCTGTGAGCGTGTAGGGATTATTTCTCGATTATATTCATTGAGTAAAGAAATTACTGAACATGAACTCTTTAAAGTCATTGATTCCTTAAATGATGATGAAAATGTGCATGGGATTTTAGTGCAACTCCCCTTGCCAAACCAAATTAACTCTAATCTTGTCTTAGAAAAAATTGCACCACTTAAAGATGTTGATGGGTTTCATCCTTACAATATAGGCAAAATAAGTGCTAACCTTCCCGCGTTTGCACCTGCAACACCATTAGGGATTATGCAATTACTCAAGGAATATAATATTCAATTAAAAGGAGCAAATGTTGTTATTGTTGGTGCGAGCAATATTGTAGGCAAGCCTTTAGCAACCTTAATGACTAATGCTCAAGCAACGGTTACATTATGCCATATACACACACAAAATCTCCCCTCTTTTACACGGCAAGCAGATATATTATGTATAGGTATTGGAAAGCCAAAATTTATTACTTTTGATATGGTTAAGCAAGGTGCTATTGTTGTTGATGTGGGCATTAATCGTTTGCAAACTGGTGCTTTAATTGGAGATGTTGATTTTAATGAGGTATCCTGTAAGTGTTCTTATATAACTCCTGTACCCGGTGGTGTTGGTCCCATGACTATTGTTTCTTTGTTGAGTAATACTATTGAGGCATTCAAGCTTCAATACAAGGAGTAGCATGCAAATATTCCAAATTTTAAAAAAGATTTTTCATTTTTTTAATGATAGCTGGATAGGTATTGGTATTGTTGTTGTATTCCTCATCTCTTTTGTGGGTCAGAGTTTTATAATACCAAGTGCAAGCATGCAATCTACTATGCTTGTAGGTGATTATTTATTTGGTAAAAAGTATATCTATGGAATCCCTATCCCCCATATTCCATGGTTAGAGATTCCTATATTACCAGATTTTAATGGCAATGGGCATCTCATAGAAGGTTCAAGACCACAAAAAGGCGATATTGTTATTTTTCGTTATCCTATCAATATAAAGCAGCATTATGTAAAGAGATTGGTCGCCACAGAAGGTGATGAGGTTATTTATACACAAGATGGTCTTTATATCCGTCCAAAAGATGGCGATAAATATATTGCTGCACATTTTTCTGGAGATAAAAAAAAGAAATTTATGGGTAAAGTTTTTGTTTATGATCCATACTTTAAAAGACATCCGGGTGTGCAATATGCAGAGGGTGGCGATGCATTTAAAGAGTTGATATATCTTAATGCTAATGGCTATAAAGTTGCTATGGATTTATACCAAGAAAATGGGGAGTATTTTTTTTATCATCGTGTGCAAGAGGGACATTTTTTTATGATGGGAGATAATCGTAATTTTTCAAGTGATTCGCGTTTTTGGGGTAGTATAGAGTATAGGCATATTGTAGGATCTCCATGGTTTATTTTTTTTAGTCTTGATGATGATTATAAAGTACGATGGAATCGTGTAGGAAGAAGTATCCGTGGGCTAGAAGAAGAGAGCATACAAGATTTAAGCGAAAAAGCATTACAAGAAGCTTCAAGCGAGCTTGCTGCACAACAAGAAGAGTAAGCATGGATTTTGTAGGTATTATTTTTTATATTTTAGCCTTTCTCATAGCGATTATTGGGCATGAAATCATGCATGGTTATGTGGCATATCGCTATGGCGATTCCTTAGCAAAGAGCAAAGGTCGTTTAAGTATTAATCCGCTTGTCCATATTGATATTTTAGGGTCTATTATTGTCCCTGCTATCTTATTTGTATCACAAGCACCATTTTTGTTTGGCTGGGCAAAGCCTGTACCTATTGATGGAAATGTAGTGTATCGCAATGGTGGCTATAATGCCTTAAGTGCTGTTGCATTAGCTGGGATAACTTTTAATTTATTAGTAGCAATTATTGCGGCATTAATTCTTAACTTTTTTCCTTTGCAATGGTTAAATGGGTGGATTGTGCAATTTTTGGCACAGCTTTTGCTAATTAATGTTGTACTTGCTGTTTTTAACGCATGGCCCATACCTCCATTAGATGGCTCTCAAGTATTGAGCTATCAGTTGAGTAAAATGGGGTGGCATACTGTCCCTAGCTTTTTTAATAAAATAGGGATGTATGGTATGGTAATTTTGATGATTATTTTAATGTTTGAGCCTTTGAGGGCATTTTTTTTCTATCCCGTAAAGGTTATTATTGCATTTTTAATGTTTTAAGGAGTAAAGGTGGTATATTATCTTGCAGCAGATCATGCTGGATTTATGCTTAAGGAATTTGTGCTAGATTGGTTGCTAAGGCATGGGTTTGAAACCAAGGATTTAGGTACCCATAATACACAACGAGTTGATTACCCTTTGTATGCCCAAAAGCTTATTGCACTTATTAAAAATGAAGATAGAGGGGTATTGATCTGTGGTAGTGGCATTGGAATGAGTATTGCTGCAAACCGTTTTATGCATATACGAGCTGCATTATGTCATGATGCATATACAGCAGAGCTTGCAAGAAAACATAATAATGCTAATGTATTATGTATGGGTGCTAGAATTATTGGTATTGGCGTTGCAGAATCTATTCTTGAAGCATTTGCAAAAACACATTTTGAATCTGGGCGGCATGCAGCAAGGCTTCAGCAAATTGAAGATTATAGACTATAAAGAAAGGAGCAGGAATGTTGTATGAATGGTTGGTGGTAGTTGCCATTATGTTATTTGTTGTATTTGTAACGGTAAAAACCTTTTATTATCGTAGTGTTGCAGAAAAAGAGCAAAAAAATAGTGCAGTTTTAAAATTAACCTTGCAAGAAGCAGAGATACTTATCAGAAAACATCAGTTACAGCTTCAAAGAGGTTTAGGAAATATAGATATACTTACTGATGAGATTACATCATTACGTAATGAAGTAAAGTTGCTTAAGCAAAGAAACTCGCAATACAGAGTAGATACAGAAAAATACAAAAATCGCATTAGAGATTTAGAGCAAAAAATTGAAGCACTACTTTAACATTATAAGGAAATATCAATGACGAATACTGAATGGAGCACAAAAGACAAGGAATATATAAAAAATAAAATTCGTGATATTCAAGATTTTCCTCAGCCGGGCATCCTTTTTAGAGATATCACTACTTTACTAAAAGATTCTCAAGCTTTTGAATTTCTTATATCAAAACTTTATATGCGATACAAAGAATACAATATTGATTGTATTGCTGGCATAGAGGCAAGAGGCTTTATTTTAGGTGCTGCACTTGCAGCAAAATTGCAAAAAGGTTTTATTCCTATTAGAAAAAAGGGTAAGTTACCTGCTACAACTATTTCTGAAAAATATGCTTTAGAGTATGGTTTTAGTGAAGTTGAAATTCATCTTGATGCTTTTGAGAGCAAAAAAAACTCTAAAGTATTACTCATTGATGATTTAATTGCCACAGGTGGCACTGCTGAAGCCTCCATACATCTTATACAATCTGCTCAAGGTGAGTGCGTAGAAGCATGTTTTTTGCTCAATCTTAAAAATTTTACAGGACTTGATAAAATTAAACAATTAACTCCTGTTTTTACTGTTTTGGATATTGAATAATGTTCATGCCTCAAAGACTACTAAGCGATCCTGATTCTCAAGGGCATTTTGGAAAATTTGGTGGTAGATTTGTTCCAGAAACTCTTATGCCCACTTTGTTAGAGCTTGAAAACTTTTATGAAAAATTGCGTTTTGATAAAATATTTTGGGAGGAAGCCTACCGCTATCTTGTAGAATATGCTAACCGCCCAAGCCCTCTTTATTTTGCTTCTAAAATCAGTAAAGAATTAGATTGCATAGTGTATCTTAAAAGAGAAGATCTTAATCATACAGGCTCACATAAGATCAATAATGTACTTATACAAGCTCTGCTTGCCAAAAAGATGGGCAAAAAGCGATTAATTGCAGAAACAGGGGCTGGGCAGCATGGTGTAGCAACAGCTACTGCAGCAGCACTTTTTGGGCTTGAATGTGAAATTTTTATGGGAGCTAAAGATGTTGCAAGACAGGCTTTAAATGTATTTAGAATGGAACTCTTAGGTGCTTGTGTGCATAGTGTAACCAGTGGCTCTCAAACTCTTAAAGATGCTATGAATGATGCTATTAAATATTGGGTAACAAATCATGAAGATACATTTTATCTCATAGGTACTGTTGCAGGACCTCATCCATACCCAAAAATGGTACGAGATTTTCAAAGTGTTATAGGCTATGAAACGCGTGAGCAAATTTTAAAGGCACAAGGTGTGTTGCCTGATTTTGTAATCGCCTGTATTGGCGGGGGCAGTAATGCTGCAGGGATATTTTCACATTTTATTAATGATGATACTATTTGTATTGGTGTTGAAGCTGGGGGTTTAGGTATTTCAAGTGGTCGGTGTGGGGCAAGCTTACAATGTGGCACACCCGGCATCTTGCATGGGCAATTAAGCTATTATATGCAGAGTGATGAAGGACAAATTCAGGAGGCTCATTCTCTTTCTGCTGGGCTTGATTATCCGGGTATTGGACCAGAGCATGCCTATTGGTTTGAAAAAGGTATAGTCAAGTATGATTATGTTACCGATAAAGAAGCCTTAGACGCATTTTGTTGGCTTTCTAAAAGTGAGGGTATTATCCCTGCTCTTGAGTCCTCTCATGCGGTGGCTTACCTTAAGAAGAATATTGATAAAATAAGAAATAAAATAGTAGTCGTTTCTCTTTCTGGACGAGGCGATAAAGATGTTGCACAAGTTCAGGAAATATTAGGTAAGCAAGGAGCATAATTTTGGATATTAAGCGTATAATAGAAAGTATAAAAAAATATTTTTTATTAATAGTGATAGGCTGTATTATAGGAGCAGCATTTTTATGGGCATATTTTTCTCATTTCTCTTTTGAAGATTTTATCATACAGCTATGGGATAATTACCTTGAAGATTGGGGTTATCTCATTTTGTTTGTTTGGACATTAATTGAGGGTGAATTAGGGCTTGTTTTTGCTGGATTAGCTGTGCATGATCAAAAAATGAATTTTTTTGCTGCTGTTTTCATTGCTGGTATTGGAGCAAGCCTTGCTGATCAACTTTACTTTTTTCTTGGTCGTTTCAATCGAAGAAGCATTCAAGAAAGGCTTTCATCACAAAGGCGAAAATTTGCTCTCGCTAATAAACTTTTGCAAAAATATGGATGGTCAATTATTTTTCTGCAAAGGTTTATGTATGGTATGCGCACCATATTGCCTATGAGCATTGGAGCTACACGTTATCCAGCGATCAAATTTGGCATTATAAATCTTATTAGTTCGTGGATTTGGGCATTTATCGCCATAGCAATAACATGGTATTTCGGGGAAGAAATTGTAATTATACTCGATTCGCTTGCAGAGCATCCTTATATTTTTATAGGTATAGCCATAGCATTTATCGGTATGTTATGGTGGATTTTTAATACTCAAGCACGAAAAAAGGAAAGAAAATGAAAATTATTAGTAGAGATGAAACTTTAGAGCATTTAGATGCAGAAGCAACTTTAGTCTTTATTTTAAAACAAAACTTTGAACATAAATGGGTAGATTCAGGAATAGATTTTAAATCTATGGGCTTTAAGGCAGAAGCACAGCAAACTTTTTTTGATACACATAAAAAAGTTTTATATTATGCCATCGATACATGGAATATTGATATACTAAGAGAATCATGTGCTAAAGCTTTAAAAATTATGAAGTCTTATACTTTTTCTTCTTTTAAATGTGGCATTATTGATTGTAAGAAAGAGAAAAATACAGAAAGTGCTATTAGGGCTATGATTATGGGTTTTTTATTGGGCAATTATTGCTTTAACTCATATAAAACAAAAAAAGATGAAAATAAACTTGAAAAAATAGTTTTTTCTTTGCAAACTTATCATGATAAGCATGTAGAAGAAGCACTATTTGAATCAATCAATAAAGAAGTAAATATTATTTCTGCAAGTGTAAATTTTACAAGAGATCTCGTAAATACCATTCCGCAAGAAGCAACCCCTATTTTCTTAGCTCAAAAGGCAGAAAAATTAGCCAAAGAACTCAAGTTAGAATGTAAAATTGAAGATGAAAATTTTCTCAAAGAGCAAATGGGTGCTTTTTATGCTGTTTCTCGTGCGAGTGTCCATCCCCCTCGTTTTATTCATCTAGCTTATAAGCCGCAAAAACCTCAAAAAACAATTGCTATTGTAGGTAAAGGCTTAACCTATGATAGTGGTGGCTTAAGTCTTAAACCAGCAGATTATATGGTGACTATGAAAGCAGATAAAAGTGGTGGTTGTGCTGCTATGGGCATTATTAAAGCTATTGCTCAAATGAAGCTTAATGTAGAAATTCATAGCATAATAGGAGCAACAGAAAATATGATAGGAGGGGATTCTTTTAAGCCTGATGATGTCTTAAGAGCAAAAAATGGCAAAACTATTGAAGTGAGAAATACAGATGCAGAAGGGCGGCTTGTTTTATGCGATTGCTTATGCTATGCTCAAGACTTAAAACCTGATTATATTATTGATTTAGCCACTTTAACAGGTGCTTGCGTTGTTGCTCTAGGTGAATATACAACTGGTGTTTTAGGCTTTGATGAAAAACTTAAAAAAAGATTTCTAAAATCTGCTCGCCATTCAGGAGAACTTGCTGTATCATTGCCTTTTAATCGCCATTTGCGTAAATTGATTGATTCTAAAGTCGCTGATATTTGCAATATTAGTTCAACGAGATATGGCGGGGCATTAACAGCAGGATTATTTTTAGGTGAATTTATTCAAGAAGAATATAAAAATAAATGGTTACATTTAGATATCGCTGGTCCTGCTTATGTAGAAAAAGAATGGGATGTAAATCCTTTTGGTGCAAGCGGTGCTGGTGTTCGTATGGTCATAGAATTCATTAAAAATTTGATAAAGGAATCATGATGGGTTTGGGTATTGGAATTATTGGGTTGCCTAATGTAGGTAAATCAACAACATTTAACGCACTTACAAAAACACAAAATGCTGATGCTGCCAATTATCCATTTTGCACGATTGAGCCAAATAAGGCTATCGTGCCATTACCTGATGAACGGTTGCTTGAACTTGCTAAAATTGTAAATCCTCAAAAGATACAATATTCTGTTGTTGAATTTGTAGATATTGCTGGTCTTGTTAAGGGGGCAAGCAAAGGCGAAGGATTGGGCAACCAATTCCTAGCCCATATTAAAGAAACAGAGGTTATTTTACATATTATTCGTTGCTTTGATGATGAGAATATTGCTCATGTAGAAGGTAATATTAATCCATTAAGAGATATTGAAATTATTGAAACAGAACTTTTACTCAATGATATTCAGAGTATAGAAAATCGTTGTGAAAAACTTAAAAAAAATCTTAAGATTAACAAAGAATCATTAGAAGAATTTGAGTGGATACAGCATTTATTAAAACATACTCAAGAGGGCAATCCTGTTTTTACATTTTCTGATAAGGAAAATAGTTTTTTTACAAAGCTCAATCAAGAACTTCGTTTTTTGACTTGCAAGGAAATGATTTATGTTTTAAATGTTGATGAAGAAAGCTTAATTGAAGATAATACTTATACTCTTGCCATTAAAGAATATGCACAAAAATATGGAAAAGAAGTTTTAAAGATTTGCTCAAAAATTGAACAAGAAATTGTAGAGCTTGATAGCGAAGAGCGAAAAGAATTTTTAGAAAGCATAGGTTTAAACGAATCTGGACTTGATTCTATTATAAGGCTTGGTTTTCAAAAATTAGGGCTCATCAACTATTTTACTGCTGGAAGCAAGGAAGTGAGAGCATGGACAATAAAAAGAGGCACAAAAGCCCCTCAAGCAGCCTCAATAATTCATAAAGATTTTGAAAGAGGTTTTATTAGGGCAGAAGTAATTTCATATCAAGATTTTTTACAGTTTGAAGGAGAAGCAAAAGCCAAAGAAGCAGGTGTGCTACGAATCGAGGGCAAAGATTATATTGTTCAAGATGGTGATGTGATACATTTTAGGTTTAATGTCTAGGCTCAGTGTATATTTTTTTTACATTAGATACCTATATGTAGAACTCTATTGTGTCTTGTTGTAGTCAGGAGCGATAAAATTTCTTATGCACAAAGGCTTTTTTGCCGGTATTGCTACCACATAACTACGAAGTTGAGAACTTGAAAAAAGTTTATCAATTTGTATAAGTGTTTTAGCTTTTTTCTCTGCTTTATAGCTAAGCATATTATATTTCCTCTATCTTAAACCATACAAGTATTTCACATATAGCTTGTTGTAATTGTAATATTTATTTATATTAACAGAAAAAATAAATACTAAAACGATGGCAAGCCAAGTGCTGTAAGCTTGTATACTTTAGGGGAAATTTAGAGATAGTGTTAAATTGTGATTAAATTTGTGATTTTCAGTGTATATCTTAGATTGCTTGCAATTATTTCAAAAACTTCTTTAATCTTATACAGATATTGTATTTAGCCTAAGATTTTTTATTAAAAAAAATATTTACTTTTACCTTTGTGAGATTTTCCTTATTTAAACCTTGGTAAAGAAACTTTAAAAGTACATTTGAAATAACATCTCTCTTTTAAAGAAACTATTTAGCTACAAGGTTATAGCAAACAAGATTATTTTTTGCGTATCTCTTTAATTCGTGCTGCTTTACCGCTCCTATTTCTTAAGTAATAGAGTTTTGCTCTATGCACGCGCCCTAAGCGTAAAATCTTAATACTTTCAATGCTTTCGCTATAAATGGGAAGTATTCTCTCTACACCAACACCGTTTGCTCCAATTTTACGAATAACAAATGTGCGTCCAGATCCTTGCCCACGAATAGCAATACAAACCCCTTCAAAATACTGTACTCTGCTTTTATCACCTTCTTTAATGTGAATCCCTACTTTTAAGGTATCTCCTGCTTTAAAGGCAGGGACATTCCTATCACGCATTTGTATCTGCTCAAAATCTTCAATAAATTTATTTCTCATTTTATTCCTTTTAACATATTATATTTTTCATAAAGATCCGGGCGATAGTATTTAGTTTTTGCCACTGACATTTTTTCTCTTAAACCTTTTATTTTAGCATGGTTTCCCTTTGAATATTCTGAAGGGGGGGTGAATACACCCTTGCTATTATCCTTAGAGCGGGAAAAGTTAGGCGATTCAAGGAGATGCCCCTCAAAACTTTCACCATGCAATGAAAGTTCATTGCCCAAAACCCCAAAAACATGTCTGCAAATAGAATCACAAAGCACAAGGGCAGCTAATTCACCACCAGTAAGAATGAAATCTCCAATACTCAAAACCTCATCAGCACATAATTCAATAGCCCGTTCATCTATCCCTTCATAGCGTCCGCATACCAAAATTAAATGTTTTTTTTGTGCCAATCTTTTTGAATCAAGATAATTAAACCTTTTACCTACTGGTTGCAAAAATATAGTATAGGCATGTGGATTCTTATGTTTAATATTCATAATTGCTTCATAAATAGGCATATAATCTATTACCAAGCCAGCACCACCGCCTATTTGATATTCATCAATCTTTGAAAATTTATTTTTACTAAAAGATCTATAATTACAAATTTCTATATTTACAATATTAGAATCAATGGCTTTTTTTAAAATAGAATCTTGAAAATAACCTTCTATAAGGCAAGGAAAAAGAGTTAAGAAAGAAAAATATATATCAGCTTGCTTCAAGAATATCCTTAGCACCGTGTGTATATATTTTATATTGCTTTAAAGAGGCTTGCTCAATATTGAGTATAAATCGGTCGATAAAGGGCAATAGAAATGATTTACTATATCCTTGTTTTACAAGCTCATCATGAACATTAATAAATAAATAATCAATATTACCAATTCTTTGAATATTTCCCACTTTGCCTAAATATTCATCTTTCTCAAATAACAAGGCATTAATTATATCAAACCAAAAGAAAAAACCATGCTCAAGATGGCACCATTCTCTTGTTTGTCCTATAGAACACATAAGAAATTTACCAACAAAACAAGAAGCTTTTTCCCTGCTCTCAAAACCTTGAAACCGTATCAGAGAACGGTTGCTGTTGTAGCTTTCCACAACAACCTTTTGTGCTCCACACAAAAACATTCTTTGCGGAATAATTATCTCAGGAAAGTCGCTTAAAGAATAAATTTTCATAAAACCGTCAAGCCCAACTGTTTTTCCTAATTGGGCTACATTTATATAATCTTCATCATACATCATCAATGGCTTTAACGGTTATTTTATATGAACATCCATTTTTAGCCTTGCAAGCTGAAATAAAGGTTTTAATAGCTCCTATCATCTTTCCATCTTTGCCAATCAATCGCCCAGTATCTTGACTTGATACATAAATGGTAATTTGAATAAAATCTGCCTCTAATTTTTTGCTTTCAATTTGTACAGCAGAAGGAACAGAAACAATTTTGCATACATAAGATTCAACAAATTTCTCAATCACTGTTAAGCACCAAAATTATATTGCTACATAATACCTTATTTATTACCTGTGAGCACAGCCACTCTATCACTCATCTTAGCACCAACTCCAATCCAATATGTCAATTTTTCAGAATCAAATTTAACATTATCACTCTCTTTAAGAGGGTTATAATATCCAAGAGATTCTATCCATCCACCATCTCTTCTTTTTCTACTGTCAGTAACAACTATCCTATAAAAAGGCTTTTTCTTTCTACCCATACGAGTCAATCTAATTACTGTTGCCATTTGTTAAAATACTCCTTAAAATTTTTAGGTTGTAATTATAAAAAAAAATACCTTAAAAAGATTAAAAATATCGTTTTATCCACCCCATCGACTTGCTTTTGATTGCTGTAATAAACTCATCATATCTGATAAGCCTCCTTTTTTATTGCTAAATCGTTTTGCCATTTTGGCAGCACTTTCAAATTGCTTTACCAATCGATTGACATCAGCAACACTCAATCCAGAACCATTTGCAATTCTTTTGCGACGACTTCCATTAAGCAAGCTTGAATCCTCTCTTTCTTTAGGAGTCATTGAATTGACAATAGCTCTCATATGTTTAATTTCAATAGAATTATCTAAATCAACATCTTTAAGAGTATTTGCCATAGAGCCCATTCCTGGTATCATAGAAATAATAGATTGCATTGAGCCAAGCTTTTTTACATTATCAAGCTGCATTAAAAAATCATTAAAAGTAAAATTTCCTTTCTTGATTTTTTTTGTAACCTCTTTCATTTCTGCTGGATTCATAACAGATGCTGTTTTTTCTGCTAGCGTTTCAATATCGCCCGCTCCCATTAATCGTCCAATTACCCTATCTGGAACAAAAGGTTCTAAATCAGCAATCTTTTCCCCGCTTCCAATAAACCTTAATGGTATGCCCAATTCATAAGCAACTGATAAAGCAATACCCCCCTTGCTATCTCCATCAAACTTACTCAATAATACACTAGAAATTCCAATTTGTTGATGAAATGCTTGGGCACTCCTAATACCATCTTGTCCGCTTAAACTATCTGCCACATAAAATGTTTCAAAAGGGTTAAGGATTTTTTTTATAGAATTAAGCTCCTGCATAAGCGATTCATCAATCGCTAAGCGCCCTGCTGTATCCACAATAAGGACATCATAAAGCCCTTCTTGTGCTTTTATCTGTGCTTTTTTTGCCACCTCAAGAGAATGAGTGTCTTGAAGGCTAAAAAAATCTACCTCTATTTGACTGCTCAATTGGCGTAATTGTTCAACAGCTGCTAATCGCTGCAGATCACAAGCAGCCAATAAAACTCGCTTACCTCGACTTTTAAGATAAAAAGCCAATTTTGCACTAGAAGTTGTTTTGCCACTTCCTTGCAGCCCTACCATGAGAACTACTGTAGGAGATTGTGGGGCAAAAATAAACCCTTGTTGCTTTCCCCCTCTATCTAATATATCTTTCAAGCCCTGCTTAAGAGATTCTAAAAAACTTTCTTTTCCAATGCCTCGCTTTTTTGTTTCTATTTCTACTTTTTTAAGTAATTCTTTCGTAACCTTAAAATGCACATCTGCCCTTAAGAGTGCTTTTTTCAATTCATCAATAGCTTTTTTTAATGCTTTTTCATCATCTTTAAAACGGATTTTATTAATTGCAACCCTAAAAGAATTGCTCAATGTTTCAAACACAATTAACCTCCCGTGCAAATTTTAAGAATTTATTCTCAAATTATAGCCTATTTTTTTAAATTCTAATACATCACTTTTATTCAAACAGCTACCTTTCACGAGATAAAGTAATAATAAAATCCATGATTTCTCATTTCTCTAGGAAAAGTAACATGCAACCCCTTCGCCTATAAATGCCCAATAACATGAAATGGCAGGATTTAGCAAATAAATACTAAATCTCACTAAAACTACAAATTCAATTGAGGGATAACAACTTAAAAGAATTTACTTCATATTCTACGAGATTAAAACACTCATACAAGCAAGAGCTTAAAAAAGAATCAATACAAATATTTATACATATTAGTGTGATAAGTAAGGTACAATTACAATAACTCTTAGTTGTTTTTGAATTCATTCATAATTTAACAAGTATAGCAAAGCATTTTAAAAGCTCAATATTAAGGGATTAACCTCTATAAAATATTCTTTATTTATAACAAAAACAAATATTAAAATAAAGCAAGTTATATATTAAAATGTTTGTATGGGTTTGAGTGTTGATAAAGATTATAAACCTCTCTTTAGGGCTACAAGCTAAGTGAAGTAAAAAGCCTTTTGTTAGCTGACATTTGGCTAACTTTAGTTAGAAGTTCCTACTTTAAAGAAGTGAGAGTAATTCACATATAAGTAATGAAGTTTTAAAGTATTTTTTAGAGTATTTCATTTATAATACCATATCTTTAGCGGAGGATAAGTAGGGGGAAGAATCCGAACAGCTCTTGTTAAAGCAACAATAATAAGGATGAGTAATGAAAAAGATTCTTTTTCTTTTAGTTGCATTTACAGGCATTGTATTTGCTGCTGATGGCGTAAGTGGTCAAGATATGATAAGAGCTTACTCTGTAATTGGTGCTGGAATTGGCTTAGGTATTGCCGCTCTTGGTGGTGCTATTGGTATGGGTAGCACAGCTGCTTCTACTATTTCAGGTACAGCAAGAAATCCGGGTGTAGGTGGAAAGCTCACAACAACAATGTTCATTGCTATTGCTATGATTGAAGCACAAGTAATTTATATGCTTGTTGTTGCACTATTACTTCTTTTTGCTAATCCATTTCTTGGATAAATAATCAGCCAAGTATCTTAGCTTGGCTTATGCACTGGTGGTGGAACTGGTAGACACGCTATCTTGAGGGGGTAGTGAGAACTTCTCGTGCGAGTTCAAGTCTCGCCCAGTGCACCAAATTCTTTAAAGCCGAAGTGGTGAAACTGGTAGACGCGCTAGACTCAAAATCTAGTAGGGGCAACTCTGTGTCGGTTCGAGTCCGACTTTCGGCACCAAGCTCTTTATTTTGAAGTTTAGTTTAAAAATTTAATTTTATCTTATTTTATTTATTTCAGCTATAATATGAAGTATATTTAAGTATATTTGTAGCAATAGGCTTGCTTTACATATGATGATATGAAAGAAGCTTTTTAAATATGTTTTTAATTTCTGTACTCTTTTAACTTATAATTATTCTTGCTATTTTGAATGTTATTAATAGGGCAATAAGCCAAACCTTTTAGATGCTGGCTTGGCTTAGAGTTGCTGTGTTTTTTAGCAAATTCTCAAATATTTTTGAGTTTATATAGCATTTTAAAGATGGCTATAAAACCATAGTGATTATTGCATATCATACTATGATAGAGTCAAGCTTTTTAGTGGCGAAAACACCTTAAAGCAAACAATAAGAATAAGATAGAAATACTCATTTTTGATCTACCTTGAGAAACACCACCACAAACAAACAACGCTTAATCAAGCTCTTTAATAATTTCTTCTCTAAGAAGGGAATTATACATGCAAAGCTTGCTCTATATCCTCAAGCTCTGCTATAACATGCTCTTGGTTTTGTATATCATGCTCCAGTGCTTCCATTTGCTTATCATATTCACTAAAGAGTGCATTGCCTATTTTTTGCTCTTTAAGAGTATGAGTAGCATTTTTAATATATATAGAAATATCTTGCTTTACTTCATTTTTTAAGCTCTTAATAAACTCTTGTGCTTCGTGTGCAAACTTTCGTGCTTTCTCGCCCTCTAACACACCACTTGCATAAGGTAGCTTTTTATCTGTATATGATATATCTGGCATATCTAGCT
>JARHYY010000108.1 GCA_029258405.1 Helicobacteraceae bacterium | reverse complement strand
CTATAAAAGATTCTTTGTTTATTGTATTGAATAAAATGATATATCTTATGAGATACATGAATATTACATATGGTAAGCTCTGTTAAGTGCTTATGTATTAAAATGGTTATGTGGTTTTTGGGGGGGGTAGAGATAATGTTAAAGGGTTGGATTGGTAATAGAAATTCTATTTGTAGATTCTTATATCTATTTATAGGATTTTATAGGTTTAAAGGAACGGGCTTAAATATAGTACTAAGAGTTAGGTGGTGTTAAAATATTTATAAATAGATTCAAGTTATTGATTCCAGAAACCTTCCTTTAGCTTTTTTTTGAGTTATAGGGGATTATAAGTTGGCAAAATGGCTGGAAAGATTTTTTAATGATGTATAGAGTGGTATAACTTTTATAATCTGCTCTTGTTTTAAGCTCGTGTTTAAAGGATCAACAACCAATAGAGCATGAGCGTCTCTTATGGGTAAAAGACTTGAAGAACTTTTTTCTTTCAATGGATAAAAAATACCTTCTTTTAAGCTTCCTAATAAAACCTTATATTTACCCGCTTTAAGATTGATGACGGTTCCTAGCTTAGAATATATTAAATCGTGATAATAGGTTTGTGCCCCAGACATTTTAAAAAGCATGGGTATTACAAAAAGCATAAATGCTACAAAAGCACCCATAGGATTACCGGGCAACCCAAAAAAGACTTTTGAACCTTTTTGTGCTACCATAAGCGGTTTCCCGGGTTTGATATCTACGCCATGCAATATAATTTCATATTTCATCTCAATCAAGCTTTGTCGCATTAAATCAAGCTCTCCACCACTAACACCACCTGTACTTATAATAACATCATAATCTTGAAAAAAGCTTTGCTTAATGTCATTTTTATCATCACGAAGTATTCCTTTATAATCAGCATGAAAATGGTATGCTTGTAAAGCAGAAATAATCATAGGTGCGTTGCTATTATATATTTGATAATCTTGAGCATTATGGTTATATTCTTTAAGCTCATTACCACTAGAAAACACAGCAATTTTAAGAGGACTAAAACATTCAATGCTATCAATGCCCTGTGAGGCGAGCAATGAAATAGCCCCAGCGTCTAAAATTTGCCCTTTGTATATTAATATATCATTAATATTAAATTCTTCACCTTGTTTGCGGATATTATCGCCCACATTGCATATTTTATTTAATTTTATAAAATTATCTTCCTTTGTGGTATCCTCATGAGGAATTACACAGTTTGCTCCAAAAGCAATAGGTGCTCCAGTCATAATTTTATAACACTCATCATGTGCAAGATTGCTCTTTATAGGTTTATCTCCAGCATAAATGCCTGCAACAATCTTAAGTTTTTGCACATCTGTAAGAGAAAAAAGATATCCATCCATAGCCGCATTATCAAAAAGAGGCGATGGACGAGTTGCCACAACAGTTTTAGCAACAACTCGTTGCCAAGAATCAGGTAAAGAAAATATTTCTGTTTGCATAGTGCTCTTTATACATTCATCAAGGACATTAAGAGCATGAATTGGGCTTAAAATTTTATGGATAGGAGTGAATATTTTCATTTTTTTCCTTTATCTTTCAAGAAATTGTATTTGTTTATATCGCAAAGAAATTATTTGAGCAGATTTTTGTAATTCATTTATATCTTGTGGCGTAAAGCTTAATGATACAAGCTCTCTTCTCTCATGCTCCAAAAACCCCATGGACTCAAGAACATAGCTTGGCTCACCTAAACCAAATAAGCATTTTCTTCCATTAGCAATTATAATATTATCATGGAATAATGCCATTGTAAGCCTCCTTGCCTTAATGCCTCTAAGCCGTATAGGTAAGGTATTGGGCAATAATTTTTCAATAGGGGCAAATAGCTCTATATTTGGTATTTCCTGTGATAAATATTCATATAGTATTTTAGTTTGATTTTCTTGTGTAGGTGAGCAAGAAGAAAGAGCTTCTATAAACGCATTCCCTAAGCCCATTATAGTCCTGCTGTCATTTTTTATAAACATGTTTTGAGATTGTAGCAATACTCCACAACCTTTTAAAAGCCCAAAAACTTCGCCATCTATTAACAATGCATCTGCATAGTCTGGAAGAGAATCTAAAGTAATAATATTTGCCCTCAATGCAAAACTAATATCAAGAATAATATACTTATTTTGTATATCTTTTGTCATATTTTGAATAATTGTATTATATGTAAAAATCTCATCATCAATATAAGGAATAATAAGAATATCTACCTTTTGTAAGGAATCTAAAGGAAATGATAATGGAGGCAAAGGAATGGCTGAAATATATCGAGCAGCTTCATTTAAATGGGGATGCAAAGCGGTAGAATAGGCGAGCTTACCTTGTTTTTGTGCTGCAAGCAATAATTCTATAAATGAGCCTACAGAATAATCAAATGCTTGAGCATATAGCATCTTTGTCTTTTTTAATAGAACTTGCAATTCCATTTGAGGAGTTTTTATTATCGAGGGATGATTATAGGCATCTTGCAAAAGATATTCTATTGCTTTGGTGTTTCTTTCAGGGTTATGTAAAAATGTGAAGTTTTTCATGAATATACTTTTAAGAATCTTTTTTGTTCAATATTAACAATGTCTGCAAAATTATCCAAATATTCAAGATAGGCAACAAGATACTTTCGGCTTATATTTAAAGACATTCTAGCATTATTGACATCTACATAACCCTCTTTTCTGATAATATCCCTTAAGAGCTCTAATATTTCATGAAGAAATTGCGATACAATAAAAAGCTTATTATTTAACCGTATGACTTTGCGTGATTTACATAATGCTTTCATAGCTAAATCACCACTATTTCTATCAATATCCAAAGAATCATAAATATTATAGGGTGCTGGTGGGGTGTATTTGCATTGTTCTAAAATATTATAAATTGTTTTTTGAATAAAACTACTTATATTTTCTATATGAGTATGAGCACAAATATATAAACCATCTTTTAAAACTAACTTCTTTTCATTTTCAAGTTTTTTTAGTACATACTCAAAAAGCATGGGCGTAGCCCAGCTATGCTTACAGCATAAAGAATGAGCTGAAATAAGTGCGTTGGGGTTCTTGGCAATGATATTTAATACAACATTTTTAAGATTTTCAATTTGTTCTTCTGGATAAACAATGAGCTCTTTTTCATCAACAAGCACGCCTTTTATTTCTCTCAAATAAGAAAGTATTTCTTTGTGTGTTAAATGAAATCTTTGAAACGAAGAAATAATACCAAAACCTTTTTTATGAGCATTCACAAGCACACTAAAAGCTGATTTATAGTCTTTGCTATACAAATATGTTAAAAGCTTATTTTTTTGAGCTTTATTCATTGGATCAGCAATTGGATTAAGCACAATACCGCCAACAAGCACACCGCAAGAATCTCTTAATATAAACCTCTCATAAAAAATAGCAAAGATATTTTCATTGCTTTCTAAAGTTGCAAATGCACAACTCAAACCCTTAGCACAAGATTCAAATGAACGAATAAAGAATAATTTTACTTCCGTTTTTTTTGTACCAATATAAAATGATATTTTACTATTATGTTGAGGTTTGGGCATATCATCATAAACAAAAAGTGCTACATCTATCATCTTAAAACCTCTCAAATAACCTTTTTTGCTTAACAGATAACCTCTTCTAAGCTCTCCCTTATGCACACCAACAATATTAAGTGCTGCTCGAGTAAATGGTAGAGCACAAGAAACTTTTTTATTGTGTATATTAATAGCTTTCACTTCTACTGTTTTTGCAATGTCAAAACAAAAAAGTTTTTCCTTTTCTTGTACTTCACCATCAAGAACAGTCCCGCTTACTACACAACCAGCACCAACAATTTCAAAAGATCTATCAATATAATACCGAAATATACTCTTTTTATACGCTTTAACTTGCAATGTACTTAAAACATTTTTAAGTACATTTATACTTTCTTGCTCATGGATAGAGGTTTCTACTTTTTGCACTAAAACAAGAGCAAACTTTTCTAATACTTCTACAACATTATTAAAAACTTTTTTTCTCTGCTCCACACTGCTTTTATCTCTTTTGCTTAAAACAAGTATAACATTTTTAATATTCAGAAACGAAGCAATTTGCAAATGTTCTAATGTTTGAGGTTTCACGCCCTCAATGCAATCTACTACTAACAATACGAAATCACAAGCAAAAACACCTGCTATCATATTTTTTACAAGGTTATAATGTCCGGGCACATCAATAAAGGCAATGTTTTTTTGCATATCACTAAAAAAAAGATTTGAAAAACTTAAATCAAATGTGTTACCCGCTTGTTGTTCTTGTGCTGTGCTATCGCCATCAAAACCATTTAATGCCTTAATAAGAGCTGTTTTTCCATGATCAATATGCCCCACAACACAAATAATAATATTTTGTATTAAATAATCTTTCAAGCAATTTCTCTTAACACATCAAGAATTTGAACATCATCTCCTTGAAGCAATGTTCGCATATCAAGCAATAAGCTCTCTTGTGCTACGCGTGCAATAATTTTTCTCTCTCTCAACAAAATTTTAATATCATCAGCAGACATTTTAGGATGTGTAATCTTAAGAGCAAAACTAGGAATAACCTTGTGGGGCAAAGCACCCCCACCAACATAAGCTGCACTTTGAGTTATTGTCCCAGAGAAAGGATGAGGAAGACCCTTGAGCATATTTTCTGCCTGCTGAAATAATATTTCAAGAGGTTTTCTTAAAAGTGATAAAAGGGGTATTTTATCCCATTGTTCATTGAGATAAGCCCTAAAAGTTGCCTCTAAATAGGCTAAAGTTATTTTATCGATTCGCAACATTCTCAAAAGATGATTTTTCTTTAATAAGTCTATAAAGTGTTTTTTTCCAAGAATAATCCCTGCTTGAACAGAACCTAAAAGCTTATCACCACTAAAACATACTAATGAGGGTTGAAGCTCCATAACTTCTTTAACAACAGGCTCATCAAAAATATGCCCTAACTCTGAATAGAGTTTTTTATTGCTCACAAAACAACGATTAAGAAGCCCGCTACCTATATCATAAAAGTCAAGTAAATGGTGCTCTCTTGCTATTTTAATAATATCTTTAAATGCAACATTATGGGTAAATCCTTCAATTTTATAATTGCTACAATGGACTTTTAAAAGTATCGCTGTATGTGCATTGATAGCCTTTACATAATCATCATAATAAGTCTTATTGGTTGTGCCTACTTCTTTGAGAATTGCTCCAGAGCTTTTCATGATTTCTGGAATACGAAAACTGCCCCCTATTTCCACTAATTCACCACGAGAAATAATAACTTCTTTGCCTTGTGCAAAAGTATGCAACACAAGAAAAAGTGCAGCAGCATTATTATTAACTACCAAAACATCTTCAGCTAAAAATAAATCTAACATTACCTTTTTAATCAGGCAATAGCGTTCCCCTCGTTTTCCTTCATGAAGATTATATTCTAAATTATTATATGCACTTAAGGCAGGCATAATTTCTTGAAGTAACACAGAAGAAATTGGACTTCTCCCTAGATTGGTATGCACAAGAATGCCTGTAGCATTTACAAGAGGAATGAGTGATGATTTTTGTTGCTCACAATAGAGCTCAAAACTCATTTGTGCAATTACATCAATGCTAAAATTCGTTGTATTAAGCTGTAGAATTTCCTGTCTTATTCTATCTAACACTTGCCGAATAGCTTTTTTTACTAAAGTTTTATGGCTTATACCATTAAAGATGGCATGCCTTAAAACCTTATCTACAGAAGGAATAGAAGAAAATTGAGATGACATACACCACCTTTTATTTTTCGCGAACTATATCATATAAGAACTTAAAAAATTAACGCCTCTTTAAAGAAAAATAGGTTAAAATCCTAGAGCTTTGGGAGGTATGCATACCTGGTGGATGCCCTAGGCTTCAAACCTATTGAGCGGTTAGGTGGCTAACTTGCTGAGGAGTTCGATTCTCTTACCTCCCTGCCATAAACTATGCACTCTTAAGTTCATATTCAATGGGAATATGCAATATATAGGTTTTATCTGGTTTAGGGAAAAACTTCGATGCTTCTTGTATGGCTTTAATCGTTTGATTATCTAATATGGTATGTGTAGAGCTTTCAATAACTCTTAATTCTTTTATATTACCGTTTTCTTCTAAAACCATTTTTACCACAACTATACCACTAATACCCCTCTTTCTTGCCATCCGAGGATATGTATTATGACTATCTATAAGCTCTTTAATTTGTGCTAAAAAAGGATTTTTATTATTGCTACCCAAAACAGTAGGTTGTACATTTTGAGTTTGTGATTGAGCTACGCTATTTTGCAAAGCATTATTATTATTCACCTTTGGAATATCCTTAAGAGCAACTTTCTGCTCTATATCTTTATGTTCTTTTTTGTGTTTATGTTCTTTTTTGACAACTTTTTTCTCTTCTTTTTCTTTTTCGCGTTGCTTCTCTTTTTTTGGAGCATAATGCTTAGGAATAGTTTTTACAGGCTCCAAAGCAGCTTGCCGCAAAGGCTCTGGAGCAGCTTTTGGTGCAAAAGAAGCTAAAGAAAAATGCATCGCTCCAATTTCCTTGTTTGGATCATCCAATTTTTGAGGATGAAAATCCATTCCAAATGCAAACAGCAACAAAGGTGTATGAAGCATCGCTGCCCCAACAAACCCTATTACACTGCCCCTATGCTTAATGCTGATATTCGGTAATGATTTTAAAGTTAGCATGATTGCTCCTTTTAAGGATATTTATAATTTGTATAAATGAATCTAAGGGGCTTTTTTTATCGCCCATGAGATAAATCCATTCTTGCTTGTCCATTTCAACAATCTTTTTTTCCACCTCCTCCAAAGAACTAAGAACATCATTAAAGTAATATTGTCCTTCTTGATCAATCTTAACGCTAAAGACACTACCTTGTCCTTGTAACTTTTCTTCGCTTGATTGTGGGAGAGATATTTTCACCTCACCTTGAGCGATAAAAGTAGCAACGCTAAGCACAATAGCCAAAAGCACCAAAATAACATCAATAAAAGGGACAATATTAAGTCCATCACTATGCGGCATCTTCATTTTCATTGATGTTGTCTCGCCTTATAACGATTCATCAAGACTTCAACACGGCGGAGCAAAAGATGGTATGCCATAAGAGTTGGAATAGCCACAAACAACCCGAGTGCTGTCGCCTTAAGCGCCAAAGAAAGCCCAAGCATAATGGTTTTAACATCCATTCCCTCATTTTGCCCCATATCATAAAAAGTAATCATAACTCCAATTACCGTACCAAGCAAACCCACATAAGGAGCATTTGAATAAATAATATGCAAAATAGAGAGATTATTAGTCAATGCCTCTTCTAGCTCCTCTTCACAATTATACTGTGCAGTATCTCCTTTGAGCAAAAACAATATCCTCTCAATAACAAACCAGCATGCCACAAAACTCATAATACCAAGAATGCTAAATATAATATAATCTATATAATCTTTTAAAAATTCCAATGAACACACTCCTGTTTCAATAAAATTTTTGATAGAATCAATTTTACTAATTTTAGTTATAATTGTCAATATATAAATTAAATTTTTCTGCCGTTTATTTAACGAAACATATTTTTATAGCATTTTGTTTTTCAAGGTTTTTGTTTTTCAAGGTTTTTTAAATTTAGCTAAATAAATATAAACAAACAATACTTATTATCATAATTCTATGCTGATAAAAATTTACTTTAAAAAAGTATTTATAATTACAATATTGCACATTTATATTTTTATTTGTGTTTTTAAAGAAAATAACATTTCAAGTATTTTAATATTAATTTAATTAGTTTTATTTTATACTAACTAATAGCAGATTAAGTGTCCCGATACATTTTATTACATCTTGTTAAAATGCACTTCAAGGAAAAAGATGATACAATTAGGCATTAATGCAAAAGTATCCCTGATAACATTATCATTGACTACTGTATGTTTCTCTATTTTGGGTATTTTTATGTATCTAAATACTAAAGATATTGTTACACAAATTGCATATGATACACAGTTAGAAAAAGTAGCACAGATAGAAGACTTAATCACGGTGTATATCAATGAAAAACAAAGAAATATTCAAGCATTAGCACAATCTGCTTTAAGAAATAATCTCAATGAAGAGGGCATAATAAAAGAACTTGTTTTAATGCAAGAGGCTGGGGACTTCAACATTGCATATATGGGATTTGAAGATGGGAGAATGCTCCGTTCAAATTTTAAGCATACAACCTTAGCTGATGGATATGACCCAAGAGCAAGAACATGGTATCAAACAGCAAAGCAAAACATGCGAGATACCATTATAAGCCAACCATGGATGCATTTTTCTTATAAGATTCCTGTTTTTGGTTTTACTGCAGTTGTTATTGACAACAATCACTTTAAAGGTGTGGTAGGAGCAGATATTGCATTAAAGGCATTGAATAATTATATAATTACAGCAGATTCTCACCATAAACACACTCAAAAATTTGATATTATCATATTAGATACACAAGCACAATATGTTACCCACCATCAACAAGAGTTAATTTTATCATCTGATGATTTTTCAAAAAATCTCATGGAAAAATTTCAAACAAGCAATAATATTATTCCTCTTGTGTATAACAATGTTTCAAGTGTTGCCCTATGTGAAAAACACAACTTAACCCAATGGCTCATTTGCTCTATAATTCCAGAGGCACAAATTTCTGAATCTGTCAATAAAAGTGTATATCCCATATTTACTATGCTTTTTGTTTTTGCATTATTCCTTATTGTTGCTTTATACATTATTCTCCTCTACCTTCTTAAACCCATTGCTAAGATTAAAAGAACATTGCTTGATTTCTTCTCTTTTCTTAATCATAAAAATAAAGAAGTTAAAATACTGCACATAAAGAGCAATGATGAATTCAAAGAAATAGCAGATGCCATCAACGAAAATGTAAAAAAAATACAAAATGGTTTGCAACAAGATGAAATTACACTTAAAGATTTTATACAAACAACTAGTCTTATCAAGCAAGGACACTTAAGCATACAAATTAATACTAACCCCCACAATCCATCACTTATGCAACTTAAAGAATTATTCAATGAAATGCTTATATCATTGAATAATAACATTCAATCTCTATTGCAGGTTCTTAATAAATACTCTGAAAATAATTTTTTAACTGAATGCAATGCAGAAAACTTAGAAGCAGAATTTCTTGATATGATTAATGGTGTTTCATATCTCGGTTCAGAAATACGCAAAATGCTTCATACCTCATCAAGTTTTGCTCAAGAGCTAGAGCAGAAATCACAAGAACTTAAAAAGGTTGTAGAAAACCTCATTGAATCATCGCGTACACAAAACTCTAGTTTAGAAACAACATCTCATTCTATCGAACAAATTACTTCATCAATACAGGTAGTAAGTGAAAGAAGTAACGAAGTAATGAATCAAAGCGAAGATATTAAAAATGTCATAGGTATCATAAAAGATATAGCAGACCAAACTAATCTCCTAGCCCTTAACGCAGCCATAGAAGCAGCAAGGGCAGGGGAGCATGGTAGAGGTTTTTCAGTAGTAGCAGATGAAGTGAGAAAACTAGCAGAAAGAACACAAAAGAGCTTAGGAGAGATAGAGGCAAATACAAACGCGTTGGTGCAGAGCATTAATGATATGGCAAGCTCTATAAAAGAAGAAGTTGCAGGCATCAATCAAGTTAATGAGCAATTAAAGCAGCTCCAATCAACAACACAGCAAAATGCAGACATTGCTCAACATTCGCAAGAGATAAGCAACGCAGTGAGGCTGATAGCCCATAAAATACGTGATGACATAAATAAGAAGAAGTTTTAAATGCTCATTTATGTATAGCTACCCACAAACATATCACACAAGGTACAGATTCCATACAACAATCAAATTTCACTATAGCCCAATAAAAATAAACCTAAAAAAATTTACTCAACATTCTATTTAAACTATATATAAACATAAAAATATAAGAACTCTTAAAAACACCTAGAATTATATATACCATACAAGATTAAAGAGTTATCCAAAGCACTCTTATATATGTTCTTATTATAAAAGCTCTCATGCTTATGTCTTCTACAATAAGATAAGAGATTTAAGAGCTCTCCATTTATATATCTTAAATACTCTATATTATCAGTTTATATGACTTTTTATCTTTTATATGAATTTGTTGCTTAAATACGAGTTCTATACCATTAGGTAGTAAGAGCTTAATAATTTCTATAACATTATAAGATATTGTATAATAATTAACTCATCATACTATTACATAATAAATATTGCTCTCTCATATATAGACTCTTAATGCACTATTTATGAGTGTATAAACATATTTTTAAGAGGTATTCATAGCATTAAAGTATTTACTCCTTTCATATCAATAGCATATAATGAGAACATATATAAGAGTGTTTTGGATAACTCTTTAATCTTGTATGGTATATATAATTCTAGGTGTTTTTACTTCAATTTATTATAGTGGAATATTTATATAAAAACTCTATGTTACTTTTATTAAGAAAAAGAGAATATAAAGAGCTTTAATTGTTTATCTAACCTTTAAAGCCTTTGTGCTCTCTTAGTATATTCATGTTTATTGCTATATCATATTCTGTTTAATTTTATATCAATTCTTTCATCAAAAACTGTTCGTTTATCTGCTCAAGTATTTTCTTGTTTGGTATAGACAAAAGCAAGAGCATCTTTTGCTTTTTGAATGTTTTGCGGTATTTTTGCAAGCATTGCTCCTGCCTCTTCCATAACAAACGCAGTATTCTTGCAAGCACTTTGAATTAAAACCACATCTATATCTTTAACTATATCAGCTAACACTGAATGTCCTTTAATATGCTCTTCTCTACTTTCTGCTCCATGTGAGCAACCTTGCTCTGATTCTTTATCTCCTCGAGGATTCTTTCGCATCTCTATCAAAGAAAAACTTTTAAATGCACCTGTACCTTTAAGCTCAAAAATAGCAAAATACGGGCTATGCCCCGTATTTTTAAAAATATCTAAACCCTCGTCAAAAACTGGAACAGCAACTTTCATTCATCATCCTTTCTTACTAAAACTTCTTTAAAGACTTCATCAATATGTGTAACTGGCATAATCTCTAAAGCTTCACATACTTCAGCTGGTATATCCTTAATATCTCTTTGGTAATTTTTTTGGGGTATAAGCACTTTATGCACCCCTGCTTTATGTGCTGCTATTAATTTTTCTTTTAGTCCCCCAATGGCTAACACCTTACCCCTAAGAGTTACTTCACCTGTCATCGCTACACTTTGCCTTACAGGCATATCTGTCAAAATTGAGGCTATAACGCTTGCCATAGCAATACCAGCACTTGGTCCATCTTTTGGCGTAGCACCTTCAGGAACATGTAAATGTAAATCATAAAAATTATAAATTTCTTCTAATACCACCCCATCATCTTTTTCCATCTTTTGTATAGCCCTTTGGCTATGCGGTGCTTTTGGAGTTTTAAGCGTTCCATTATCAATAAGTTCTTTAACCACACTTAAAGCAATTTGAGCAGATTCTTTCATAACATCGCCCAAGCTCCCTGTAAGCTGCAAAGAACCCCTACCCTTAATTTTAAGAGCTTCAATTTTAAGCACATCTCCACCTACATTTGTCCAGGCTAATCCATTCACAACACCTACTGAATCTTTCTTATCTGCTTCGTCTATCTCAAAAACAATTTTATCTAAATAATCAGGTAAAACCTTTTGATTAATTACTATTTTTTTCTTTTCTTCATCATCAAGTAAAATTTTTGCTGCTTTACGCATAATTTGAGCTATTCTTCTCCTAAGGTTTCTCACTCCAGCTTCTCTTGTATATTTTTCAATAATTTCTTTAAGGGCTGTAGGTTGGATATTAACTTCTGATGGCTGAAGCCCATGTTTTTTAAGCTCTTGGGGTATAAGATATTTTTTTGCGATCTCAAATTTTTCTTGTGGTGTATAGCTACTTACTTCAATAAACTCCATCCTATCACGCAAAGGCGGTGGTATTAAAGAAATATCATTTGCTGTGGCAATAAAAATAATTTGAGAGAGATCAAGACTAAAATTAGCATAATAATCCCTAAATTCAACATTTTGTTCTGGGTCCAAAATCTCTAAAAGCACCGATGTTGGATCTCCTCGATAACTTCTGCCCACTTTGTCAATCTCATCAAGAACCATTACTGGATTCATTTCTTTGGCATCAACAAGTCCTTGCACAATTCTGCCCGGCATTGCTCCAACATAAGTACGGCGATGCCCTCTAAGCTCATTTACATCCTCTAGCCCTCCAAGTGCAATTCTTACCAAAGGTCGCTTAAGAGCTGTAGCAATCGAATTCGCTAAAGAAGTCTTTCCTACACCAGGGGGTCCATAAAAACACAAAATAGTGCCCTTAGAATCTTTTTGGTTTTTCCCTCGCAAATTGAGCAACTCTCTTACAGCAAAATATTCTACAATGCGTTCTTTAGGCTTGTCTAATGAAAAATGATCAATATTGAGTTGGCGAGCGACCTCTTTGATAGAAAGTTTTTTTGTAGCCATTTTTCCAAATGGAATATCAAGCATCCATTCTACATAGTTATGCAATACATTAGCATCAGAGCTATCTGGGTGCATGCGACTTAAGCGATCAATTTGCTTTTTTATCTCTTTATATGCTGCTTTTGACATAAACTCTTTAAGAGATTCTAATTTTTTATTATATTCTTCAATCTCTTCATTGCGTTGTGCATCAACACCTAATTCTTTTTGTATCTGCTTAAGCTGTTCTTTGAGAAAATACTCTTTATTAATTTGCTCCATTTTATTATGTACTTTATGTTTAATCTCTCGTTGGAGCTTAAGTGCTTCAATTTCTTCGATAATATAATCAACAAGTAATAACAGCCTTTCTTCAGCCTCTTCTTCAACAAATATTTTATAAGCTTGCTCTTTTTTAAGTTTTATTGTGCTAGAAACAAGATCTATAATCCGATGGGGGTCTTGATTTTCTTCAATGGTTCGGAGCAAATCTGCTGGAAAACCTTGATTATAATGGGCAAGTGTTTTTAATTTGTCTTTAAGGATAGTCATAATTGCTTCTATGCGATTTGGGTCGCCATTGCGTGCTGCCAAAATACCAATAAGCCCAATCAAAGGATTTTCACTGCGAAATTCAAGTATTTTACCTCTTGCTAACCCTTGAAAAAGCAACTTTACCCTTCCATCAGGCAAAGCAACCTTGCGCATAATATTGCCAACTACACCTGCATGATAAAAGCTATCTATGGAACGATTTTCCTCTTCTCCACTCTTTGTTGTTGCTATAAAAATCATTCCTCCATTTTCCGTAGCATAATTAATGGCTTTAATATTAGCTTCATCATTCACAAAAATAGGAACAATCATAAAGGGATATAAAAAGACATCATCTTCTATGAGCAACGGTAACTCTGCCGGAAAGTCTGAAAATTTTTCTGCTTGCATAAAATTCCTTTATTTTCTATAAAATTATTACCAATCAAAAATTTTTCTATACCATGGAATAGAAAAAGGTTTTGTCGGTATAGCTTGAATCCAATCAGGAGTTTTATTATGATAGATTTTAACAGCTTCTTGTGCATCTCTCATATCATAAACTCTCATGATATCTTTATTTAAAATACGATAAGCAAGATATAATTCAATCAATAAAGTATTTACAAATTCTTTATAGTGAGATTCAGGATACAACTTCATATAATCCTTACACTCTTGAATAGTATCTAAAAGCAATTGCTGATTCACATTTTCTTTGCTAAAAGCATAATAATTTGCCTGTAGCTTCATAAAAGCAACAAAAGGTTGATTTTGAGTGGTACCATAACGTTTAAGGTACTCATCAAAATAAAATCCCGCTAGAATATATTCTTGTTTTTCCATATGTGCATGAGCAAGTATTAACATTGCTTCTTTAACTAAAGGTGAGTTAATGTGCTCACTTTGTAATGAAGCAAATTTATCATCAGCACCTTCTAAATTATCAAAATGAATTTCATCAAGCATTGATTTATACCAATAATCCGCTGGCTTATTGTATTCAGATTGAGAAGATGCACAAGCCACAAAAGCACAAACAACAAAAACAATACAAAAGTATTGAATAAACCTCATTGCAAAATATTACCCTAAAAGCAAAATTCCTTAGCCACATTTTTGCAAAAATTTGCTAATATAGCTATTTTGTATGGCATATATTGAGAGCATTTGTCCCAAACATCCCAATTTGAAAAACTAATATCTCTGTTTAGCATTATACCATATTAAAGAATTATAATCCGCTAAGATTAATAGAATTGATTTTTATGCAATTCTAGGCTAAAATTACAGAAGCTTTTTGGATTTCTCAAGGAGGAGAGAGAGGGACTATTGAGACTCAACAAGAGCTCAGTGCAATACTAAAATTAATGGAGAGTATAAATTATGGAATTTGAGGTAAAATCCCCTATACTTGGATTTGAAGGTGTTATGCGTATGTCTTTAGAGAAAATAGATGACCTTTTTATGAGGTTAAGAAATTGCGATGGAGAAGCCCCTACATTCACTATGGTAAATCCATTTATTTTACGCGATTACTCATTTGAGATTCCCATCGCTATGAAAATACTTTTAGACATTGATGATAACAGTAGCTTATTAATATTAAACATGATGGTAATTTCTAATCCGCTAGAAAATTCTACTGTAAATTTTTTAGCCCCTGTGCTTTTTAATTTTGATAAACAGACTATGGGACAAGTTGTGCTTGAAAGCACAAAATACCCACAATACGGGATAGCTGAACCTATCTCAATATTTTTTGTCAATGAAGAAAATGAAGCAACTCAATAAAATGGAATTTATATGCAAAAAATCATCTTAGTAGGTTATGGGAAAATGGCAGAGGCAATTTTTGTTGCCTGCAAAGATCATTTTGAAATATGTTTAGTAGGACGAAATGAACAAAAAATGCGTGTTCTTGCAGAAAAATATAATTCAAAAATAAATATTACTACACAAGGTTTTAACGAAAAACCTTTACATATTGAAGATGAAATAATTATATTAGCCTTCAAACCACTTGCCCTAAATACCTTTTGCACAACAGGAAAAGCATCTCTTATATGCTCAATATTGGCGGGCACACCTTTGGAGCATTTAAAAAAACATTATCAATCTCTTGAATATATACGAGCGATGCCCAATATTGCTGCAACTTTTCAACAAAGTTGCACAGCAATGTATGGTACAGCACCCAATAAAATAGCAGAAGAAATTTTTAAAAAATGTGGTGATATTGTTTGGCTTTTGAGTGAATCAAAGTTTGATGCAGCAATGGCACTTAGCGGTTGTGCCCCTGCTTTTTTAGCCATTATAGCTGAATCACTTTGTGATGCTGGTGTCAGAGAAGGGCTTAGCCGCGAAGAATCACAAAAATTTGTTCTTGGCCTATTTAGTGGTTTTAATGCACTCATATCCCATAAACACCCTACTTTTATAAAAGAAGAGGTTTCAAGCCCCGCAGGTGTAAGCATTGAAGGAATAGCTTTTTTAGAATCACATTCATTAAGAGGCTTATTGATAGAAGCTATACACAAAACTGTTTTAAAAGCTCAAAAAATATAATTCATTCCAAAAATATAATTCCATTCTATGAAACTTTATGCCATAATAGGAGCAACAGCTTCTGGAAAGAGCAAATTAGCATTTTCTGTAGCACAGCATTTTCGTCATATCCCTATTTTTTCCTTAGATTCCCTTTGTGTTTATCAATCCATTGATATTGCTTCTGCAAAACCTTCAAAAAACGAACTCCAAGCAATCAAGCATTATGGCATTGATGTGCTTACCCCAGAGCAATCTTGTCATGTGGGCATATTTATAAACACTTTAAAGCAAGCTCTTGATGAATGTATGAAACAAAATATTCATTCAATGTTATTAGTAGGTGGAAGTAGCTTTTATCTCAAAAGTATCATTGATGGGGTTTCTGCACCGCCACCACCCCTTACACATCAACAAAAACAAAAATTACAACATATACTTTCAGATTTACTTAATGCCTATAATCTTTTATGCAAGATAGATTATGATTATGCACAAAAAATCAAAAAAAATGATTATTATAGACTACAAAAGGCTTTTGAAATTTATCTCTCTACTTCGCTTACACCAACAGCCTATTTTAAACAACACCCAAGAATATCGCCCATCAAAGAAAATATTACACTTTTTGAGCTCTATATAGACGCACAAATATTACAACATAATATCATCACAAGAACTTCATCAATGATACAAAATGGACTTATCGAAGAAGCAAAAGAACTCATAAAAAATTATAATCGTCATATACAACCCTTCAAAAGCATAGGGCTCAAAGAAACCCTTATGCATCTTGACAATCATATATCAAAACAAGAGCTAGAAAATCAAATCATTATTCATACTCGACAATTCGCCAAACGACAACGAACATTCAATAAAACACAATTTAATAATATCCAAAGATTGTCATACAATTCTTTATACAACCAATTAATACAAGCTCTGCAAAAAGATTTTTATTAATTTTTTTGAATTTTATTGCTAATAGTCTCCATCAAAGCATCAAGAGGCGACAATGTAAAACCCCAATAAAGACTATCGCGTATTTTTCGTTCCTCTTGTGAGAGTAGCGGTTGCTTAAGCATAAATGATTGCTGCAATGCTTGAATAAATTCTTGCTGTGTTTGCACAATATTAAAATGTGTCAGATTTTGGGCAAATTCAAAACCCCTAATAGCTGTTTTAGTAGCTACTGTAGGCTTATTTGCTACTATGGCTTCTGCACTTTTGAGATTAGAGCCACCCCCTATGGTGATAGGCAGTAAAATCACAGATGCACATTCTAAAAGTGCTGCTAATACCTCTTGGCTCACTTCACCAAGAAGCTTTAATTTTTCCTCATTAACAAGACGGGATATATAAGTGCTTTTTGGGGCATATTGCTTAAGAATATAAGAAACACTTCCAGCAACAACAATAATTTGATGAGGTTTAAGGTAAAATAAATTCGATGAGAGCATCTCCCAAAAACCAATAGCATTTGGGGCATGTGCAGAACTCACAAAAAAAGCAAAAGAGCGAAATGAAAGAAGCCTTTTAATATAATGATTAATATGTGTTTGTTTGCGTATTTTTTCTGCTCCATTAGCACAAACAATAACATCTTTTGCACCAATTTTTATTAATTCTTCCTTATCCGCTGATGTACATGATATGACATAATCAGCATTGTTGCATAACTCTTTTTCAAGTTTTTCAATAGCTTGCAATAAATCAACATCAGAAATATTTAAAAACTCAAAAAGTTCTTTTTTCATTTTATATTCTACATTATGAGATGAGTAAATCAAAAAAGGTTTATGGGTATGCTCTCCATATAATGCTTTATATAAAGGATAGAGCCATACTTGCTCTAATATAATAACCTCTGGAGACAAGTTTAAAATTTTTTCTTTCAAATAGCTAAAATAAGGCTCTTTAAGGCATAGTATTGAAGTGGCATAATCATAGGCTATAGGCTGGTAGGGCAAATGTGCTAATTCCTTTTTAGAAAGAATAACATCATCTGAAGTATAATGCTGAAAAGTTGGCTCACAAAGAGCATAAGAATGCACCTCATGCCCCCTAAGGCTTAAAAAGCGGCTTATATGCGAGGCTCGAATTTGCCCCCCATGCCTTGGCTCTATGGTGGGATAGGTGCTTAATTGCAAGATCTTCATCTCTATTCCTCTGTATTTTTCGCCAAACAAAATGCCATGAAATTATCAGCAAATTGCTTCCAGCTGTATTTTTTGAAATTATTTTGAATCTTTATAGCTAATTGCTCTACTTCATAAGGAGAGGTAATCCATTTTATAATCATTTCTGCCCATTGTTCTTCTTGATATGGATCAAGAGAGGGCATAAGATTTTGTGTTGCTTCAATAAGAGCAGGAGCATGAGAAATAAGTACAGGTTTATTATAATACAATGATTCTGCTGCTGCCAGCCCAAAACCTTCAGCAAAAGAAGGGAATACACTAAAGAGGCAATTTTTATACAGTACATCAAGCTCATCATCATTAACATCATCATAACAATGGATATTCTTCCTTAGCAATTCATGTTCTTGATAATCCTTCCAAAATGCTTGCATGCCCCAACCTTTCATGCCTACAAGCACCAAATCTGGAACATTATTAGGTATTTTTTCTTGCAAAATTTTCCACACATTAAGCAAAAGAATATGATTCTTTCTAGGCTCTAAGGTACTTACATAAAGTATATAATCTGCTTTATGCGGTCGCTTGAAAGACAATAGAGGTTTGCTATCTGTCTGCATATCATCTGTTGAAACTAACTCGCCTGTTTTTGGATCATTTTTAAGAAAAATAGTAGCAATAGAAGGTATGGGCAATAAAGATTTCTGTTCTGCAGGGTGAGCATTTTGCTTTATTGTATTTTCATGCTCAAGGCTTATTTCATTTGCAAGTGGCAAAGCCTTAATATGTGCTTTTGATTCCATATCATACTTTTGCATAAACCCTAAAAGAGCCTTTAAGGAACACTCAGAAATAACAGCAATTTTATCACTCATATAGATAAGATAATACATATAAAGCGAAAATTTTTCTAAAGTCTCTTCTGATACTGCCCATTGAGGATTATCTATAATAAGACAATCAAAAAACATACCTACAAATTGAAAGCCAATTTCTTGCTTAAGCCTATAAATCAAAGAATAATTAGAATAATCCCAATCTAAGCCAATGCTTATAAACAATGTTTCTTTATTAAAAATATCTTTTGTTTTTTTTGGCAAAGGTGGGAGCTTTAAGGCTAAGAGCTGTTCAGTAACCGTATGGTGCGTTTTTTTATTTTTTTTATTTATTTTTATAAGTATTTCTTCAGCAAGTTTATTCATATTTTTAAGTTTATATAAAATTGTTTTAAAATTCTTAGGAACAGTTTGTATTTTATGCTCATTTTTTTTATGATATATAAGAGATTCAATTTTTGTTTCTACATGACTTTTAGGAATCTTTATCATTTCTAAACGATTTTTTTTAAAAGCTACAAAATATACCTTATATGGTGATTGCAAGAGGAATTGTGCTATTTCAAGCTGTATTCTTATAATCCCTACTGGAGGACGATTCCAATACAAAAGGGTACTACAATCGAAAACAAGGGCACTCAATCCTTTATCAATCATTTTTGCTCTCCTACAATCAAGAGTAATTCTTCTACACTCTTATTATGGCTTTGCATAGGTTTCCTTGGAATATGCAATGCGTTTTTGAGTGATTTGCATAAATCATCATAGCCCTGATAGTAGCAAGCATCGTTCCCTAAAACTTCCTTAAAATAAACATTATCCTCAACAAGCACAGGCACGCCCGCCTTTAATGCTTCATACGCATAAACCCCATAGGTGTTTGGTGATGCTATCAAAAGATGAATATAATGAAAAATAAATTTCATATGAAAAATATCACATTCATCAAAGAGCATTATTGTATCAGAAGAGATACCTTTATTATTTTTCTCTTCAGCAAGCACCAATAATACAGTATCATCGCAAGAGCGGATATTTTGGAACAAATAATCCATAAAAGGCTCATTAACACTATTACAACAACACAAAATAATATTTTTATGAAAATTAAAATATAATTTTTTATTGAGCATAGGTAATATTTTAGCTGATGTCAAAACACTATGATTATCTAATGATATTTTTTTATGCTTTATTGTTGTAGGCAATGCTCCATAACTTTTTTCAAAAAAACTCAAAAATTGATTTTTTCCATTTTCTGCAAAAAACAATAATCCACTAAAATATTTAACAAATATTTCCTTATTTTTATCATTATTTTTTAAAAACATCGCTTCAAGAATACCTTCATTATGTGGCATGAAAGCAAAAATATCCACACCCCTATCTCGTATTTCCTTAAGTGTAGATATTGGAGCAGTTTTATAAGGAAGCATATATTGCGTAAGCACAACATCTCCTTTTGAGAGCTCGATACATTCTTTTTTATAATGTATAGCATTTTGCAAAAATATATCAAATGCATAATAAATACCATTTTCATCAAGATACACAGGAACAATTTCATATTTATGAGCATATAACGATAAAGAGGTATTTTCTAAAAAACTAAGGAGAAAATAGCTTATTTCGCTTAATGCTACACAAGAGCTTATGTCTATGGCAATTTTTTGCCTCAAAGGCGAATCTCTAAAAGCTGGGGAAGAGAGATGAGCGTTAAAATAGCCCAAAGATGGAGAACAAAAGTCTGGCTCAACTCCACAACAATAACCTTTATTGATAGCCAGCAAGGCTAAGCAAACATCTTCTGCACAAAAATGCTCATCAAGAGGTATAAAGCTCTTTATGTTTCTTGATAAAAACCCATTGCAAAGAGTAGCCACAATAGGAACTTGGACATTATGAGCATGAACCCAATAATGCTCAAATTCAAAACCAGAATCAGAAAGAATAAAAAGAGCTTGAGCATGTGCAACATATTGAATCGCATTTGCTGTAAGGATAACATTAGGTTGAAACTGCATACATAATCGCAAAAGTTCTTTTTCATAAAAATTTAATGGCTCTTGAATAATAAGTGTATAATTTTGCTGAAGCGTGCTCTGTATCCAGCCTTGTATGCCTACATAAATTTGCTTAAAATTATTACCTATAAAAATAAAATATTCTTTGTTTGATTCTTCATTATTGCTATCATGCAGTTGCCTTAAGGTAAACACCCCCATTTTTTCAGCAAGAGAGGGAAACTGTGCAGCCAGAATATTATAAGAATGCTCTGAAGGCAATAATATAGCATCGCTATATTCTATTGCTCTTCTTATAGGAATGATGGATTGAATATTTTTTTCATCAAAAACCTTTTTACCTTTTTCAAGCCCCAGAGCATAAAAAATCTCATTACATATCTGAAACGCCCTCACCTCAAAAGGATGTGGATAATATTGAAAATCTACACATTGATAAGCTTGAATATTAAAATAATCATCACCCTTTAATGAAATATGGAGATAAATATCAAATAAAAATAAATTCCCTCCATAATGCTTTATATAAGGCAGAGCAATAATTGCCTCTAAAGGATTAGCAAGCATATAAAAAATACGATCATTCCAACGAAGTATATTATTAAGTTCTGAAAAATGAACATTTTGAATATCTAAAATACTAGAACCATTATTACTTGCAATAACAACTTCTTTAGTATGTAAATTATCTCTTAAACATTGCACATAATATAATAAAAGCGGGTGATGAGAAAAAATAAATACAATAACTCTTGAATCTCTATTACTTGCATTTTTAAGTCCAAATCGTTCTCTATTTCTTAAATACTCCTTCCATTCTTCGCGTATTTTTGAATGGCTTGATCGTCCAAAAAGAACATCTGAAACTTTGTTTATAAAACTCTTATTTTGTGGATTCTCTTGTTCTTGTTCATCTTGTTGCGGATAGTTTTTTACATTTGCATACAATTCATAATAAAACTCTTTTTCTTCTACAATCTCATTAATCTTTGGCGTAAGAAAAGGTGTTACCTGTGTAGGTGGTGTGCAAATAGAGCTTTTAAGCCTAGCATCTGCTTGTTGGGTGCAAAAATATATACCCATATTAAAACTACAACCAACTATAAAATCATTTTGTGTAAATATTTCATACTTTTTTATATATTCCATCGGTAAAAAAAATACTCTTGCCTTAAAAGAAAAAATAAATTCTTCAATCAACCGTCTTGCTACCGATTGAGGCGTATTGTGTGCAATATATATAAAATCTATAAGAGGATATGATTGTATTGCCCTAAAAAAATCATCATGAGAACAATATTTCTTCTCCCAATATCGCAAAGTATAAAATAAATCTGAAGTATCATCTTTAAGGCTAATGCCTTCAAATCCTCTTTTGTAGAGCAACTGTGTTGGGCTTTGTTCTCGTATGTGCTCTGGATATGTTTCTACATAAACCCCTATTTTATTAAAAAGTCTTGAAACATAAATATCCTCATTATCTAAACACAAAGAACATTCCACCTCTTCCCTCCAATTTATAAGTTTTCTCTACAATAATCATCATCAAGCCGCACAATATCATCTTCTGCCAAATAAGCTCCAATTTGAACTTCTATAACTATAAGAGGTATTTTACCCGGGTTGCTCAAACGGTGTATCTCCCCTGCTGGAATATAGGTTGATTCATTTGGACGCAAAATCACTTCTTTATCCCCAAGCTGAACTACTGCTGTACCGCTAATCACTATCCAATGCTCACTACGGTGAAAATGCTTTTGCAATGAAAGTCGCTTTGAAGGAAAAACCTCAATGCTTTTAATCTTATAACTTTCCCCCTCTTCTAAAACCATAAATGTACCCCAAGGACGATGCACACAAAAAAGCGTATTTCGTAAATGGCATTGCTGTTTATCAAGCTCTTTAATAACTTCTTTAACTTTTTGACCCGAGCCTTTTTTGGCTATCAAAAGAGCATCAGGCGTATCAACAATCATAATATCATCAATATCAATAAGTGCTATCTGACGATTTGACTGCAAGATAAGATTATTATGTGCATTCAATAAAACAGGTTGCAAAGGCTTATTTTGAGTATTATAAATACCATTATTATGCTCATCATGAGGCAATTTTGCATAAATGCCCTCAAAGCTACCTATGTCGCTCCACTCAATAGCAGTTTCAACAACCTTAATGCGTTTGCTCTTTTCTATAAGGGCATAGTCAATGCTTTCATCTTTTGCTTCTTTCAGTCTTTTTGAACCAATAAAACATTTTTGCCCATCAAATAAAATATGTTTATACTCTTGAGCCATCTCATAAATATGTGGTGCATAGTGCTGAAGCTCTTGCAAGAAGAATCCTACTCTGAAGCAAAACATTCCACTATTCCATAAAAAGTTCCCATCTTTACAAAAATATTTTGCTTTTTCAATGCTAGGCTTTTCTGTAAAGGAGAGGACTTTATCGCCCTTATGCTGGATATAGCCAAATCCTGTTTCTGGGTACATAGGCTTAATACCAAAAGTTACAATACAATCCTTTTCAGCTAGTGCAATTGCCTTTTTTATCGCTTTTTGGTAGGCGGTTTCATTTCTTATAAGATGATCTGAAGGCACACTAAGCACTATTACATCACCCTCAAGAGATAAACATGCCAAACTTAAGGCAAAGGCTGTATTTTTTTGTGTTTCTTCAAGGAGGAATGATATTTTTTGCGTATTTCCGCGTAATGTTTCTTGAGCTTGGTTGCAAGCAGTATGGTAATGGTTTAAATGAGTGATAACATAAATGCTCTCGCTTAAAGCAAAATTTCGCTTAAGGGTTTGCTGAAACAATGACTCGCCTTCAAAAAGCGTAATAAACTGCTTAGGGAAAAGCTCTCTGCTTATTGGCCATAAACGAGAACCAATACCCCCGCATAAGATAATTGTTACCATAACCTCCCTTGAGATTTTGTTATATTATAGCATAGCTCATTATGATTATTGCTCAAAATCAACAATAATCATACCGCTAAAACGGTTTTTATTATAAAATTCTACACGAACCAATGTGCCTTTTGAATCTAATGTATAACGAGAATTTATCTTTTTATTGCTTATGGATACACCCTCTTCACTTACAAGCCCTTTTTGAGAAAAACCAATAATATTAACACGAATATTTACATTATGAATTGGTTGCACCATAAAAATTTTTTTTGCTTTTACAATGCTGCCAAGCTCCACTTCTTGAACCGCTCCATCAATACTCATTGAAACCTTTGTAAGCTCATTGCTCATATCTGTTTCAAAAGTGTCTGGAATAAGTGCAGCAGAAACACGATTGCCATATTTTATAATAAAATTCCCATTTTTTCTATAAAGATGCACTAAAGGGCATGGCGAATCATATTCTAACTGCCTACTTAAAGGTATAGGAAAAAAATTCACAGTCCTTTTTAAGCGATTAATAGGTAGAGTAATCCTATTTGCAAAATGAATAACAATATCCTTATCATTTATAGTATCATCTACCCCTTGTGGCGTAAGAGGAAAATCACGCTCAAATTCTATCCCCAAGTAATTCATCATTGCCTCTATGGCTAAAAGATGGTAATACACTCTTTGTTTAAGGGGCAAATTCTTGCTTGCCTCATTCGCAAATGCTGCTTTACCTTGGTTGATAGCATAAAAAGTTAATGAACGCTGCTGTTCCTTATCGCTTGTGGCTGTATTAGTATTGCGTATCCTATACCTATGCGAATCATCTAATAAATGCTGATTAATCTCCCCTGTAATTTGTTTCATAATAGCATTAAGCTCTCCATGTGGGACATTTTCAAGCCTTTCTTGATCTATAATAGAGCTCTGCCCCCAACGGGTTGGGTTGCGAAGTTTGCTTATATAGGTTTCATGATAAAAGCCACTTCCATCATGCAAATGCAATATCACCTCCACTTGCTCATGACGAATAAGCTTTTTTATAGACATTATCAATTCTTTTTCTGGATCATTATCTTTAATAGTAGCAAACTTGCGATTCATATCACCATAAATTCCACGATGATTCTCTAATATGCTATGTTGATTCAAATTAGGAACAATCCACACATTACCCTTTTTAATGGTATAATGCTTGCTTGCTACAATAGAAGCCGCATTAAAGCCCCCGGGCTCATCGCCTTGTATGCCACCAAGCAATAAAAATATTTTTTCATTAGGATGAGTTTCCTTTTTAAATATATGTAAATCAGATTGTACAGGGATCGCAAAAAGAGGAACAATAATCAAAATATATAATAATACCAATTGAAAGACTTTAAACAAACAATATCTCCTTTTAAAAAATATACAAAGTATAACATACAAAAAATAATGCAAAATGAAGTCAAAAAAGGAACATTTTATGCTTGTGAACAATGAACTCTACAATTACATTCACGGAGGATTAATATGGTTCCAGAAATCAATAATTCACAGTTTGGTTTAACTCTTGACTCGCTTAAAAATCGTTTAGAGCATTTCTCTGCACCGATTACAAGCGATTCTACACAGCCTACACCTAATGCACAGCAAAACAATGGCGTTATAAGTGCAGCAAAGCAAGACACCGTTGAGCTTAGCAAAAGTAATTTTGAAGTCCTAGCCTTTGCTAAAACAATTAAAGGTGCCAATGAGTTTATTGGTGCATTACAAACAGCAAATGTAGCTTTAAAGAAAATCAATAAGGCTATTAGTAGTGGTGCTGATGAAAACACCATATCTGAAATAGCTTCAAAAAGTAGCTTTATGGGCAATAAAATATTTGATAAAAACCTTGTTGTTTCTGTTGGTGGCAATGAGTTCTCTTTAACGCTCCAAAACCCAGCTTCTTTAAATTCTCAAGAGCGTTTAAACTATGTTTCCTCAAAACAAGCAGATATAATAGCTACGCTCAATGATGTCAATAAAACAATTTCTTCCCCAACACTGCCCAATAATGTTTCCACCAATGGCAATCCCTATAATTTTGAAGAATTCGATGCCCAAGCATTTAAGAAAATGTTTTAACAAATTCAGCCCCTCTCGTTTAAGTGAGGGGGCAAACAAACTCCATTCAAAAAGCTCATTATATTGATACAAACCATCTTAACATGTAAAAATAGGCTAGATTTAATACATATTTGACTATAATGCAAAAAACTAGGAATATATAATGCTAGAAATAAATGCAAGAAACTATAAAAAAATAATACAGCAACTCAACGACGCAAGAGAAGCCTACTATAAACAAGATGCACCTATAATGAGCGATGAAGAATATGATATTCTCTATCATAAAATTGTGCATTTTGAGCAAGAACACCCCTCTTTAAAACAACCTGATTCTCCAACACAAAAAATAGGGGGCGACATTTTAGAAGAGTTTCTCAAAGCCTCACATTTAAGCAGAATGTGGAGCTTAGAAGATGTCTTCAATGAACAAGAATTGCATAAATGGTTACATCGTATCCTTAAAGAAAATAATCATGCCACTTTTTTATGCGACCCAAAGTTTGATGGGCTAAGCTTAAACCTTATTTATAAACAAGGTGCATTAGCTCAAGCCATCACTAGAGGCAATGGGCTTGAAGGTGAAGATGTTACACAAAATGCTAAAACCATAAAATCTATACCTCAAAAGATTCCATATAAAGAAACCATAGAAATAAGAGGGGAAATTGTCATTTTCAAAGACAATTTTGAAACTCTCAATCAGCAAAGACTAGCACAAAACTTACCCCCTTTTGCCAACCCACGAAATGCTGCAGCAGGAAGCCTTAGACAGCTTGATTCTTCCATCACCGCCCAAAGACCTTTAGTGTTTATGCCTTGGGGTATTGGGCTTTGCTCCTTAGAGCAAACAACATTGAATGAGCAATTAACGATTATACAGCAATGGGGTTTCATAGCACCACAAGAGCGCAAAGTATGCCATAATGCTCATGAAATTATAAGCTTATATGAAAACATTAAAACCATAAGAACAAATTATCACATAATGCTTGATGGAATGGTTATTAAAGTAAATGAAATTGCCTTGCAAGAAGAATTAGGCTATACAATAAAATCTCCTCGCTTTGCTTGTGCATTTAAATTTCCTGCTATCGAAAAGAAAACGCAAATATTATCCATTGATTTTCAAGTAGGACGCACAGGCGTAATAACGCCTGTGGCAAATATTGAGCCCGTAGAGATTGAAGGGGCAACCATCAAAAGAGCAACATTACATAATTTTGATGAAATCAAAAGACTTGACTTAAAGATTTATGATTGGGTAGGCATCATTCGTAGTGGCGATGTAATCCCAAAGATTCTCTATGTCTATAAAGAATCAAGAAATGGCAATGAAAAGCCTATAGCTACGCCCACTCATTGCCCATCTTGCTCTCAAGAACTTCTCATTGAAGAAATTCTTATTAAATGTCAAAACCTGAACTGCAAAGCAAGACAAGAAAATACATTAATACATTTTGTAGGCAGTAAAGCTTTAAATATCGATGGATTAGGAGCAAAAATTATTAAACAGCTCTTCAAAAATGAACTCGTTGTGCAGTTTGGCGATATTTTCACCCTCACCAAAGAACAACTCCTTACCCTAGAAGGCTTTAAGGAAAAAAAGGCACAAAATATTATCAACTCTATTGCCTCCATAAAAGGTTGTGAGCTCTGGCGGCTCATTAATGCTTTTGGCATTGAACATATAGGAGAAAGTGCCGCAAAACAACTAGAAAAACATTTTGGAATAAATTTTATCTCTAAAACTATTGATGAAATTATCCAAATTGATGGTTTTGGAAAAGAAATGGCTCATTCTTTAGTAGAGTTTTGCAAAGTAAATGCTGCACAAATTCAACAGCTCTTTATGCTCATACAGCCTACAGTGCAACAAAATCAACAATATTCAAATATATTAGAAGGCAAAATTTTTGTTATTACAGGTGTGCTCTCAAAAAGCAGAGATTATTTTGTGTCCCAAATTGAATCCCATGGGGGCAAAGTAGCACAAAGCATTTCTAAAAAAACACATTTTCTTCTCGCAGGGGAGAGTGCTGGAAGCAAATTACAAAGAGCCCAAGAACTCAACATTCCTATCCTCAACGAAAAGGAATTTGAGATAATTCTTACTAAATCTTATTCACCTCAAAACCTTTAAACATTATACATGCAAAGCTTGCTCTATATCCTCAAGCTCTGCTATAACATGCTCTTGGTTTTGTATATCATGCTCCAATGCCTCCATTTGCTTATCATATTCACTAAAGAGTGCATTGCCTATTTCTTGCTCTTTAAGAGTATGAGTAGCATTTTTAATATATATAGAAATATCTTGCTTTACCTCATTTTTTAAGCTCTTAATAAACTCTTGTGCTTCGTGTGCAAACTTTCGTGCTTTCTCGCCCTCTAACACACCACTTGCATAAGGTAGCTTTTTATCTGTATATGATATATCTGGCATATCTAGCT
>JARHYY010000098.1 GCA_029258405.1 Helicobacteraceae bacterium | reverse complement strand
TATGAATAAAGAATGCAATAATGTAAGTAATTAATCTCTATATATAAAAGATTCTTTGTTTATCTTATGAGATACATGAATATTACATATAACAAGCTATATGTGAAATGTTTGTGTGGTTTGGGGGAATAATATTAAAACTATATCATATGATTTGTATAGTAAATGTTTCTGCTTATTATTGCTATTGAGATTATTAATGTTTTTTGTACATGCTCCTATTTTATAGTATATTAAATCATTATTATTCTTTATAAATATTCTTTATTTGCTATACTTGCTTATCTCTAAGTGCTTTGATGTTCTTTAGCTCACTTAATTATGTTTATGTGATAATGTGTAATCTAATTTATTATTAATGGAGTATTAAGTAAATCCTTTCAACATTCACACTCTCATTTGAATTTTTAGAATTTATAGTTAGATTCAGTATTAGACTAAATCTAACTATTGTGTGTTAGATAGCACTTATAAGTATGCGAATTGAACTTATCGAGTATGTTTATTTTATACAAATAAATGTTAGAAGGTTGGGGTTTTTTGGTTTTTCAGCCCTAGCCTAAGAGCTAGAGCTGAAAGTAAATTATCGTCCTATAGATACCATTTTTCTTCTAAGATAGGCAATTTTACTTTGAAGGGGGAGATGTTTTGGGCAGAAATCATGGCATGCCAATAAAGACATGCAAGCAAATACACCATTATCATCTCCTACAATTTCAAACCAATCATCATCATTCCTGTCATCATGAGGATCTATCATAAACCGTACAATGCGATTCATTCCTGCTCCTCCTATAAAGTCTTCACGCATAAGCTTTGTTCCGCAACCAGCAATACAGCATCCACATTCAATGCATCTATCAAGCTCAAAAACCTCATCAGCTACATCAGGTTCAATGCGTTTTTCAAGTTTTGAAATATCGGTTTGCTCTTGAGAATTAATCCAGCTTGCTACGCGTTTGCTCATTCCATTAAACCAGTTACCTGTATCAACTGATAAATCTTTAATGAGTTTGAATGCTGGAAGGGGCATAAGAGTGATGGTTGGGTCAGAAAAACTTTCTGTAAGTGTTCTGCATGCTAAACGAGGTTGTCCATTAATCATCATTCCGCAGCTTCCGCAGATTCCAGCACGACAAACAAAGTCAAAATTAAGATCAGGATCAAACTGTTCTCGAATCATATTGAGGACTATGAATATAGTCATTGAATGTGCTTCTTCAATGGTATATTCTTTAAAATGAGGTTTAATGGCAACATTAGCTGGGTCGTATTTGAAAACTTTGATAGTTAATTTTCTTCCCATTATTTTTTATCTCCTATTCGTTCATTTCTTTCTTTATAATTTACAGGTAGCTCAAAAGGCATGAGAGCATCTTGTATTTCATATCGATCTTTACCTTGTGCTTCCATTTCTGCCCTGATTTTATCAATCTCTTCTTGTCGTTTGAGGCTTAAAGGATTTTCAATATAATTACCTTTTGCTCCATATCCTCTATAACCCGGTGCACTTTCCATAGACATAATGTCTAGCTCTTCATATGTTACTGTGGGGATAGTTTGCTTAGAATCAGGCCATGATGTAAGCGTTCTTTTGCACCAATTCACATCATCTCGTTTTGGGTAATCTTCTCGGCTGTGAGCACCTCTGCTTTCTGTTCTATCTAAAGCACCTTTGGCTACACAGAGTGCAATTTTAAGCATTTTTGGAACACGATAAGCATCTTCAAGTTCTGGATTAGCATGAATGCGTTTATTTTTGATGCTAATTTTTTGAGAACGAATATAAAGTTTTTCTAATTCTTCAACAGCTTTTGCTAAATGAGGACCATCTCTGAAAATTCCTACATTATCATCCATAATCTGTTTCATAGCATTTTTAATGATATATACATCTTCTCCACCTGTAGAATTAATAATGCTATTGATATGATCTTCTTGTTCCTTAATAAATTCTTCCACTGTTTCAGTTTTAATCTCTGTTTGTGCATTTGCACATGATTGGGCGAAATATGTTCCAATGATCATGCCCGCAACTACCGCTTCACTCACAGAATTGCCGCCTAATCGATTAAAGCCATGCAAATCCCAACAAGCTGCCTCTCCAGCGGCAAATAACCCTTTAAGTCCTTGTGCCTCCCCTGTTTTATCTGTTCGGATACCGCCCATTGAATAATGTTGCATAGGTAAAACAGGTGCCCATTTGTCAGCAGGATCTATTCCAGCAAAAGATATACATATTTCTTGAACATCTCGTAAATTCCGTTCAATATGTTCTCGTCCAAGAATGGTTATATCAAGCCATAGATGTTTTCCATAAGGTGATTCTATGCCCTTTCCTTTGCGAATATGTTCAATCATTCTTCTTGAAACAACATCTCGGCTGGCAAGTTCTTTCTTTTCGGGTTCATAATCTGGCATAAATCTATACCCATCAACATCTCTTAAAAGCCCCCCATCTCCTCTACAACCTTCAGTTAAGAGAATACCTGAGGGAAATAGTGGTGTTGGGTGAAACTGTACTGCTTCCATATTTCCTAGTTTTGCTTTACCTGTTTCAAGAGCTATGGCTGCCCCTGTGCCTTCGCAGATAACTGCATTAGTGGTATTTTTGTATATTCTTCCATAGCCTCCTGTGGCAATTAAAGTCCCCTTAGCAACATAAGCAGCAATTTCTCCTGTTACTAAATCTCTTACAATAGCACCATAGCAGCGATTATCTTTATGTATAAGGGCAATAGCTTCTTTTCTGTCTCTTATATCCACATTTCTTTTTAAGCATTCATTTGCTACTGCAAAAAGCATGGTATGCCCTGTGGCATCAGCAGTATAACAGGTGCGCCATTTTTTTGTGCCACCAAAATCGCGAGAATGAATTAAGCCATGCCTAAAATCTTCTTCTACAATGGGCTTTTTCTCTCCATTGATAACTGCTGTTCTTGTGCCCTTTTGTATCCTTGTCCAAGGTACTCCCCATGCAGCAAGCTCTCTAATAGCTTTTGGAGCAGTAGTAACAAACATACGAGCAACTTGTTGATCACAACCCCAATCGCTTCCTTTTACAGTGTCCATAAAATGCAAATCTTCATTGTCTCCATCACTCATTTTAGAGTTTCCCAAACTTGCTTGCATGCCACCTTGTGCAGCTGCAGAATGCGAACGCTTGACTGGGATAAGACTTAAAATAATTGTGCTTAAGCCCATATCGCTTGTAGCAACACCAGCCCTTAGCCCTGCTAAACCACCACCAATAATTAATGCATCACAATAATAGATTCTCATTACATTTGCTCCTTAGGTCCATAATTATTCCAATCGTTTTGTTTTGCTTGTTCTATACTTGTAGCTGTACTTTTAAGTCCATTTTTAACATAAGCACTATAAGTGAAAAGCCCTAAAACAATAAAGAAAATACTCATGCCCATTTTGATTTTTCTCAATGTTTTTAATCCAAGGTTTTCAAACCAGCCCCATTTTACACAGAGGCGATAAAGCCCAATAGATGCATGTAATTCTACACAGAATAAGAGCACAATATAAAGCAACCAAAAATGCTGATGCACAAACCTATATCCAGAAGCTTCTGGTCCTATAGTGTGTGGTTGTGTAAGCATGGTGTAAAGATGAATACTTGCCAAGAAGAAAAGGGCAAATCCGCTAAGGGCTTGTATCCACCATAAGCTTGTGTCACCATGATGCATCATATTTTTATGCGTTCTAAAAAGCATAAATTGTCTATAATTAATAGGGAATTTGCGTAGTGCTAAAAAAGCATGTACAACAAATGCTATAATGACCACAACAGCTACTGCACTTACTACCAAAGGATTTCCAGCAGCTCCAAAAATGGGACTTCCTTCTAAAAGTTTGGTTACAAAGAACATGGCTTGATCCCCTAAGAGAATACTTGAGACCAAAAACATATGGGCGATCATAAATAACCCAAGAAATAGCCCAGTAGCACTTTGCCAAAAGTCTAATCTCGCAGGTAAGCGACTTTTTTTGCGCTCCATTGTAATGCCGAGATAACCTTCAACAATATCCTTATTTTGCATTGAAAACCTCCCAAGATATAACGATATAGCCTTTATAAATATAAAAGCAATAATTCCAACTCTTTTTTTGCTTTTCTATATAAGCATTGAGATTAAAATAAGAGTTATTTAATTATACCTTTTTATGTTATAAAATTTCAAGAGATATAAAAAAATTTATCCTTGAAGTTCTTGTGCAAGGAATTTACCCGTGTAACTCCCTGTTGTTTTCCATCGTGATGCAATTTCTTCTGGTGTTCCCTTATCCACAATTTTGCCTCCACCAATGCCACCTTCAGGACCTATGTCAATAATATAATCAGCATTTTTAATAATGTCTAAATTATGCTCAATTACGATAATGCTGTTGCCTAGGCTGCTTAGATGATGCAAAACCTTTATAAGGCGATCAATATCGGCAAAGTGTAGCCCTGTGGTAGGTTCATCAAGGATATAGAGTGTTTTACCCGTATCTTTTCTGCTAAGTTCTTTTGCAAGTTTGATTCGTTGTGCTTCTCCACCACTAAGAGTAATGGCATTTTGTCCTAATGTAATATAGCCTAAACCAACATCATGAAGGGTATGTAATTTTTGTGCTATTTTGGGTGCTACATTAAAAAAATCAAGTGCTTCATCAACACTCATATCTAGTATATCAGCAATATTTTTGTTTTTGTAAAGCACTTCTAGTGTTTGGAGGTTATAGCGTTTGCCTTTACATGAATCGCATTTTACTAATATATCTGGAAGAAAATGCATTTCTATTTTAATTTCACCTTCTCCTTGACATTTTTCACATCTACCTCCTTTAACATTGAAGCTAAATCGCCCGATTCCATAGCCCCTTATTTTTGCCTCTTTTGTTTCTGCAAAAAGATTTCTAATATCATCCATTACTCCTGTATAGGTTGCTGGGTTGCTCCTTGGGGTTCGTCCTATGGGGCTTTGGTCTAAATAAATAACCTTATCAAGATGCTCTAATCCTTCAATGCTTACACCATCAATTTTTTTTACCTTTCGAGCATTGTTTAAGATCTCTTGAGCAACAGGTAATAAAGTTTGGAGGATCAAAGAGCTTTTACCGCTTCCGCTTACCCCTGTAACACATACAAGATTTGATAAAGGGATACATACATTTAGATTCTGTATGTTATTGATAGTAACATTATTGATGGTAAGCCATTTTTCTTGAGGTCGCCTATGGAAATACTCTATTTTTTTTTGGTGGTTTAAATAGAGAGCCGTTGGTGTCTTTGAGGACATAAGCTCTTGCATTGAACCAGCAAAAATTACTTGACCACCAAACTTTCCAGCACCAGGACCAATATCAACAATAAAATCAGCAGCCATAATTGTTTCTCTATCATGTTCAACGACAATGACACTGTTACCTTTTTCTTGAAGATTTCTTAATGTATTAATAAGTTTTAGAGTATCTCTTTCATGTAGTCCTATGCTTGGTTCATCAAGCACATAGAGTACCCCTGTGAGCCCGCTGCCAATTTGGCTTGCAATTCTTATTCGCTGAGATTCGCCCCCGCTAATACTTCTTGCGTCTCTCCCTAGGCTTAGATAGCCAAGACCAACATCGTGCAAAAAAAATAATCTCTCTCTTATCTCTTTTAAAATGGGTGCAGCTATAAGTTTTTGCTGAGCATTAAGATAGCTAAAATTTTCTTTATCTTGAAAAAAGGTACAGCATTCTTCAATGGAATAATCAAGCAATTCACCAATGCTTTTTGATGCTACCTGCACACTTAATGATGAAGCCTTTAGGCGGTGAGATTGGCATAGATTGCAAGGTTTTTCTGTCATATAGTTATTAATTTCTTTATTATCCTTAAAGCTGTCATAGGCTATTTGCATAATCCCTTCCCATCTTTTTTTAATGGGATGGTTTTTCCAAGTAAAACTTATAAGCTCCCCATTTCCATGCATGATAGTTTTTTGTATATGTGGTTCAAGTTCTGAAAAGGTTTTTGTTTGGTCTATATTCTCACTTTTGCATAGAGCATTAAACATTTCATAATAGTAACCTTTATTAAAACCATAAATAACCTTAATGCCTCCCTCATTAAGAGGGATATTTGAATTTATAATTTTTTTAGTATCTATAGTATAGCGAATACCTAGCCCATCACAATCTGGGCATGCTCCTTTAGGTGAATTAAATGAAAAAGTCAATGGCTCTAATGGTTCAAAACTAATTTTACAATCAAAACATGCTAAATGCTCACTATAATGTAAGAGCTTAGGTTTTTTATTATCTTCATCACTATATTCAATTTCAACTTCACCATATGATTCGCTTAATGCTTTTTCTATGGCTTGGGCAATTCTTTCCTTGTTGGAAGCATTTTGTGTGATTCTATCAACAATAATTTTAATAGTATGTTTTTTGGTTTTGGCAAGCTCAATTTCTTCATCTAGTCGTGTCATGATACCATTGATTTGTACTCGTACATACCCTTTTTGCCTTAATGATTCAAGTTTTTCTTGAAAAGAGCCTTTTTTATCTTTTATAATTGGGGCAAGAATAAGCATTTTTGTATTTTCAGGGAGCAATAAAACTTGCTCTATAATATCACTAGCACTCATTTTAGAGATAGGTTTCTTGCAAATATGACAATGTTGTATGCCTATTCTTGCGTAGAGCAATCGAAAATAGTCATAAATTTCTGTAACTGTACCTACGGTAGAACGAGGGTTTTTGCTGGTGCTTTTTTGATCAATAGCAATTGCTGGTGTTAATCCTTCTATTTTATCAACATTTGGTTTTCCCATTTTATCTAAAAATTGTCTTGCATAACTGCTTAGAGATTCGATATAGCGTCTTTGCCCTTCAGCATATAGAGTATCAAAGGCAAGTGTTGTTTTTCCGCTTCCGCTTAAGCCTGTAAAGACAACAAGCTGATTTTTTGGAATATTGAGATCAATGTTTTTAAGGTTATTCTCTTTAGCACCTATAATCTTTATTATGTCTTTCACTCTTAATTTCCTTGAATTATATTTATGATTTGCTAAACGCAATTAAATCTTCTGTGCTTTTAAGTGTATTTGGAATATTTTGCATACACTTTTCAAATATTTTTAACGCAGTTAAAGAATCGGCATAGGCTCGATGAATGACAGGGTTTTTGATATTTAATAAGTTATTGAGATGGGCGAGATTATAGCGGGTTGAGGCAATTGTTTTTTGTGCAAGCTGTATAGTGCATAGAAAACGATTGCAAAGCCAGCCCATAGAATGCCTATAAAGCATTGCATTTAAAAAATTAAAATCAAACAAAGCATTGTGAGCAACAAGTACAGAATCATGGAGGAATGCCCTAAGTTTTGGCAATACTTCTTCAAGTGTGGGTGCATCGACTACATCATCTAATGTAATGCCTGTAAGCTCACTGATGGTTTTTGGTATGTGTTCGCAAAATACTAGGCTTTCAAAAGTGTCTATGATTTTATTTTCTTGATAAAGGATAGCTCCAATTTCAATAATCTGACTTTTGTTTAAATCACTTCCATTGCTCTCAATATCGATAAAACAATATTGCTGCTTATTAAAAGAAGTAGTACTTGTTTTGAGGGTAATGTAATTGTCTTGCTCAACAAGGGGTGCTCCCATAATACAGAGTAAGTGATAGGTTTCTTCTTCACTTTCGCAAAGCCAGCCATCGCATTCGGTGAGAATATTGAAGAAAACTTCTTTTTGAATAGGTTTTTTTATGAGTTTTTGAATGGCTGAATAATATGGGTTGGAAAATTGGAGGTGATTAGAGTGCTTTGGCATAGTATATAAACTTTTCTAAAGACTTTCTTTCTTTTTTGCCAAATGATGATTCAACACCACTACTCACATCAACACCATAAAAGCCAAAGCCCTTGAGGTCGTTAATGTTGTGTATATTTAAACCACCAGCCAGAATGATTTTAGAGCAATCATAAGCTTCAAACCATTCAAGGGTAATTTTTCTGCCCATGCCTCCATATTCTTGACAAAAGGCATCACAAAGCCAATATTGCGATGGAATGAGATTTATAATATCATCTTTTGTTTTGATTCGTGCTACTTTTAAAGTGGGCAATGTATATATGGCACTGAAAAGTTGAGCATTATGTAGTTGTGCAATATGGATATTGCAATGCTGTAATAGCTCTTGCACTTCTTGTGATGAAGATTGAGCAAATACCCCAACACTTATTGTAAAAGGTGGCAACTGGGCAATGATATTTGCAGCTTTAAGCGGGTGAATATATCGAGGGGATTTAGGGTAAAACACAAAGCCTAAGGCATCTGCACCATAATCTACTGCCATTTGTGCATCTTCTAATGTGGTTATACCGCAAATTTTCACTTTCATTTTTTGTCCATTGGTATATTTTGTGAGAAATTTCCACTTTTCCCACCGCTTTTAGAGAGTAGCATAATATCATAAATTTTCATTTCTTTATCCATAGCCTTGAGCATATCATACATTGTGAGCAACCCAATCGAAACTGCCATTAATGCTTCCATTTCTACACCTGTATTACCTGTGTGCTTGATAGTTACTTGGAGCATAAAAGCTGTTTGTTCATGGAGCTCTTTTATATCGCATTCAACAGAGCTTATTGTTAGAGGGTGGCACATAGGAATGAGATCGCTTGTTTTTTTTGCACCCATGATAGCAGCGATAATAGCAGTTTGTATCACTGGACCTTTAGCATTTGTTTGTTCAATCACACTCATAAATGCTTGGGCATTCATCTTTATCTTTCCACAAGCTTGTGCTACCCTTTGTGTCTGTGGTTTTTGGCTTACATCAACCATCTGTGGATGATTGTTTTTATTGATATGGGTAATAATGTTATTTTCAGGTGGGTTTGATGATGGGCGAAAAACTTGGATATGATTATGAGCATGGATATATGCCCCGCCTATAAGATCAATGCAATAAGGAATCGCTGGGAACACAGCATGGAGACATTCTTTAATTGATTGTGGCTTACCCGGTAGATTGACAATAAGGCTTTTCCCTCTAATGCCTGCACTTTGTCGCGAAAGTATGGCTGTTGGCACTTTTTGTAGGCTTACAGAACGCATAAGCTCCCCAAAGCCCGGTAGCATTTTGTTGCATACTGCTTGCATGGCTTCTGGTGTTACATCACGCAAGGCAGGACCTGTGCCCCCTGTGGTAACAATCAGATCGCACTGGTAGGTATCGCTTAATTCTTGTAAAATATTTATTATATTATGGAGGTCATCATTGCAAAGGCGATAGATGAATTCAATTTCATCTGCAATAAATTCTTGAAGAGTGTTTTGTATAGCCTTACCTGATATGTCATCATAAATCCCTTGTGATGCTCTATCTGAAAGAGTGAGTACCCCAATTTTAATCATTGTTTTTCCTTGAATTGTGATAAGGGGAGTGCATTTTTGTTAATATATTCTATAATAACAGAAAGATTTTCTATGGGTAATATATTTATATGCTTAGGTATGTCTTGTGTTGATAGGTTTTTTGTTAAAGCAATTGCATCGACATAATCAAAATAATGTGTTTCAATTTTTTCTCTCATAACAGCTAGCTTGGGAATCGGTAATTCTTTGAGCCCTTCAATAAAAAGGTAATCTATTTGCCCTATTTGTTGTATGATATTTGTAAGGGGCAATGCACCATGTATTCTTAAGGTTGTTTCTTTGGGAGAGTAAATAATAACATCTGCTCCAGTATTATAAAATATGTCGCTATCCTTACCTTTAGTGTCAATTTCTGCCTTTGATTTTGGATCATGTTTTAAAACAGTAATTTTCTGTGGCATTAATATTTTAATAATATTTTTTATCAATGTTGTTTTACCACTGTTAGAAGGTCCGCTAAAGCCATAGATAAGATTTTTCATAAATCTCCAAAAAGCCCGCTACCATTTATTGGTTTTGCTCTATCTTTAGCAAAAATACGCTGTTTGCCTCTTTGGTCATATTTCCATATAGGTGCATTTTCTTTAAAATCTTCAATAAATAATTCTATATTTTCTAGTGCAATTTTTCTATGAGATGAAAGCATGGAAACAGCAAAGGAACATTTATGCACAGGTACAAATCCTTTAGAATGTGCCATGCAAATAAGACTTTCAGCTGTTTCAAGCTTTTCTTTCCATTTTTTAAACCATTGAACAAGTAGAGGTTCATATATTTCAAAGTATAATCCATCATCTTCTTGCATGCCATCTTCTTTTCTAACTAAACCAGCAAAATGGGTAATAGCTCCATAGTGTTTTAATTTTGCTAAATTATTCCATCGTTTATAAAGTGCTTTTGGGCTAAGATAATTATCAATAACAAGCAACTCGCTTCCTTCTGCCTCAATAAGAACTATATCATTAATTTGTAATTTAAGTTCAAACATTTTACCCTCCACAAACAGGAGGCAATATCATTACAATATCACCTTCTACTAATGGATATTCTAAATCAGTAATGATTTCATCATTGATAACAACTGCACATTGCTCCAACCATTCAAAGAGTATTTCATCGCGTCTTAATAAATGCCTCAATTCTTTAAGGTTAGCAACATTGCATTCTAAAGGTTCTCGCGAAAGCGGACCTAAAAATTGTACTGTAATTTTCATTATATATCCATTTCTAAGCTTTTAAACCCTGATAAAAGAGCCACAGGGACATTTTCTCCAGCATTAAATATGTGTTGCTCTTCTTTGAGGACAACAAAGGCATTTTGCCCGCAAAGATGGTTAATTGCTGCTGAATGAAATGTTTTTGAAGAATCTATGCTTGCTAATAATTTACCATGCTTTAAAGAAAGCAAACAGCTACGAAATTCTGTGCGTTTATCATCTTTGCTTATGGTTTCTTGTAATGTTGCTTGCAAAAAGAAAGGACGAATTGAAGAGCCCGATAGCTTTGCAAGCAAAGGGCGTACAAAGTAATGAAAACCAACATAAGTAGCATTAGGGAATCCAGCAAGCCCAACAATGGGTTTGTGATTTTTGCAAGCAAATGCACTAGGCTTGCCCGGTTTAATTTTTACGCCATAGAAAAACACCCTATCAGCTTCATTTTGAAGCAAATGGGGAATAAGGTCAAAATCTCCTATGCTCATACCCCCGCTAAATATAATAATATCTGCTTTTGAAAGAGCATCATAAAAGACTTCTAATATATCATTTTTATTATCATTTAAAAGTGGATAGCTTAAAGGTATGCCCCCATTTTCTTTTACTAGAGCATAGAGTAAATGATTATTGATAGAGCGAATTTCAAATGATGTTTGTGAGGGTTCTCCTAAGTCAATAAGCTCATTCCCCCCGCAGATAATGGCTGTTTTTGGAGGAGAATATACTAAAACAAAAAGTCTATTTAAGCTCGCTAAAAGACCTATTTCTGCGGCTTGTATTTTCTCTCCTTTTCTTAAGAGCAAATCACCATTTTTAAAGTTTTCACCAATTTCACGAATGGGGCTTTTTGAATGAAGTGAGGTTTGTAGAATATGTCTATTAATTTTTATGCACTGTTGAATATGCGTTACATATTCAATTATTATAAGAATATCTGCATTATGCGGAATCTTTGCACCTGTAAAAATTTTTGTTGCTTTATGAGGGTTAAAAGATGTAGATTCTTCTTTATCTGCACAAAGAGGCAATGGATTTATGTCAAAGATTATATCTTCTTCTTGGGTTTCAAGTAATTTTTGTTGAATGGTAGAAGTTGATAATACATAGCCATCCATAGCGGCAAGCCTTTGTTGTGGCATATCAAAAGATGCATAAATATCTTCTGCTAAGATGCAACCAAGAGATTGGTAGAGAAATACACGAGTTGTTGTCTGTTGTTTTACTGCAAAAGCATTAATTTTTTGACATGCTTCATCAAAGCTAATGGTATTTATTTTCATCTATTGCCTTTTAAAGCATATGTCCAAGTTTCTCTTTTTTTGTTTTAAGGTAGTTTTCATTATAGCAATTAGTTGGTGCAATAATTTCCACTCTTTCAGTAACTTCTACAAATGGTTCTAAAGCTTTAATTTTTCGAGGATTATTAGTCAATAACCGTATTGAGCGTATTTTGAAATATTCAAAAATTTCTTTTAGGATATGATAGCTCCTTTCATCTTCTTTAAAGCCAAGTTCTAAGTTTGCTTCGACTGTGTCTCTCCCATTATCTTGCAAAAAATAGGCATTGATTTTATTCAGCAAGCCAATGCCTCTGCCCTCTTGACGCAGGTAGATTAATATTCCTCCATTTTGGGCAATTTGCTGCATAGCGAGGTTGAGCTCATTACCACAATCACATTTCATAGAACCAAAAACATCTCCTGTTAAACATTCAGAATGTACCCTAAGTAAAGGAATCTGGGGTAATGGGTCTGTAAAAATCACAAAATGTTCTTTTTGTTGTTCTTTAAAAACCTTTATTTTAAATTCTCCCCATTTAGTAGGGAGTTTTGCAATATTTGATGTTTCCATAGCTTCACGCCTCTTTGTTGAAGTGCATTATTGTACAATAGTTTGTTTAATCGCTTGATATAATTTTTAATTTCTGGACATATTTTTTGAGATTTTCGTATTTGTTGGGTAAAAAGCCGTCTATTACAGCAAAAAGGAGCTGCTCAAGAAAATATCCTATCTTTCTTGGTTCAATATTCTCCTTGAGTAAATCTTGTCCTTTGATGTCAAGTTGCTTTAAGCTATAACATTCGTTATTTTTTTGAATAGAAAGAATTTGTTGAATAAATATTGTAAAGGTATTTTTTTGTTGGTAATCTTTTGAGTATTGTGCATAGAGTTTTTTAAGTATTAATATGCGATATAGGCGAGAAAAACCAATGTGGTAAAGATGATATTTGATATTTTCGCTGTACTTAAAGTGATGCTGATGGTAATAGGTAATGATTAAGAGCGTTTCTTCTAAGACTTTATTACTATATTTAAGATTTTTTAAAATTTTTTGTGGGTTATCAGTATGCAAAAGTAGGGCAGCAAGCCTCCATGTAAGTTCTTTGGGTATTCTTTTAAGAGCAAATAGAGAAAAATGAATATGGAGATGATGATCTGATAGATGAAAAATTTTTTTAAAGATAATACTATATTCTTGTATGATCTTGCTTATGCTATCCCCTAGAAGCATTTTATTACATTCTGCTTGTATTCTCTCTTGAGCAATAAAATCTAAATAATGCAATGTTTTAAAAATGGCTTTTTTGGTTTTTGTGTCTATAGTAAATTTTATAGTTGCTGCAAATCTCAATGCTCTTAAAATACGTAAAGAATCCTCTTTTAATCGTTTTTCTGGGTTTTTTACGCATACAATTTTTTTATGTCTTATGTCTTTTATACCTCCAAAAAAATCAAGCACACCTTGTTTTGAAAAAGGATTGAGTGCAAGGGCATTTATTGTAAAATCTCTTCGTATTAAATCATCTTTGAGCGATGAGGTAAAACAAATATGTTGTGGAAATCGGTGTTTGATATAATTTTTTTCTGTTCTATATGTGGTAATTTCAATCTCTGGCTGATTCTTGTCATAAGAATGGAGCAAAAGAGTGCCATATTTCTTGCCAATCTCAATAATATGAATATGGTAGGGTGATAAAATATTTTGTATTATATTTGGGGTTGCATTTGTTGCCATATCCCAGTCTTTTGGAGTGTTTTTAAGCAATAAATCTCTAAGGCATCCTCCTACAATATAGACTTCAAAAGAGTTTGAGCGTAAAATTTCTGCCACTTCAAATACAAAACAAGGAATCAATGATTTATAATTGATATATTTCATAAAATATATTATAACCCTATTTTTTGAGAAACGCAATAAAGTGAAATAGTAGAAAATTTACCTTTTTGTTAAATTTGATTGTGTTGATTGAGCTTTGTATGTTATTTTGGAAATATTTCGTACTATTTGTTTATTTGATGGTTATATGTTAGGAATTATTATATTATAATTTTATGAATGAAATTTGCTTGTCTTGAGATATATCACATTTAGGAGGTGTAACAATGTTCCAAAAAAGTCGTATAATACTTGCTCTTATTGTGTTAGCATGGGCATTTTCAAGTAATCCATCATGGGCAAACGGGTTTTCTTTGCATCATTGGGCAGATGAATCTATAAAGAATCAAGGGGTAATGGTTTTTTATATTACCTATAAACCTGTAATAGGAAAAGAAAGAGATATGTTAATAGAAGGTTTAAAACTTCACCCCCAAACATTGATACGAATTGCTGCAAGACATTATTATGGTAGTAGCGATAGTCAAATCAGTAGAGATCAATTAAGTATCCAATTTATGGAACCTAAAGATGAACATTGGCGTATAGCCTTTATTCAACCTATTGTCAGTACATTTATAGAACAAAATAAAGAACAGATGCTTTCACAGCTCTATAGTCGTATGCGTTAAAAAATGTAATTTTGCAAATAGTGTAGTATTTGGTATATTATTTGCTCTAAGTTTTTTAGTATATTTAAGATTATGAGGAGTGGTTATGGTTAAAGGATTTAGTGCTCAGCAACATGGTAGTCTTTTTCAGCATTTAAAAGACCAGATTACACAAAAAAAAGTTTATGTGCAAGAAGAACAGAAGGAAACAATTTTTAGCAAACGGCTTAAAGAGCTTGCAGCTGAATACTCGTATCTTGCAGAAGCCTATGAGAGAAATCAACATGGAATTGCCATATTGCCTCCTGATGATATTGCAAAATCTGCTCTTTCTGATGATAAATATAAGCAGTATCAAATATTGCATGATGAAACTAGCAATAACTCCGCTCTTTTACAAAAAATAGAACAAAAGAAAATAGAGCGAATTTCTCCCGAAGATTCTGTGCTGAAAAAACTTTTAGGTTAAATTTATGCTATTATTATGTTTTTTGTTTTAAAATATAAGAGTATGTTTTATAAAATTAGGATTAGGAAAAGTTTTGACTCGTTTTTTGTCTTATGTGCTATTTGCTATTTTTTTTGTTGGTGTTTATCAGGCTGCCCCTTTGACTCTGGCAGAGCAAAAAAATAGAGATTATAGAGTACAAACAAAAACTTCTCTTGACATCTTGTATAAGAGTAGGGGGATCTATGCCCATAATCTCTATGATAATTACTCTATATATGGCGGTGCAGATACGCAGGTAACATTAGCTCATAATTTTGTCTATGCTCCTTCTTCTAACTTTAATTTGATTCTTGCAGGGAATGGGAGCTACCATGCAAGTGAGCATGTAGGTTTAAATACCTATGAGGAAAAAGAATATATAAAACTAGATAGTTTTTGGGTAGGAGCTAGTTTTGTAGGTTTATTCTTTGATGCTTTAAATCCAGTCTTAAATGTTCGCATGGGCAATATGGATAATGGTACTTCTTATTTCATGGCTTCTTCATTGCGGCTTCTTCTTACTCAAAGAGTGAGATTAGATACTTCATGGGAAAATCATTATTATCAAATAAATCCTAAAGGTATTGGTTGGAATAAAGATGTAGGACATTATACCCTACCGAGCTTTTCACTTGCAGTAAGTTATGCTTTTAACCCACATTTAGAATTTTCATTTCTTAGTATTTATAGGGGTGCTGGAGGGGGCAATGAAAAAAGAGAAAGATTTTTATTAAATATTAAAAGAATATTTTAGAATAGAAAAATATAAATGAGAGAAATATATAATGATAGAAATATATGGAATTAGAAATTGCGGTAGTGTTCGTAAAACATTTGCTCTCTTCCATGAAATGAATGTTTCTTATGAATTTATAGATATTGTAAAAAATCCACCAACTTCAAAAGAGCTTGCAGAATGGTTGAAAATTTATGATATTAATATTTTACTCAATACTAAAGGTACAACTTATCGTAAATTAGGCTTAAAAGCAATGGATTTAAATGATAAGCAAAAAGAAGAATGGCTTTTAAAGGAGCCTCTGTTATTTAAAAGACCTATTGTGCTTGTTGATTCTTGTATCCATGTTGTTGGTTTTCAGGTTGATTCTTTAAGAGATATTGTAAAGAAAGCTTAGGCAATGAGATATATTATACTTATTGTTTTTTTTGTTTTTTATGGTTGCAGCTTTAAAGAAGCTGATATTATAGAAAATGTTGAAGTTATAACATATCCCCAAGATGTATTATTGTATTCAAGCAATGTAAATTGGTATCTCAAAGAGGGAGTGCAGGATAAAAATACGCAAGAATATTTGAAGCATTTTTTTTCTGTATGGGAACAAAAAGAGGCTTATTATGGGCGAGATTTTTTTGATGAAATTGCTAAAAATGCACAGTTAAATCGTGGATTTGGAGAAAATCTTTTACCTCATTCTTTTGAATGGATAGAAGAAGTTATTGCTAATATGAATTATGATGAGTATTCTTCTTTTAAAAAAGTTAATGGAATAGTGTTAAAAGACAGCTCTTTAAGGCTTATGCCTACCTATAAGCCAAAATTTCATGATCCTATGCTTGCAGGAGAAGGCTACCCTTTTGATTATTGGCAGAATTCAACCATATATGCTCTTACTCCTATCCTTATCACCCATATAAGTAAAGATAGGGCATGGTATTTTGTTGAAAGTTCATTTGCTGCTGGTTGGATTGAGGCAGATAGAGTAGCTGTTATAGATATGAAACAGCAACAATTTATGAAATCTGCAAATTTTGTTATCGCCCTTAAAGATTTAGAGCCATTGCATGATAAGAATGGGCATTTTATTGATAAAACAAGAATTGGAAAAATATTTTTATTAGAAAAAAAATATGAAAATTCCTATGTATTACTATTGCCTATTGCAAAGAAAAAAGATGGATTTTCATGGCAGAGCATTCATGCTCCTTTATCTTTATTTGCAGCATTTCCATTGCCATTAACTCAAGAGAATATAAATCTTATTGCCTCTGAATTAATTGATAAAAAATATGGTTGGGGGGGATTGTTTGAAAATAGGGATTGTTCATCTATGATAAGGGATTTTTATGGAAGTTTTGGTATATGGTTACCAAGAAATTCTGCTGCACAGGCACAAGCAGGAGAAGAATTCATTAAATTACCTCAAGAGCGCTCTTTAAAAGAGCAAGAGATTATACGATATGGTATCCCATGGGCAACTTTATTGTGGTTAAAAGGGCATATTGTGCTTTATGTAGGGGTATATCAGGGCAGAGCTATGATATTTCATAGTATATGGGGCATAAAAACATTAGAAGATGGAAAAGAGGGTCGTTATATCTTAGGTAAATCTTTGATAAGCGACCTTTATCTAGGCGAGCAGCTTACTGAAGTAATGAAAGATAAGCTTCTTATTGATAGGATTGAGATTATGAGAAATCTTTTTACAAATGATGAGATATTAAGAGAATATTAATGATTTTAAAATGTGAAAATATTTGCTTTTCTTATAAGAATGAGCGTGTACTTGAAAATATTAATTTCATGTTACATGATAAGGATTTTTTGGCTGTTATTGGACCAAATGGTGGAGGCAAAAGCACTTTATGTAAAATTGTTGTTGGTTTATTGAAGCCTTCAGATGGAAAATTGCATTTTGATAATGCTTGCAAAGTAGGCTATGTACCTCAAGAAACTTCTTTAAACAAGAATTTTGTAATTAATGCTCTTGATGTTGTGCTTATGGGCTTTTTAGAGGTTAAATTGTTTGGCAATCGCCTTTATAAGCACAAAAAACAAGCTTTAGAGATTATGGAAACTTTAGGAATTGCTCATCTTGCTTCTCATTCAATTGGTGGTTTAAGTGGAGGACAAAGACAAAGAGTGTTGATTGCTCGGGCTCTGTGTGCAAAACCTTCTTTATTAGTCCTTGATGAACCTACAGCAAGTGTTGATGCCAAGACACAAAATGATATTTATTCTTTGCTTAAAGAATATGCTTCTCATTCTGCTGTGATGGTAGTGAGCCATGATAGCAGTATTTTGAGTTATGCTCATAATGCTTTGTATGTGCGAAAAGAATCATTTATGCACTCTCTTAACAAGAGTAATAGTTTGCCTAAGGGAGAGCATTATTGTGAAGTGGAATTTTTTGAAGCTTTTAATTCACATCGTTTCTGTATGGATAAATAAATGGAATTTTTTCAATATACATTTATGCATAATGCCCTTATTGCTTCATTGTTGGTGGCTATATGTAGCGGGATTATTGGAGCAATATGTGTAGCTAATCGCACCTTGTTTTTAGCGGGGGGGATAGCTCATAGTGCTTATGGTGGGGTAGGAATTGCGTTTTTTTTTGGCTTTCCTATTTTGCTTGGTGCGTCTTTTTTTGTTGCTTTCATTGCTCTTTTGATGGGTTATTTGATGCTTAAGGATAGAGAGCGGGTTGATGTAAGCATGGGTGTTATTTGGGCTGTTGGAATGGCAATTGGTATTTTATTTGCTGATTTATCTCCGGGCTATCAAGATGAGCTTATGAGCTATCTCTTTGGGGCATTAGTTGCTGTGGGCTCAATGGATTTATGGATACTTTTAATCTATGATATTATTCTTGTATGTTTTGTATGTCTATATTATTATGAAATAATGAGTATTTCTTATGATAGTGCTTTTACATCCATTAAGGGTATCCCAATAAAAAATATGAGTATTTGTCTCTTGCTCTTTATTGCTTTTGGAATAGTAGTAAGCATGCGATCTGTGGGACTTATTTTGCTTATTGCTCTTTTTAGTATTCCTGCTTATATGGCTGAAGTTATGTTTTCTTCTTTATGTGCTGTTATAATTTGCAGTGTTTTGTTGGCTTTTATTTTTTTAGTTCTTGGGCTCTTTTGCTCATTTTATTTTAATTTGACTACAAGTGCAACTATTATTATAATTGCTGCATTATCTTTTATCTTTTTATTATTGGCAAGATACTTCTATTTAAAGGAGCGATGATATGGCTATTCAAAATACTGAAAATAATAATGAATCTATACATCAGTCAAAAAGAGCTATTAAAATTTCTCTGTGTGCTTTGCTTGTGATGGTTATAATTGGAATGATAGCTATTTGGGTTATACTTAATCAGATTGCTGCTTCTGTTTCTATTAAAAAACAGCTTGATATGCTAGAGCAGAGGGTGCAGAAAATAGAATCATTGCAATGAGGTGCTCGTGCAATTTATAGGTATAACACAGCGACTAGTAGAGCATACGACTTACAAGGAAACAAGAGAATGTTTAAGTATGCAATGGGGTATGGTATTCACGAAAATATTATCTGGTTTTATTCCTGTTCCTTTAAGTTATAGTATAGAGTTTGCACATTATGCTCCTTTTTTAAGTGGTGTTATTTTTAGTGGGGGGAATGATTTAGCCATGCTCAATCCACATGAGCTTTCTTGTAGGCGAGATGATTATGAATATGCTATTATAAAATATGCTATTGCACATCAAATGCCCTTGCTTGGAGTATGCAGGGGTGCGCAATGTATTGCTTCTTATTTTGGGAGCTTGCTTGATTCTTGTAGCGGACATGTTGGAGAGCATTATATAAGTGTGCAGAAAGAAAATGAAATTTCTTATAAAGATTATGTAAATTCTTTTCATAATTATGCTATTTATACACTTGCTGATGAATTATGCCCCATAGCCTTTGCTGATGATAAGAGCATTGAAGCCTTTAGGCATAAAAGCATGCCTATTTTTGGAATGCTTTGGCATATTGAAAGAGAGCTTGAGCATTCTGTAAGCAGTTGCATGATTCTTGATGAATTTATAAATGCTCTAAAAAAGGATAAAATATGAAAGCATTAATACTTGCTGCTGGGCTTGGTTCTCGCTTGATGCCTTTGACACAAGATGTTCCTAAATGTATGATTGAATTTCAGGGAAAAAAAATTATTGATTATATTATATCTGCCCTAAGAGGTGAGGGCATAAAAGATATTGCTATTGTAGGTGGTTATTTAATTGATGTGCTAAGAGCTTATGTTAAAACAAATTTTAATATAGAAACTGTGTTTGAGAATCAAAGATTCAATGAAACGAATATGGTTTATACATTTTTTTGTGCAAGAGATTTTTTAGAATCTGCTATTAAAGATAATGAAGATGTATTAGTATCCTATGCTGATATTATTTATAGCTCGAAAATTCTTAAAAAATTGCTACACGAAAAAGCAGATTTTAAAATTGCAGTCGATAGAGATTGGAAAGAGCTCTGGTGCAAGCGTTTTGATGATCCACTTAGCGATGCAGAAACATTAAAAGTTGATAATGGTTATATAATAGAGCTCGGAAAAAAGCCAACAACATATAAAGATATACAGGCTCAATATATGGGGCTCTTTTGCTTTTCATCTCTATTTTTAAAAGATGTACTTACGCATTATGATTCTTTAGAGAGACAAATTTTATATGATGGAAAAGATTTTGACAATATGTATATGACAAGTTTTTTGCAAAGCTTGATTGATTGCTTTTGCAATGCAAAAGCAGTATTTATAAATGGCGGTTGGCATGAAATTGATATGAAAAGTGATTTAGATATTGCTTTACATTTGGAGTAGTTATGATAAATCAGCATTTGCTTTTTGATGTTGGATGTATAGCCATTATGGCGGGCAAAAAGATTATGGAATATTATGGCTGTAATGAATTTGAGTTTAAAGATGATAAAACTCCTGTAACAAAGGCGGATATGGCTTCTCATTATTTTATTTGTGATGCACTATCTGCTATAAGCCCCTATCCTATTTGTTCTGAAGAGCATATACTTGAATATGAGATACGAAAAGATTTGGAGTATTTTTGGCTTATTGATCCTCTTGATGGAACTAAAGATTTTCTTGCCCATAACACAGGCTTTACTGTAAATATTGCATTAATTCATAGGAATACACCTATACTTGGGGTTATTTATGCCCCAGCTTTATATCGCTTTTATTGTGCATTAAAAAATTATGGTGCATATAGAATAATAGAATCCATTGAAGAATATATGTATTGTATTGATGCACAATGGCTTATGGAGCATGCACAAAAAATTACAGGAGCAAGGAATATACAAGAAAAAGAATTGGTTGGTTGTGATTCTGTATATAATAGCTCTGAAGCTACGCATCGTTTTTTTGAGAAATATAAGCTCAAAAGAATTGTAAGAGGTTCTTCGTTAAAAATTTGTTCTGTTGCTGAAGGAGATGCAGATTTGTATGTGCGATTTAATGGCACAAGAGAATGGGATACTGCTGCGGGAGATATTATTTTAAGCGAATCAGGGGGAGAAATGATTGATTATAAAACAAAGCAAGCTTTAATTTACAACAAAGCAGATACAAGAAACAATCATTTTATCGCTTTTTGTAAATCACAAGTTGGCGGAAAAATCTATGAAGAATCTATGAAAAACTAACCAAAAAATTATTTTTGTATCGAAATATATAACTAAGTATTATATATTTATAAATTTATAATAAATGTACATCATTACTCGTCATTCTTCTTTTTAATTATTGCATCAAATTCTCTTTCTTTTTCTTCAAAACTTTTTAAGATATTATCGAAGTTCTCTTCTTGTAAAGTTTGTATTTTTTGAATTTGTGATGAAGTTCTATCAATAGTGTTTGTAAAAAATTCTAGGAAGTCTTTAGATATTGTTTCTAAACTTTTGAGGGTAGTTTTTTCTTTTCTTTTTTCTTTTTTAGTATGGCAAAAGTCTCTGAATATTTCTTTTGTTTTTTGTGTTGTTATTGTCTGTTCCTCAATGGGCTGTTTTTTTTGTTTATCGATAAATATTCTAAGGCTATCTATTGTTCTTTTTAGTGTTTGTTCTAAGGATTCTCTTTTATCTTGTTGTATTTTTTTTGTAAGTTGCTGTGTTTCTGTTTTAAGCATTCCTGATTTTCTTATAACTTGTTCTTCTTCTTGTATTTGCTGGCTTATTTGTTTGTAGTATTCTTTTTCTTTAGCATCTTTTCTTCCTACTGCTTCAGCATAGTTGATTTCATAACCTTTTTTGACAAGTATTTTAGCTATTAAATCTTCTACCTCTTCTGCTTTTGTGCCTACAAATTGTATATGGGGTGAATTAACTTCTATATCTTGTGGATGGAGTTCTAATACACCTATGGCATTAATTTTTCTTAGTTCATTTTGCACTTCGTGCATAAATGCTTTTATGATGTTTGCACTATATAAAGGCATATTTCTGCACCAGAGATTCACTGTTTTGATGCTGTCATCTTTTTGCTTGTTGCGTTTTATGAGGTTTAATGTTAGTCTTTTGAGATTTTTTGCACCTGTATATGTTCTATTTGGATTATGTCTTTTTTTGACTACTTCTTTTGAATAAGTATCTATGAGTTTTTCTTCTTCTCTGTTGTTCAATATGAATCGTGCATACTCAAGTTCTCTTAAAAGACTAGAGGAGTTAATATCTCGTGGTTTGTTTTGAATCATCTGATCTGTTTTCTTTTATAATGTTTTTAAGTTCTTTTTTGTTTTTGCTTCATGTATTCTGTTCTTTTAGTGCTAATGTTTTTTTAATATCTGTGATATATTCGTTTTTTAACTCAAGTTCTTTTTGAATAAGTTTGTATTCTTGTTTTAAAATATCAAATTCTTCCTTTAATGTTGTTTTAAATTTTTCAATTTCGGTTTTATATTGCAAAAAACGAGTTTCTTGTTCCTCATGTTCTTTTTCTTGTTGCTCCCATTCTTTTTTTGCTTCTTCAACCATATTTGTAATCTCTAACATGTCTTTTTCAAGTTTATCTTTTTCAAGTAATGTATGTTCTAGTTGTTCTTCAATCCTTAGTTTTTCATTATTTATTTTTTCTATTTCTTTAATATATTTTTTTTGTTCATCGTTTGCTTTTTCTATTAAATTGTGTATTTCTTCATCTTTTCTTAGTGATTGTATTACATCTTGTGAAAGCATTAAGGAAGCTATATCAACAATGCAATCTTCTCTAAATTTTTGCTTGCACATATTTAACGCTTGTTTGATAGGGATATTGTTTATAAGGCATTCTTTAAGAAAGCTATACGCCTCTTCTTTGTATTTTTGAATAAAGTGCATATCTTCCTTTATTTGCGAATAGCGGTATTTCTTGTATTCTTCTATGAGATTATTGCTGTCAAATATAACAAAATCTTCTCTACATTGTTCTATATGTTGTATGAGAGATTCTGGTTTTTGGCTTTGTGGCTTTCTCATTTTTTGTGCATATAATTTTTCTGCTATTATTCTATGTGAATCTATAATTTCTTTTACTTTTATTTCTATATTGTGATCTTTACTATTTGGGTTTTCAAAGAAGAAAAGAGTATCTTCAGGGAGCTTTTCAGCACATTCAAAAATAATGCCAGCCATAATATAGTTTATGTCTTGCCCCCTTGAACTCTCTTTAATGCTCAATACTTCTTTTGAAGTTTTGCATCTATACTTATCGTATTCATAATTCATACCTATTCGCATATATTGAATAATGCAATGATCTTCTTGTATATCTCGTATATCAAAGAAACTTCTTGTTGGAATTGTTTTGATGATATTTTTAAATACCTCTTTTAGCGTATTTTCAGTATCTTTGAGAGAAAAATCAATTTGTTGAAAATATGTTGTTGATATATTGCTTCTATTAATATATTCAAAAGAATCATAGAGCTTTATATCAAATGAGGCGAAATCTTGTTTGAGTTTGATAGCAATTTTGTTGATTATTTTCTCTATATGGTTTTTTATGTATTCTGCATTTTGTTCGTATTTCCATTGTATTTCATGCTTTATAAGCCATTTTTCATATTCCTCATCACTATCATTCCAAAATTCTTTGAGTTTAGTTATTGGGGTTTGTGTTGGTTGTGTGAATAATAGCTCATTATCTTCTATTCTGCGGTAGCTTATTTTGATGCTCATTATATGCCTTTTATTTTAATGCTATTTAAAGTATATCATATTGTATTTTAAGTACAAGTTTTGATAATAGTCGTTTTTTTAGCAATACCTAACCCTTTGAAGTTATCTCCAAGTTTTCCCTTATCTCAAACCATGCAAGCTTTCAGAGCACAGAGCTTGCCATATGTAATATTCATGTATCTCATAAGATATATCATTTTATTTAATACAATAAACAAAGAATCTTTTATAGAGGTTAATTACTTACTTTATCTCTTAAGAGATTTGAGTCTAAAAGTGATAAAA
>JARHYY010000089.1 GCA_029258405.1 Helicobacteraceae bacterium | reverse complement strand
ATATGGTTTATCATAGTACCCCCTTATGTCAATTCTGTATATAATCATACATAAAAAATATTAACATAAAGTTATCAAAAATTATATTGATTTTACTGAAAAGATGTTAAGCCCTGTTTGCTCAATATACTTGCTTTATTTGATTTTGTATATTATTTCTTTAAATATAAAACAACAAGTGGCTTTATAGGAGCATTATGTTAGAATCGTGATAAAATACGATGGATAATTAAGTAATAACAGGCTCTTAGGATTCCAAAAATAATATAGCAAGACATAAATAGAGCTATACTAGGTACTGCATAGAGATAGAGTAGCATTAAAATCAATATTAATAAAATAATAAGAATACGCATACTAATACCATTTTTTGCAAAACTTTTAAAACTTGGATATCGAATATTACTTACCATCAACAAAGAAACGCAAAATGCTATAACTAATAAAACAATATCAAACCATGCAGGTATCTCATAATAAATATCCATAAGCACCCAAATAACAACAGCAACCGCAGCTGAAGGAATAGGCAACCCAATAAAAACGCTTGGGTCTGATACGCCTGTAGATACATTAAAGCGTGCTAAACGAACAGCCCCTAGAACAACAAATAAGCCAGAAACAACAATGCCTATTTTTCCAAAACTGTATCCCATATAAATATAGAGCAATATTGCTGGTGCAACACCAAAGGAAACAATATCTGCTAGAGAATCAAACTCTACTCCAAATTTACTTGTTGTTCCTGTAAATCTTGCCACCCTACCATCTAATCCATCAAAAATAAGGGCAACAAGGATAAGCCAACAGCCTGATTCAAATCGCCCAGCAGATGAGTAAATAATACTCAAGACACCCAAAAAAACGCTAAAACCAGTAAAGAGATTAGGGAGTATATAAAGCGGATTTATAGTATTCAAGCAAAAGCCCCTATAGTTGTTTCTCCTCCTTTAATTTTATTGCCTTCACAAATATTTAAATGCACCATGGCAGTAATTTTAAGCTCAAGTATTCCATAGGACATAAAACCTATTCTCTGTCCCTTTTTAGCTTCTAAGGGGGCAGAAAAGAAAAAAAGATTGTGAACAAACAAAGGATAGCAACGACAAACCACTTCTCCATATGATGAAATAGATGTAAATTCATTGTAGCTACTTAAACATTTCCATTTTTCCTTAAAAGAGCAAAAACAAAAGCCCTTCATAGTACAAAGAAGCACCTTGCCTTGTATAGGAAATCTTAATACCCCCACAAAACATGGTGGTGAGCTAATGGTTATGATAGTGTCCTGCCCATTATGTCTAATGCTCTTCACAACCCCATCTACTGGAGCAATAATTAATTTATCTGCTTCTTCAAAAGGAATGCGTTCAGGATTATAATAAACCATTACAGCAAGCAACAGCAAGGCTAGAAAGCATAGCGAAAGCCATGCTGAAAAGTAAAAAAAAGCAATAAAAAAAAGCAATAAAAGAATCACTACATATTTAATCCCTTTATCTACAATAATAAAAGAATTGTTCATAGCCCTACCTTTTAACAGATACTTCTTCTACCTCATCATTTAATGCCACTAAACGGCTAGGCATATCATGTTCTTTTTCGTATTGTGTTATAATTTGGCGTACTTTTTCGCCATCAATGGTTTCTTTGTCATATAATTCTTTAACCATTTCCTCAATAGCTCCCTTATACACTTCTAATGTTGCCTTAACACAATCAAAGCGTTCTTTCAAAAAACTTTTTACATAGTCATCAACTTCTTGAGCTGTTTTATCACTAAATTCTCTTGAGCTTGTAAGCCCTCCGTTTAAAAATACATTTCTCTGTTTCTCAAGCACCATAAGCCCTACAATATCTGTCATTCCATAGTAACTTATCATTGCTTTAATGATATCAGTAGCTCTTTCTAAATCATTGCTTGCACCTGTTGAAATTTCTCCAATAAAAACATCTTCAGCAGCTCTACCACCAAGCAAAACATCAATTTCTGCAACAAGCTCATGTTTTTGCATGAGGTATTTATTTTCCTCTGGTGTGTTTAATGTATAGCCTAATGCGGCTAAACCTCTTGGAATAATGGATACTTTGCTTACTTTTTTTGCTCCTTTTGTTGTTTCTGCCATGAGAGCATGCCCGCTTTCATGGTAGGCAACAATGCGTTTTTCTTTTGGGGATATGCGACGAGATTTTTTTTCAAGCCCTGCAATGCCTCTTTCAACTGCTTCTCTAAAATCGCTTTGCTCTACTTCTTTCTTATTCGCTCGTCCAGCTAATAGAGCAGCTTCATTAATAATATTTGCTAGATCAGCTCCAGCAAGTCCAGCTGTCATCCGTGCAATCTCTTCTAAATCAACATCTCTAGCAAGTTTAATGCTTTGAATATGCACTTTGAGTACTTCAACACGACCATTAAAGTCTGGCTTATCTACCAAAACTTGTCTATCAAAGCGCCCCGGTCGCAATAATGCTGGGTCTAAAACTTCAGGGCGATTGGTTGCAGCAAGCACAATAACAGGCGAAGAATCAGAACTAAAGCCATCCATCTCTGCTAAGAGCTGGTTTAAAGTTTGCTCTCGCTCATCATTTCCGCTAATCATACCACCAGCAGCCCTGCTTTTGCCAATAGCATCAATTTCATCTATAAAGATAATAGCCGGAGCTTCCTTTTTTGCAGTTTCAAATAAATCTCTCACCCTGCTTGCTCCAACACCTACAAACATTTCAATAAAGCTACTGCCACTCACAGAAAAAAAGGGCACATCAGCTTCCCCTGCAACAGCCTTTGCCAAAAGTGTTTTGCCTGTGCCCGGAGGTCCAACCAAGAGAACACCCTTAGGTATTTTCGCTCCCAACTTTAAATAACGGTCAGGATATTTTAAGAAATCTACAATCTCAACTACTTCTTCTTTAGCCTCTTTGTTGCCTGCCATGTCCTCAAATTTTACTTTTGGTTTTTCAGAATTAACAAGTTTTTTAGCACTGCCCATACCTAAAATTCCACCACCCATGTTTTTTTGCATTCTGCTTGCCAAAAACATCCAAATAGCAAAGAAAATAAAAATAGGGAGCACCCAGCTAAACAACATATCTGTAAACCAATTGCTCTCATTATAGCCATTGTATTCAATGCCACTTTTATCTAAAAGGGGTATAAGCGTATCATCTGGTATAATGCGTTTGGTAACATATATTGTCTTTACACCACCACTCTCACTAATCGCCCTAATAGTTGTTTGTCCAATGGCTACATAGCTTACACTTTTTGTTTCAATGCGTTTTTTAAGATCATAATAATTAATATTCTGTGTAATTGTGCTACCACCACCAACTTTAGAGCTAAAATTATCTCCTTCAAATCCACCTAATCCCTTGAATGCCACAATAAGCACAATTGCAAAAATGGCAAAAAGAAATAAAGGGTTTTGATTGAAAAAACGAGGGTTCTTATCAGGTTTATTATTTTGATTTTGATTATTATCTGCCATATCAATCCTTAAAATACTATCATTCTTTACAAAGCAAAAGAGTTACCCACTCATTTTTGATAATCTCTTGCTGAATATTAAAACCAACAAATTGTTCTAATATGCTGGCTTTAGCATTCAGCAAAATGCCTGAAAGGAGCACCAAAGAACCAGAGGAAGTATAAACCATAAATTGCTTTGACAGAGCTAATAAAACAGCACTTATTAAGTTTGCCATAATTATATGATAACAGCCTTCAGCTTGATTTAAAGAACCATGCCAAATATTATTTGCAGAAACATTATTTATGTGTAAATTTTTAAGGCTTTCGCTAATAGCTAAAGAATCTGTATCGCACATATCCAAAAACCCGCCGAGCTTTAATGCTGCTATGGATAAAATTCCACTTCCACAGCCAATATCAAGAATCCTTTTTTTATTTATATCTAAAGTACTCAATATCTCTAAACATGATGAAGTGCTTTCATGATGCCCTGAACCAAATGCCAAAGCGGGCTCAATTATAATATCAATAAGCGAGCTATGAGGAGGACACCAAGAAGGGCGAACAAAAAAACTTCCACAAACAATAGGGGTAATGCTATGGCGGTATTTATTAATCCAGTCCTCATTTTTTTCTTCTGAAAGGAAGTAATCACATGTAATATTCTGCTCTAATCTTGTGCTTATACATTGCGTAAATTGTTCTAATGCATGAATAAGGGGCTTAAGATTATCTTCACTATATACAATAAAAGCTTCTTTATGATTATGGCAAACTTCTTCTATGGCTTCACCAGTATATTCCAAAACAAAGTCGCTAAACAGCTCCACTTTATCTGAAGGAACGACAAGTAATTTATAGTAAATATCTTTCATGATCGCTTAGCTTTAATGCAATCTTTATCCTTCATTAACACCTAACACTGCCTCAAGCTTTTCTTTCAACACTTGCGGGGTAAATGGTTTGACAATATAATTATTTACCCCTGCTTTTAATGCAGTAATAACTTCTGCTTTGCCCCCTTCAGTAGTAACCATAATAATGGGAATATCTGTAAAGCGAGAATCAGCACGCACTTTTTTAACAAGCTCTAGCCCATTCATCTCTGGCATATTCCAATCAGTTATAAGAACTTTAATGTCGGCATTAGTGTCCATCTTTTCCCAGCCCTCAACTCCATTTTCGCCTTCAAGGACATCATTATAGCCCAATCGTGCAAGTGTATTTTTAATAATTCTTCTCATTGTCGAGCTATCATCAACCACAAGTAATTTCACATTGCTCCCTTTTAACTAAAAAGATGTTTTCTCTATTTTATATTAAATTATATCTGTCATTTTATCAGAAATTTGATTAATTTTCTTATAAACCTGTTCTAAATTTAACTTACCTTCGTAAAAAGCTTTACCAACTATTACCCCACTAAGCGATGAATGATGCATGAGATATTCTATCTCATATTCACTGCATAACCCACCACTTGCAATAACCCTATGCCCACTTGCAATAGCAATTTCTTCGCTAAATGTTACATTAATTCCACTTAAAGTACCATCTTGTTCAATATCGGTACAAATAATAGCCTCTAAAGGAACTTCTTTAAACAAAGCTGCTAACTCTTTGGCTTGCATTGTGCCTTGCTCAACCCACCCGCTTACACTCACAAAACCATTTTTTGCATCAATACCCACAACAATGGGATATTTTTTTGCCATACTCATAGTAAAAAGAGGATCCCTCATAGCAATTGAGCCTAAAATAACCCTATCCATTCCAGCATCTAAATAGCATTTAATCATTTCTTCATTACGAATACCACCACCTATTTCTATTTTGAGCGTGCTTTGCTTGCGCATCTCTTTAATGAGCTCTAAATTAACAGGGGCTCCAGCAATTGCTCCATCTAAATCAACAATATGCACCCACTTTGCACCCATTTCCTCAAACTGCTTGAGCACAGCAGATGGATTAGTGTCATAAATTTTTGCACTATCCATCACCCCTTTTGTCAATCGCACGACTTTTGCATTTTTTAAATCAATCGCTGGAATTATATCAAAAGCCATATTACCTCTTTTATTCTTTTATTTCACAAAAATTTTTTAAGATACATAAGCCCACTTTGTGGCTCTTTTCAGGATGTGGTTGAAAACCATAAATTCTTTGCTGTTTGAGCGCACTGACAAAATTATATCCATAATCAGTACAACCAAGCACAGAATAAGAATCAACATTTATTGCATGAAAACTATGCACAAAATATAAAAACTCCTTATTTTTTAAGCCTTTCACTATAGAGTCCTCATAACAAAAATGAATCTGATTCCAACCTGTATGAGGAACTTTAAGAGGCTCTTTGAACATGCTCTTATCAAAAGGTACTATTTGCCCTTGAACTAACCCAAGCCCATTATGCTCACCAAATTCATAGCTTTTCTCAAATAAGAGTTGCATACCCAAACACACCCCAAGCAACCAACCACCATTATCAACATATGCCTTAAGAGCCTCATGCATACCAGAACGACAAAGGGTTTGCATAGCTGTGCCAAATGCTCCAACACCGGGCAAAATGACTTTATTATATTGCATTAAATCTTGTGGTTGTCGTATAAACTGTGCCTCTGCTTTAACATACACAAGAGCATTATAAAGGCTTGCTAAATTCCCTGCACCATAATCAATAATACCTATTTTCATGTTAAGCTTCATGATTCATTTTTAATGCTCACAGAATATACCGAACGGACATATACCGAAAGCCCAACAAGCAATAAAGCCACGCCACCAATTAAGTAAATTGCATATATAATTTTATCTGGTTCTGTAATAGTGAATTTAAACACAAGCATTAGTGCTTCAATAGCTAAAGCGATAATAATAGAACCCAAAAAACGAATCATTGTTTGATGCACCACCTTATGCCCCTCGCTTATACCTCTGCCAAGCACTTCTTGTTCAAAAATTGTTTTAATTAAATCAAAAATAGCTAAAGAAAGTGTCAGCAAAATAGTTGCTTCAAAAATTTCTTTCGTATCCAGATTTTTAAAATGAAAAACTGCTCCATATATACTCAAAATACCTTTAATAAATAATAAAAAAACAACCATCGTGAGCATAGCAGACAAACAAAAATATACTACTTTTGAAAAATCGCCAAAATATTTAGTGAGGTTTGTTTGTTGCACAAGCTTAATAGCTTGATGCATTTCAAAATCCATACAAGCAACATATTGCAATTCTTTTTTTTCATTATAAATAGGATAAGCAGCAGTAACGACCAATTCACCATCATTTCTTGTAGGATAAGGATCTGTGAGGATACATTTTCTCTCTTCTACTGCTCTATAGAAATAGGCTCTATGGTTAAAATTTATGCCGCAGGCAGATTGCACCTGCGTATGCTTTGTTATCGTTTCAATGACTTGTGTCCCATGTGAGTTTAAGATATATGCTGCATCAACATCTCCAATTTCACGACAAATTTTTTGCAAACCCTCATAAACTTTGCTAAGCTCTATTGTGGGCAAATGATTTTTAATATTACGATTAAACAAAAAACAGGCATAAGCCCGCACTTCATAACGCAAATCTTTAAAAGTTGCTATTTCTTTTGAAAGCATCTATACTCCTATTCTCTCAATTTCTGCTTCTATAGCTTTATGAAAAACATCTGCATAAGGCTTTTGTGCTATTTTCTCTTGCATACATCTTAAATATTGCATATAGCTTTCAGGCATAATATGCCCACAGAGCATCTCATATTTCAAAAAAAGCCAATAAGTGTTTAAAACATCTGCTTCACAATAATTATCAATTCTTTGCATATCGCCTGCATAGTACAAATTGCACACTTCAGAACCACTTATATCATATTTGCCCGGCATATTATTCATGAGTGCAAGAGTATGAAGCTTTAAGCCCTTTGCAGCTGCACCAAAATGCCCAAGACAATCAAAAATATCAAGATGAAAACGCTCGCTATATCTTGAGCGATAATTTTCCCATTTATCCTTATTGAGTGCTATATTATTTGTTTCAAAAAATGCAAATGCACTTATATTATATTTCAATGCTCGTAAAAGAATCACAGGCATATCAAAAAACTTTCCATTAAAGCTTACTAAACGAGGTTGCTTGCTATTAAGATAACGCAAAAAACTACCTACAATGCTTTCTTCCTCTTTGCCTTGTTCAAAACATCCTATTTTTATCATATTGTAATCATGATCAACAATCAAAGCTGCAATAGTAACAATTTTATGAAAACAATGGGGCAAAAATTCATTACCGCTTGATTCTTTTTGTGCGTTAAAAGCTTTTTCACACACCTCTAACGCTTCTCCTTCATAATCATAAACCTTTTTTAATAATTCTACATCAGGTATAGTTTCGCAATCAAAAACACAAATAGGCATTCAAACTCCATGAAACACCCAATATCTAAACATTGAGTTTTTTGTTTTATTGTTTTATAGATAACTTATATCATATATGAAACCATATTAATACTAAGCTACTTCCATTGAATTATTTGTATTATTATATAATAGAATAACAAATTTGCTTGCTCTTAAAGGAGCATATCCTTCTATTGAATTGAATTTATCATTAAATATAACTTAAAATAATTGAATAGACATATTTAAAATAACACCCTCAAGTTATTAATTTATTTTACTAAAACTTTTTATCAAATCAATAAAAATGCCCTCTAGCTGTATTATTTCATCTTGATGCACCCTTTCATCAACCGCATGAATTCTATCATTGCATACCCCACATTCAACCACATCAACACCAAAGGCTGCAAAATATTTTGCATCACTTGTACCACCACTGGTTGAGAGCGTAGGCATTTTATGATAATGCTTCCATAAGACATCAACACATTTATGAACCAAAGGAGAATCACGCTGTGTCAAAAACGGAAAAGAGCTCGCCTTGAGTTCAAGTGTATAAGAAATCCCTTGCAAAACTTTTTCTAAATGCTGCTGCACGCTTTCTTTGCTGCTCTGTGTAGAATTGCGGATATTAAACATTATCTTCAGCTCACCCGGAGTTACATTGCTTGTTTGAAGCCCTCCACGAATATCAGTAACCACTATTTTAGAGGGCTCAAAATATTCATCGCCCTCATCTAAATCATAGCCTGCAATTTGTGAGAGCACGGGTGCTATTTTTTCTACAGGGTTATCACATTTTGCAGGGTAAGCTACATGCCCTTGCTTGCCCTTGATACTCAATACTCCATTAATAGAACCCCTCCTCCCTATTTTTATAGTATCGCCTACCCATTGCACTGCTGTTGGTTCAGCAACAATGGCATAATCAGGAAGCTCATTTCTTTGCTTAAGTAACTTAAGCACTTCTTGTGTGCCATGAATTGCATCACCTTCCTCATCGCTTGTAAGTATCATAGAAATCTTCCCCTTAAATCCATTCCACAATTCTTGTTGCCTCAATGCAGCCACAAAAGCTGCCACCCCTCCTTTCATGTCTTGAGTGCCTCGCCCATATATATAGCCATCTCTTTGCTCCGCACCAAAAGGCTGCATGCTCCATCCTTCCCCTTCAGGAACAACATCAATATGTCCAGCAAAACAAACATGCAATGCATCTTCCCCAAAAACACAAGTACTATAAAGATTCTTTACATTATGACATTCTATAAACTCATGTTGAAATGTAGGCAAAAGTTGTTGTATATAATCATAGATTCCCTCTTCATTAGGCGTAATGCTTTTTTTTCGCACAAGATGTTTAAGAATTTCAATACTCTCACTCATAATCTCTCCTTATTTAATCGCTATAATAGTCTGAAAATTGAGCCACTGAAATAGAGGTTCGATACAGCTAAAGCCCACATTTTGCAAAAGGGCAATATTTTGAGAAGATGTATAGGCTATAAGCACATCTTCTAAAGCCTTTCTCTTTTGGGCAATTTCTGTCAAGGAATACCCTTGAGATTCTTTGTATTTATAATAATATTTCGTAGTCTGCTCTTGTAAAAAATCATCTTTGAAGCATATTTTTTCACTCAATATTAAAGCTCCTCCAATCCTCAAAGAAGTAAAGATTTTTTCAAGCACATATAGTCGTTTTTGAGGGGGAATAAACTGTAAGGTATAATGGCTGATGCACACATCTGAATCTAAAAAGTCATAATTAACAATATCTGCATATTCAAAACAAATATTTACGCCCAATGCCTGTGCTTTAAGCCTTGAATGCTTTATCATTGCCTCTGAATTATCAACACCAATAAGATTTATATTATTTATATTGCTTTCATTTGCCCTTAGGGCAATTTGTATCAGCACATTACCTGTCGCACTACCTAAGTCATATACACGAAGATGCTGCGATAAAAATTCAAAACTCAAATGACTTATAAGCCTAAGTGTAATATGATAAAATGGAATTGATCGTTCTGCCATATCATCAAAAACAGCAGCGACTTTTTGATCAAAAGCAAAAGGGCTGTTTATATTTTTCTTAAATAAATCATCTCTCATATCGAATCTTTTGCAAACCAAATATTATAGAGTAAATCACTATGTGCCTTATGAAAAAGCTTTGTTTCTAAAATATCTTTTTTAATTTGTTGTTTTAAATCCTTTATAGCGACAAACTTGCGATTTGCCCTTAAATATTTCAAAAAATGAATACGAGCATGAGAAGGGAGCTTTAAAGAATAAAAAGAAAAACTCGCATGAGAAGGGAGCTTTAAAGGAAACTGTGTAGAAATTTGAGGAGCAAGCAAATGGGTTTCTATGGCAAAGCTATTATCTGTAGTAACCCTTTTGCCAACAAAGGTAATAGAGCTATATAGCTCATCATTTAATTGTGTATAAGTGCAATACACACCATCTTTAGGAATAAGGAATGAATATACTTTTATATTAATGGTAGGTACAAGCTCTTTTCTTCCTATCCCTTGCCCTTTAACAATGCTCCCTTCAACAATATATGCCCTGCCTAAAAGCTCATTAGCCTCATGGATTTTACCATCCATAAGGAGCTTACGAATATCACTTGCATGAATAGGGCGACCTTTATAGTGAATTTCTGGAATAATTTTTACCTCCCCATCAAAAACTTTGCTTATATCTTGAGCCTGAAAACTACGGTTTTTTCCACAGCGAAAATCATAGCCTACAACAATTTTTTTTAAACATGGAAAGACTTTTTGTAAAAGATAAAAAAATTCCTCGCCACTTAAATGCCGTATGCTATTGAAATCAGCAACATAGATAGGAAAAGAGCTAAATTCTTGTTTCATCTCTCCTGGTGTTAAATTTTCTTGAACCCCTTGTATGACAACAATAGCCCCACCTTCATCAAGATAAGAAAAAAGCTGCCTATGAGCTCTGTGCAATCCATCAAATTTGCCAATAACAACTGATGTAATTGATTCATCTTGAAATATGGATAAAAGTTTCCGCATTTCCACTCTTTCCTTTAATCGTTGAATGCTTCAATCCACAAATATAAAACCCTTGCTGTGCAATAAGCTCTAAGATATCATCTAAAGCTTTCATTATGCAACCCTTATCAAGCACAACTCCTTTTTTGCTCCTCTTTACTCTACCTACTTCAAATTGTGGCTTAAAAAGCAAGATAGCTTCACATGCACACAATCGGCAAATATCAGGCATAATATGCCTTAATGATATAAAGGATACATCACAAGTAACCAATTCAAAAGGCGATGAATAAAAATGTCGAATATCTGTTTGCTCATAGTATATCACCAAAGAGTGATTTCGCAACATATCATGCAGCTGCCCCTTGCCCACATCAACACAAACCACAGATGATGCCCCATATTCTAAAAGTATTTGCACAAATCCACCAGTGCAAGAGCCAATATCTAAAGCTTTCTTTCCCTTAACCTCTATGGAACTTTGCTGTAAAAAACCTTTAAGCTTTAATGCTGCTCGACTTACATAAGAATGATGTTGTGCAATATCAACCTTCATATCATCGCTTATTTTTAAAGATGGTTTTAATGCTAAAATTCCATTTACCTTTATCTTGCCATTACTAATAAGCTCTTGAGCTTTTTGGCGGCTTTCTATCTTTTTACAAGCCACCAAATATACATCTAAACGCATTAAATCTTATCCAAAATTAAAGATGACGGAGGTGCATATCTTAAAGCAGTTGCTTCAAGCCCATCTTTTTTAACAAAAAGGGTTAATACTGTTTTTGACTGTGCAGGAAACTCAACAAGAAAATGCTCACCCCAAGGAGAAACATAATCAAAATTATAGGCAATCAATTCATCTTTACTTAAACGCTTAATAGAAATAGGTTTTATATCATCAAAAAGCCAGATAGAATAAAGAGGATTCAAAAGCCCTCTTTTGCTTGAATCAATGGAATCATTGCTAATATAAATATCCACAAGAAAATAAACACCTTTTTTAGAATCAAAATACTTTGGTAGAGCTTGATTTAAATAAGTAGCCAAAATAACTGCTTCTGTGCGTAACTGTGTTCGTATCTCTCCCTTTCTTGTTGCTTGCACATACCGTTCCCTTGCTTTATCAGGTTGCAAAACTTGCTGATAAGTTTCACATCCTATAAAAAATAATGCCAGCAACAGCACCGCTCTCATGATTCTCCCCCATGGGCTAAAGATGCCTTTGTGCCTATCTGATAATAAGAAATGCCTATTTTATTCAACCGTGTAGCATTATATTGGTTTCGTCCATCAAAAATTACTGCATGCCTTAATCTCTTTTTAATCTCATAAAAATCAGGGCTTCTAAATTCTTTCCATTCGGTTACCAAAACCATCGCATCAGCATTATTTAAAGCATCATATTTATTGTCTTTATACACAATATTCATATCTTTAAAATAGATATTCTTTGCTTGTTCCATTGCTTTTGGATCATACACCACCACCATAGCCCCAGCAGCAAGCAAAGATTGCACTAAATCAATCGAACTTGCCTCACGCATATCATCAGTTTCTGGCTTAAAGCTCAAGCCCCAAATGGCAAAAGTTTTTCCACATAGATTCTGAAAATGCTCCTGTATTTTTTTAAACAGAATCTGCTTTTGCATCGCATTTGTTTGCCTTGTAGCACTTATCATCAAAGATGGCACATGAACATCTTTTGCCATTTTTTCAAGAGCCTTTACATCTTTTGGGAAACAGCTCCCCCCATATCCACAGCCAGGATATATAAAGCTATATCCAATACGATTATCACTCCCTATGCCAATACGAACTTCATTGACATCAGCTCCCAATGGCTCGCAAATATTTGCAATTTCATTAATAAAGCTAATTTTTAATGCAAGCATTGCATTTGCTGCATATTTTGTCATTTCTGCACTTCTTATGCTCATCTCAATGAGGCGATTATGATTGCGACTAAATGGGGCATAGACTTCACGCATCACACTTAAGGTATAAGCATTATCTGCACCTACAATAATGCGATCAGGTCGCATAAAATCATTAATAGCACTACCTTCTTTAAGAAATTCAGGGTTACTCACCATTTCAAAGGCAATATCCTTGCCTCGTTTCTTCAATGTTTTTGTAATTGTTTCCTTCACTCTATCAGCCGTACCAACAGGCACAGTAGATTTATTAACCACAATTAAAGGCTTATGTAGCAAAGTTCCAATTTCTTCAGCCACTTTTAGCACATGCTGTAAATCTGCACCACCATCTTCGCCCATAGGTGTACCCACAGCGATAAATAAAATTTCGCATTTTTCTAAGCCTTTTTCAAGTGCAGTATCAAAGAATATCTGCCCTCTTTTTTTGTTTCTTGTAATCATTTCTTGAAGACCGGGTTCATAAATAGGCACAATGCCATTATTTAAAGTAGCAATTCTCTCATGATTATTATCAATACATATCACACAATTACCCACTTCAGCAAAACAAGCTCCGCTTACAAGACCAACATAGCCACTACCTACTATGGTAATATTCATTCCACTCTCTTATAATTCAATTTATGCATTATAGCATAAAGGCATAGGTACTTTATATAATATTATAGAGATAATGTATTAAACTCTTCTATTGATTTTTTTGCACCATCAAGCATAAAAAAGGCATCTGAACCAATCGTTAAGAGATTAAAGCCCAAGGCAGCCATTTTTTGAGCATATTGCGGAGTTAAATTATGGATACCGCCATATTTTTTATGTATTTTAACTGAATGTACTATATGTGTAATTGCCTTAAGAACAGTTTCATTTTCTTGATCAAATTTTGGGGCAACACCAAGTGAGCAGGAAAGATCAGCTGGTCCTATATACACACCATCTATTCCCTCAACACTTAAAATACTATCAAGATTATCTAAAGCCTCTTTGGTTTCTATCATTGCAAAAACAAGTATTTGATGATGGCTAAAATAATCGTCTTTTGTGCAAAATTTTGCCCTAATAGGTCCAAAGCTACGCTCTCCAAGAGGGGGATAATGGCAAAATTTTGCTAATTGTAGAGCATCATTCTTATTATTTATCATCGGGCAAATAATGCCCATTGCTCCAGCATCAAGACTTTTCATGATAATACCTGCCTCAAGCCAAGGCACACGGACAAAGGTAGGAATATTCTTTGTTGCTATCGCTTGAAGCATGGGTATCAAACAAGAATAATCACTAACTCCATGCTGCATATCTATAGTCAAAGAATCAAAACCAGCACAAGCCATTACTTCAGCACCAAAAGAATGCCCAAAGCTTAACCAACCATTAATAGTTGTTCTATGCTCGCTCCATCTCTCTATTAATCTTTTCATAATCCTAAAAACCTTTGGGTAATGATCTTGGATTGCAAATATTCTTGCATGCCCAAAGCCCCGCTTTCTCTCCCAAATCCACTTGCTTTAATGCCCCCAAAAGGCACTTCAGCTGCTGCTAATGCAAAGCTATTAACCCCAACCATTCCTGCAGAAATGTGTTTTACTGTCAAATGTGCTTTCGCTAAAGAGCTTGTAAAGGTATAAGAAGCAAGCCCATATTCTGTGCTGTTTGCTCTTTTAAATACTTCACCTAAATCGTTAAAGCTTTGAATTAAAGCAATTGGTCCAAAAATTTCATTACATAATAAATACGAATCATTAGGCAGATCTCTAATCACTGTTGGTTCAAAGAAATAACCTTTGCTAAAGCCCTCTGCCCTCTTGCCACCTGTGAGTATTGTTCCGCCTGTTTGTTTAACTTTTTTAATGAAAGATTCAACTTCTTCTAATCGTTTTTGGGTAACCAAAGGTCCCATATCCACATTTTCATCAAGCCCATTACCAAGCCTAAGCTTCTTTGTCTCGCTTACAAATGTATCACAAAATGTATCAATAATATGCTCATGCACATAAAATCTTGTAGGAGACACACACACCTGCCCTGCATTAGCAAACTTAACCTTTACGCTCAAGGCTGCAACCTCTTGAGCATTGGCATCATCATGCACAATTACGGGTGCATGCCCTCCAAGCTCCATAGTAACTTTTTTAAGTGTTATACTTGAATCTCTAATAAGCTGTTGCCCAACCGCTGTTGAGCCAGTCAAAGACACTTTTCTTACTCTCACATCATGCATTAATAACGATGAAATAGCAGATGCCCTCCCGCACAAAAGCGCAACTAAGCCTTGAGGGAATTGTGCTTCATGCAAAGCTTCAAATAATTTCATGCCAACAAGAGGGGCAATATCTGTGCTCCTTACAATCACAGCACAACCAGCAGCCAAAGCAGGAGCAAGCTTTCTTGCACTCAATAATAAAGGAAAATTCCAAGAGGAAAAAGCTGCCACAATTCCAATAGGCTCATATTTAACATAAACATCTGTATTTTCATTGCGGCTTTGGATAATCTGCCCATCAATTCTCTTTGTTTGCTCGCTAAACCATATAAATTGATCAATAGCTAAATGGGTTTCTCTTATGCTTTGAGTAATTGGCTTGCCTGTTTCAAGCGTAATGCTTTTTGCTATTTCATCAATGTTTTTTTTCAAAAACTCTGCTACTTTCAATAATTTCTCTGCTTTTTCCCATGCATGGAGCTTAGAATACTCAAACATCGCTTTTTGAGCACCATCAATTGCTTGTGCAACTTGCCTTGCTGAAGCAATTGGAGCTTCTCCTAAGATTTCCTCATTAAAAGGATTCAGCACAGAAAAGCTCCCATCTTCGCCTTTTACAAAACCTCCATTAATGTACAATCCATAATCTTTATAGTTTTTCATCTTTATCCTTTGATATATTGTTTTCGTATTGCATTGAGCGATATTGAGCATTTTTGCTTTAAAGATTCCATAGCTGCTAATGCAATTAAGGTAGCCTCGATGCTTTCTCTTAGCCCAACACTTGGAGGTTTTTTAAGGTGATACTGACAAATAAAATTATCTAATTCTTTACAATAAGAATCCGCATATCTTTCTAAGAAGAAATCAAGTGGATTAGCTCTGCTTTCATAATTGGCATCACATAAAATTACAGAATTATCATATTTATTTTCACAAGCAACCCTAGCCTTTCTCCCAAAAACCTCAAGCCTTTGATCATAGCCATAAACAGCTTCTCTACAATTTTCAATACTAGCAAGAGAGCCATCATTTAACACTAAAGAAATTAAGGCACTATCAATATCATCATAATCACTAACCAAGCAAGCACCTCTTACAAAAACCTCTTCCACCTCTCCCCCTGTTACATAACGAAGCATATCAAAATCATGGATACTCATATCTAAAAATATTCCTCCAGATTTTTCAATATAATTTTTAGGTGGGGCGCAGAAATCTCGAGATACAATCCTTGTATGCACCAATCTCCCAACTGCTCCTTGTTGTACCAATTTTGCAATTTTCTCAAAATTTGAATCAAATCTTCTATTAAAACCAACCTGCAAAAATACTTCATGCTTTTTTGCAAGCTCTTCAATCTCTAAAATTCTATGCAAATCTAAATCAATAGGCTTTTCGCAAAAAATCGCCTTTTTCCCAGCAAAAATCGCCTTTTTAATTAATTCATAATGCGTATCACTTGATGTACAAATAAAAACTGCCTCCACATGCTCATGCTCAAGCACATCTTGGCTTTCTCTACTAAAACAAAGATTAAACGAATGCATAAAATTTTCATCAATAAATGGATCTGCTACTAAGATAATTTTTGCCTTTGCATGGCGCATAAGGTTTTGAATATGAATCTTGCCAATCCTGCCTGTTCCTAGAACACCAACATTTAACATAATGCTCCTTTAAAAAATTCTAGGTTCTAAATAAGACCTATTTTCACTTAAAAAGTCAAAATCACAGCCCTCATTTGCTTGAGTAACATGTTTTGTATAAAGGCTTAAATAACCACTTGTATAATCCCTTTTAGGTGGCTTATATGCTCTTCTCCTCTTCTCAAGCTCTTCATCACTCAAGCACACTTCAAGCAACCTTTTTTCTACATCAAGATGTATTATATCCCCTGTTTGCACCAAGGCTAAATTACCTCCTATATAAGATTCAGGGCTTACATGCAATACACAAGCTCCATAGCTTGTTCCGCTCATTCGAGCATCTGAAATTCTTAGCATATCCTTAACCCCTTTTTTTAAGAGCTTTTTAGGTATGGGGAGCTGTCCCCATTCAGGCATGCCCGGAGCCCCTAGGGGTCCTGCATTTTTGAGCACAAGCACTGTATCTGCATCAACATCTAAATCATCTCTATCAATATCCTCTTTTAAATCTTGAATATCATCATAAACTAAAGCCCTACCTCTATGTTTTAAAAGCTTTTTTTCACAAGCAGACTGCTTTAAAATCGCACCATTAAGACAGAGATTGCCTCTAAGTACAACTAAGCTTGGTTCATTACTCAAAGGATTATCTAAAGTTTTTATTACTTGATCATTAAAAATTTTTGCATCTTGGATATTATCATATAAATATCCCCTAACAGTTTTAATATTATGCAATTTTGTTTTCAGAGCATTTTGCAATGCCCTTATCCCTCCAGCATAATAAAAATCTTCCATAACATATTTACCAGAGGGTTTGAGATTTAAAAGCAAAGGAATATCTTGAATCTCAAAATCTTGTAATGTAAGTTCAATTTTTGCTCTCCTTGAAAGTGCAGTTAAATGGATTATTGCATTTGTAGAGCCACCAATAGCATGAAGAGTAACAATCGCATTCTCAAAGCATGCCCTATTTAAAATATCAAGAGGTTTAATATCCTCCTTAATCAGTCGCACTATCTCAACGCCACATTCTCTAGCCATTCTACGATGATTAGAATCAACTGCTGGAATAGACGAAGCCCCGCTTAAACAAAGCCCTAAAGCTTCAGCCATAGTCATCATTGTAGCTGCTGTTCCCATAGTCATGCATGTTCCAGCGCTTCTTGCAATACCCATTTCTAGCTTTCTCCACTCACAATCGCCAAAACAATTAGCCTGTCTTAAATCCCAATACTTCCACACATCTGTGCCACTGCCTAAGGTTTCGCCCTCAAAATTGCCTCTTAACATAGCACCACCGGGCATGTAAATAATTGGAATATTAAAAGAAATTGCCCCCATAAGCACAGCAGGTGTTGTTTTATCACAGCCCCCCATAAGCACAGCACCATCAATAGGAAAGGCTCTTAGCATCTCCTCCACTTCCATGGCTAAAAAATTCCTAAATATCATAGAGGTTGGCTTAATAAGCTGCTCTCCCACACTCATACAAGGAATTTCCATAGGAAACCCTCCTGCTTGTAATACCCCTCTTTTAATGTCCTCCACCCTTTCTTTAAAATGTGTATGGCAAGTGTTAAAATCATTCCAAGTATTAATAATAGCCACTATAGGTTTGCCTATATATTCTTCTGGTGCATAGCCCATTTGATTAACCCTTGAGCGATGCCCAAAACTCCTTAAATCATCTTTCTCAAACCATTTTAAGCTTCTTAGTTTTTTCATATACATTCCTCTATAAATAGCTCTTTTTTTGCCTCGCTGGATTTCATAATTGCATCAAGCACTTTTGACACCCTAGCGGCTGATTGAAAATCTGCATAATGAATATAATTTTTATCAAAAATCTTAGCTAAAAAATGTGCAATTTCAAGAGTTTTTAAATCCTCATAGCCCAATGAAGTGCCATTTGATGGATTAAAATACCCATGAAAAGGATGAGATGGCGAAGAATAAATTTTTCTATAACCATCTATAGATTCATGATCTTTTAAGTACAGATATAGGGTGTTCATTTCTTCAAAATTCCATTTCACGCTTCCTTTTTGAGCATGGATTTCAAAACTGTGTTCAGAAGTAGGTCCAACAAAACAACGAGAAACATCAATAAAACCTTCAGCACCATTTCTAAAGCTTATCCTAGCCCCTACATAATCATCATTTGTTACATCTTTTTTAATATCATCTTTGCAACCCTTGGCGTAATGGCTTGCCCCCTCTTTTGCCAAAGGGCGCTCTTTGATAAATGTTCTCATAACAGCACTCACGCTTTTTATATCACCAAGCAGATACAACGCCATATCCACAGCATGGCTCATCAAATCTGTTATTGCTCCTAATCCATTTTCTCTTTCAAATCTCCATGAATAACAGCTTAATTCATCAGCAGCATAACATGAAAAAAATCTTCCCTTATAGCTATACACCTCGCCTAGTTTTCCGCTGTCTAATAGTTCTTTAACATATTGCACCAAAGGAGCCCAACGATAATTAAAACCTACAAAAGTCTGCTTAGGATAATCTTTTACTAAATTATAAGCCTTTACGCTCTCATGCAAAAATGCCCCTACAGGTTTTTCACAATTAATATGCTTGCCCTTTTTTATGCAATACTCTATAATTTCTAAATGTATAGCATTTGGTGCGGTTATATCAACAATTTCTACTTCATCATCATCAACTACATCGCTCCAATTTGTGCTATATTTTTCAAAACCAAATCGTTCTTTTGCCTCTTTTGCTCTTTGCTCTATAGCTTCTGCACATATAATCAACTTAGGAATAATACCTGTATGTGAAAACTTTAAACGATAATTAATATAAGCACTACTATGAGCATTACCCATCCAGCCCATGCCTATAACACCAACACCAATTACTTTCATGTTGTTTCTTTAAGAAAATCTTGTAATAAGCCATATGCTTTTTTTGAATACATATAGGGATCTGCCTTTTTAGGGTCTTGTTCTGCCTCAATCACAAGCCAACCCTTATAATCCGTAGTTTTTAAAAAATCAATAATTTCTTTAAAGTCAATCATTCCATCTCCTGGCGTAGTATATACCCCTGCAATAACAGATTCCAAAAAGCTCCTATCTTCTTTAAGCATTTCTTGTTTCACATGCTCTCGAACATCTTTTAAGTGAATATGTTTTACACGACTCATATGTTTTTTAAGCTCAACTAAAGGATTTGCACCTGCGAAGCAAAAATGCCCCGTATCAAAGGTAAGCCCAGCATCAGCTGAAATATATTGCATAAATAAATCCACCTCAAAGGCATATTGAAAAATTGCCCCCATATGGTGATGAAAGCCCATATTAAACCCCTGCTTGCTCACAAAATCATGAATCTTAGAATATTTTTCTGCATAATCTTTAACCTGCTCTTGGGTTAAAATAGGCTTTTTGCTTAAGCCTAATGCCTTACTCTGTATGGTGTTAGAGCATTCTGCATAAACTATGTTATAGCAATTACAATAGGCTCTTCTCTCCATTTCTCTTAAAAGATTTTCCTGCTCTCTTTCTATGCTATTTATTAATAAATTTCCGCTAAACCAACCACCAGCTAATTCTAAATCATAATCATCTAAAACTTTCTTAAGCTCTTTTTTATCTTTTGGAAATTTATTACCAAGCTCTACACCCCTAAAACCAATCTCCTTAGCATCTCTTAAAAATACATCTAAAGATGTCTCCCCGCCAAGTTCTATTAAATCATCATTGCTCCATGCGATCGGGGCAATACCTAGCTTAACTTGCACTACACACCTTTTCTCTGTTTTTTAGCATTCTGCTCATAAACAATTCTAGCTCTTTTAATTTCTTCTTTTTTGCTCACCTCTGGCACACCCACTTCCCACCAAGCATCAGCAGCTTCAGTCCAATCATATTGAGATACTTTAATGTGAATGAGAAATGTTACCTTGCTCTCTCTTGCTTGCTTAAAAGCAGATTCAAGCTCTTTTAATGAATGTACACAAACTCCATCAGCTCCCATGCTCTTTGCATTCATAACAAAATCTATCATAAAAGGTTGTACAGCTAACTTACAATCTTTTATCAAATTATTAAAAGGCTCTCCCCCTTGATTAACTTGCAAACGATTAATTACTGCATAACCTTCATTATCACACAGTATAATAATCATTTTATCCCCGCTCAATACTGATGAGTAAATCTCACTATTAAGCATCATATAAGATCCATCGCCCACAAGAACGATATTATCCCCCTCTTTATGAGCAATAGCAGAGCCATACCCCCCGGAAACTTCATACCCCATACATGAATAGCCATATTCATGATCAATAGAATTAAAACCTAAATTTCTCCAAAGTGCATTAAATTCCCCGGGTATCCCCCCAGCAGCAAGAATCAATCTATCTTTAGCATGAGCTAGTTTATTAATCATTCCAATCACATTTGCATAAGTAATAATGCCTTTATCTTCATTAATCTTTGATTCGATAAAAACATCATAACTCTTCTTATGCTCCAAAGCTTCGCTTACAAAAGTTTCATCATTCTTAAAATCTTTACATAATTCTAAAAGCTCTCTTAAAGCCTCTTTTGCATCGCCTATTAGGGCAATGCTCCTATGCTTTATTGCATCAATGCTTTGTATATTAATGCTAATAAGCTGTGTATTAGGGCTAAAATTTGTCCAAGAAGCTGTGCTAAAATCTTGCAATCTGCTCCCAATAACCATAACTACATCTGCCTTTTTAATGACATCATTTGCAAAACAAGAACCAAGCACCCCCACAGGACCAATATTGAATTTTTCATCATGAAGGCTCAAAGCTTTTGCACTTGCTGTAGTTACAAAAGGGATATTGCATTGATGAACAAAATCCAAAAACTCTTTTTGTGCTTCTGCATAAATCACCCCTGCCCCTGCAAGGATAGCCACCCTTTTTGCTCTTTTTATAGAATCTGCTGCTTTTTTGGTTGCTCTTATATCTGCTCGTGCTTGGGGAATGGTATGTAAAGTTTTCTCAAAAAAACTTACAGGAAAATCATAGCTCATCGCTTGCACATCTTGACAAAGTGCTAAAAACACAGGACCACAAGAAGCAGGATTAAGCATCGTTTCTAATGCTAAAGGCAGAGAATGCAAAAGCTGTTCAGGAGTGGTTATCCTATCCCAATACTTTACAATAGGCTTAAAGCAATCATTTGCTGATAGAGTAGGATCATAGCTTTGCTCAATTTGTTGCAACACAGGCGAAGGAATGCGATGGTTAAAATAATCTCCCGCCAAGATTAAAAGTGGCAAAGAATTTGTGTAAGCTACTCCGCAAGCTGTAATAATATTAGTCGCCCCCGGTCCAATAGAAGAAGTAACAAACATAATTTGTTTTCTATTTTTTGCCTTTGTAAAACCAAGAGCTGCCATAGCCATAGACTGCTCATTCTGTCCTCGAAATGTGGGCATTTGCTCTCTTACATCATAAAGAGCTTCAGCCAAGCATGTTACATTGCCATGCCCAAAGATTCCAAACCCCCCATAAAAAAGCCTTTCCTCGTTGCCATCTCTCTCAATATATTGGGACAAGAGATAGCGCACCAAGCTTTGAGCGGTTGTTAATTTAACTGTTTGCATATACCCTCCCTATAAACCCTTAGCATCTGCACCTAATTCTTTAGTAAGATCCTGAATAGTCTTATCACCAGCCATTTTGCTTTGTAATTGCTCTGTGGTAATTTCACTTTTTTTAAATGTCCCCATTGTTTTACCACGATTTAAAATCGTAAATCGATCTCCAACCGCATAAGCATGATATACATTATGGGTAATGAAAATAACGCCTAAATTTCGCTTTTTTGCTTGTAAAATATATTTTAACACCATAGATGATTGTGCCACACCCAAAGCAGAGGTAGGCTCATCAAGTATCAACACTTTTGCCCCAAAATGCACAGCCTTTGCAATAGCCAAGCACTGCCTTTCGCCCCCGCTTAATGTACCTATAGGTTGAGATGGCTCACGCACATTAATACCAATATCTTTCATCGCTTTAATCGTAATATCATTAGCCTTTTTAAAATCAAGTATTTTAAAAAATAAAAACTTTTTTTCTATCTCCTCTTCTCGACCTAAAAAGAAATTCCTCGATAAAGACATAAGAGGGATAGTTGATAAATCCTGATACACTGTTGCCACACCTTCATCTAAAATTTTATGTGGTGTAGGTGCATGTACATCTTTACCATTAATCTTATAAACCCCAGAAGTCTTTTCATGCACTCCAGCTAGAGTTTTAATTAATGTTGATTTCCCTGCCCCATTATCACCCAAAAGGCACATTACCTCACCTGCATAAAGGTCCATAGAAATACCATTTAAAGCAATAATATTCCCAAAATGCTTCGTTACATTTTCTATATGAATAATTGGTTCTGCCATCACTGCCTCATTACTTTCTTTCTTACCGAATCACTAAAAATCACTGCTGCTAAAAGCATGCAACCTAAAAATACCCTAAAATAATCATTATCAATACCTGTATAGCTAATACCAATATTAACCATGCCAAAAATTAAAGCCCCAAGCGATGCCCCAATCACAGTCCCATAGCCCCCTGTGAGCAACGCTCCGCCCATAACCACAGCAATAATAGCCTCAAACTCCTTGAGTACGCCTCTTTGTGCATCGGCAGAACCATAATCAAACACCTGACAAGCAGCAAAAATACTCGCACATAAGGCAGTAAGCATAAAGAGAGAAATCTTTACCCTATCTGTTGGAACGCCCATATTTTTAGAAGCCTGCTCATCTCCCCCTGTAGCATATATCCAATTGCCATATTTTGTAAGCCTAAGCACAATAACACCAAAAATAGTAAGCCCTATCCACCACACTACAACCATCTTAATACCTGTTACTATAGGGGTGCCATCACTATAAGTAGCAATAACTCCAGCATCAGCCAAAAAGCTAAACAACGAAGTAAAAGTTTCCCCTCCAAAAAAAGCAGCTAAAATACTTCCCTCTGTATGTGTATTAACGCCAGAAACAAGTGTTTGATTAGTAAAAAAGCGACTTAGGGCAACAGTCAGACCTCTTAAAATAAACAAGCTCCCAAGCGTTACAATAAAAGAAGGAAGCCTTGTCTTAATAACTAAATACCCATTTATAAAACCAATCCCTAAAGAAACAAGCATACTCAAAACAATAGCTAAAGATGGGTTTATCTCAAACTCAACAATAAAAATCGCCATCATCATTCCAGCAAAGCCAATCATAGACCCAATAGATAAATCAAACTCTCCAGCGATCATGAGCAAACACACACTAACAGCAAGAATCCCAATTAATGATGCCTGCTCTATCCAAGACATTGTTCCTTCCAAAGAAAACATATCACTACTTGCCAAAGTAAAAAAGATAATAAAAACCAACACCACCCCAAAAACAGGCGGAAATTCTGGTCTTTTCAACATTTTAAGTAATGTACCCTCTTGTTTTAATCTCTCATCAGCCATATTATATCCTTAAAATAATCTCAAAAACTTAATATTTAACAAATACTAGGTTTTTGAGATGGGTAACATAAGTTACCACAACTCAAAAATTATTATCTATATTTTCCAGCAAATTTATCAACTAAATCTACATTATCTTTGGTAACCAAAGCTGGCCCAGTGTTAATATCTCCATCAGGCATAAGACCATAAGGAACATATTTTGAGAGCAAGATAACGGGGAGATAACCTTGCAAATAAGGCTGCTGATCAATTGCTGCTAGCAATATCCCATCTTTAATTCCAGCAATAATTTCTGGGCTTAAATCAAAGGTTACAAAATGCTTCTTAATTCTCTTAGTTCTAAAAAGATCAATCGTCGCTCCCGCAGATACTGGTCCTAAGGTTACAACAGCATCAACTTTGTCTAAATGTGGGGTTAATCTTTTTTGAATCTCACTTGGATCACTGCTTGAATCAATCATATTATTTTTAACCCCTAAACCATCGGCAAAACCTTTGCATCGTTGCTCTAAAACTGTATTAGTAATCTCTTGATTGACACAAACAAAGCTTTTTACCCCTGCTTCCTTTGCTCTCTTGCCAAGCAACAAACCGCCTTCATATTCATTAGAGCCAATATAGTTTCTAACCCCCAATTCTTTACCTGCCTCAACACCAGAATTAACATTGATAACAGGTATCTTTAATTCTAGTGCTCTTTTAATGTCCTTACTTAACGCATCTTTATCCGGAATAGAGAGTATAATCCCATCTGGTCTTTGCGATGTAGCAGCTTGAAGGATTCTTGCCATCTCTGTTCTATCGCCTGTAGGAGAATTACGATAATCCACCCTTGCCCCCACTTCCTTGGCAGCATCGTTGATTCCATTTTTAATGACATTCCAAAAAGGATCAACATCTAGCCCATTACTAATGAACACAAAATGTAATTGCTTCGCATAAACCGCACTTACACACAACAAAAGACACAAAGCCATCTTTTTTAACATAAAAACTCCTTTTTTAAAATATGCCACCATTGTAACCAATCTTTATAGATATTTTTATAAAACTAAATTAGGCAACATTAATTATCTGCTAATATGTAGCTTATAGTAACAACTATTTCAACTCAATAGGAATACCTATGTTTAAAATTAACCTTAAAAATACTTTCATGTATTTAAGTAACACATTTTCAAATATATCTCTAAAATTCATTCAATGATAGCGTAAAATTGTCTTTTTTGCTATTATTAAAAGTATAATTTAGAGATTATTCACAAGGGGTATCTATTTAATGAAAACTATTCAAACACTTATCAATGGAGCATTTAGAGAAAGCAAAACAACACATTTTACAACATCTCTCTCTCCACTTACGCAAGAGGTTTTAGCCAAAGTGCCTTGTATGCTCAAAAGCGAAATTGATGAAGCAGCAACAATTGCTCATAATGCTTATTTAGAATGGAAAAATACTTCCATCATGCACAGAACAAGGGTTATGTTAGAGTATCAAGGATTAATTAAAAAACATCTCAATGAACTTGCAGAGATTCTATCAATTGAACAAGGCAAAACCATAGACGATGCCAAAGGGGATATAACAAGGGGTTATGAGGTGGTAGAGTTTGCTTGCTCTGCTCCCACCTTACTCATGGGTGAAACAGTTGAAAATATCTCAAGAGCAATGAATACTTTTTCTTACAGACAACCTTTGGGCGTTTGTGCTGGAATTACGCCTTTTAATTTTCCGGGCATGATTCCTTTATGGATGTTTCCCTTAGCCATCGTTGCGGGCAATGCCTTCATTTTAAAACCTTCAGAAATGGTACCACAAACAGCAATGAGACTAGCAGAACTCTTCATGCAATGTGATGTACCAAAGGGCATATTGCAAGTTGTACATGGACAAAAAGAACAAGTTGATATGCTCTTAGATCATCCTCTTATAAAAGCATATTCTTTTGTTGGCTCGCCAAAAGTTGGGGCGTATATTTACTCTCGTGCCACAGCAAACCTCAAAAGAGCCCAAGCATTAGTTGGGGCAAAGAACCATATGGTTATTATGCCTGATGCCCATGAAGAACAAGTAATAAATGCTCTTGTAGGTGCATCAATGGGAGCTGCTGGGCAACGATGCATGGCAATTTCAGTTGCTCTTTTTGTAGGAGATTCAAAAAAACTCATTCCAAAGCTTATAGACAAGCTCAAAGCTATAAAGCCGGGTGCTTATAACGACCCTAATGCCGCTTATGGACCGCTCATCACCAAAGCAGCATTAAACAGAGTGCTAGAACTCATAGAAAATGGGATAAAAGAGGGTGCAGAACTCCTTCTTGATGGCAGAGGCATAGAAATCAAAGAGTATCCCAATGGAAATTGGCTTGGACCTTGTGTTTTTGGAAATATTAAAACACATATGGAAATTTATAAAAAAGAAATTTTCGCCCCTGTGCTTTGTGTTTTAGAAGTAAAAGATCTCAACGAAGCCTTAGAGATTATTAACAATAATGAATTTGGAAATGGAACTTCTATTTTTACAAACTCTCTTTCAAGTTCATCACATTTTATTAAAGAAGTTGCCGTTGGGCAAGTTGGTGTAAATATACCTATTCCCGTTCCTCTGCCCTTTTTCTCTTTCACAGGTTGGCGAGGTTCGTTTTATGGTGATTTGCATGCTTATGGCAAACAAGCAATTATATTCTATACTGAAACAAAAACAATCACACAAAAATATTTCTTGCAAGAGGATAAAGACGGAGTGGTGTTTAATTTTCAGGGGAATTAAGTGAATGCTCTTTAACATTAATCATAGCACTAAGTATATAAGTATAATAAAAACTTTAATACTAGCATTAACATAAAAACTACACCTTAGGCATGATTTATGATAGATATAATAAAATGCAATAAATCTAGGATAGAAATTACTTGAAGTTACGCTTATAAGGGTAGCTTTAGTGGGGTATCATTAACATATTAGATACTAGCTTGAAACAAGAAGCTCAACCTTTAGTGGTTGAGCGATTCGCAGCTTAGCAAACTCCACATAAACAAAAAACATGAGAAATAATTTTCTGAACAAGCTAACAATAAGTAAGTCAATACACAATACTGAGTAAAAATCATAAATTCAAAAGCCTTAAATACTATTGCTTTACACATAGTATCCTATCTCATATATGCTCTCATGTGGTGATAAAAAGAAAATATCACATTTAATTTATAAAAAAGCAAATTATCATGCAAGCTTACATGTATTATTTGATACAAACAAATAGACTGAATTCAAACTGAATTACACTTGATAATTTGAAGGCTTTACAAGAGAATTAAGCAATAAATCATCTTGTAAAGCGCTAAGATTAAGACAGGAATGCAACAAAATTCTAATTTATAGATTTTATATCTATTTATAAAGTTTTATAGGTTTGTAGGAACTGTTTCCAAGCCCTCTAATCCGTGCATTCTTTAAGTATGACTCCATAATAAAATATATATATGTTACATATTGTGATATGGTAAGTATATTTATACATATATTTTCTGAATATTTTTAGAATATTCAAGCACAATTAAGTATAGTTACAATATTCTTAATGTATGGATATAATATATAAAAAGGAGTGGAATAATGAAATACTTAGTGGGCTGTTTGTTGGCTGCTAGCCAGCTATCTCTGCTCTATGCAGCAGATGAAAACAACTTAAAGTTTAGCGGTGCTTTTGGGAGTTTCACAAAAGTGGGTTTTAATAACCAAAAACTTGATGTGAGTCAGAATAAGTATCCAACAGAGAGCTATTCAACCATCTTTGGACAACTTGATAGCGTCTATAATGCTCAATTTGGTGGTTTTACGCTTGATACAGGGCTAGGAATCACGACGGCAAATTTCTTGCATGATTCCACAAAAACAGATGGTGTGGCTATTGGCAGGGGTCTAGATACGGGTACAGGCTTGAATAACCTCTATGTTGGTGGGCACTTTGGTTCTTTGTTTACGCGTTCAGGTTCATACGATGATAATCGCTATTTTATACTCCACAATGCCTTTGTGGATCTCAAAGGGAATAATGTGCGTGTGCGAGCAGGGCGTTATCTCTCTGATGCAGATTATTATTCAGCTTGGACACAAGGCTTTAGCATTGATATATTTTCTGCCTATGGTGATACTGCTTCTAACCCAGATAATCAAATTAAGCTGTGGTGGATGAGTGCCTTTGGGCGTGCATTTCCTTTCACGCGTTTTTTAATTGATTACTATCCTGTTAAGGCGACAGATACAGATAATGATGGCTTGAATGACAAAAATTATGGCTTACACGCATTAGGATTAGATATTAAATATGGTGGTTTGCATCAAAGTGGTGCTTATCAAATGGGTTCGCGTTATACCTTTAGCCCTTTTGTGTATTTCTACCCCGGGCTTTATCAAGCCCCCGGACTTAAGCTTGTGCATGAAAATCAATTAGGCAATGGGCTTGGCTACAAAACAACTGTACAAGGATATGCCTTACATGTACTCCCCGAATTTACAACAGAACAAGACCCTACTATCCAAATATTTGGACAAGATGTAGATGAATGGAGTCAAAACTTAAATGTAATTCTTGAAGGGAATTTCTTTAACTACAATGCAGGCGTGGGATACTACCAAAACTTTGGGAATGCCGCTTCGCATTTTGGTACTTATGGGAATCCATCGGGCTTAGACTTATTCACATCAACTATTTATGATTCAATGGGACTTTATTTTGGTGATTTTGTCAGCCGTGATGCAAAAACTGGCTATCTCTTTGGAGGTGCGAGTTACCCCATGAATGTGGGCGTATTTAGTTGGAATGTAGTAGGTCGATACACCCAAAGCCCAAGAAGCGATGAACAAAGCATTGCTCTTTTGCTCTCTCATGCCTTCAAAAACAATGTGGCTGTGGGGTTGAAGCTTGAATACTTCCAAGACACCACAAAAGCAGGGCATAGCCCGGGCATAGCCATAGGCGGCGAGCGTCTTGCTGCGGATCAAACCGATGATAGAAGTCATATGTTCTTTACTCTAGACTACAGATTCTAAGAATCAGGGGCTTTATGCCCCTCCATTGCTTTAAAGATAAAACACTCAAACCATTAACTAAGCTTACAAGAGTGAGTAGGCAACTTAGTAAAATAACCCCAACCCTTTTCTAAACCATGCAAGTATTTCAATAACATAAAGCTTGTTATTATTTTATATTTATTTTATCTATAGAAAACTTTTAGGAAGTGTTTTTACTATCTTTGGATTCTTTATTCAGTCGTTATTCCTCACATAAGGTTTTATTCTTTAAAAAATCTCTTATTGTTCTTTTGAATATATTTAATTACTAGGTTTTTAGCTCTACTCTATATATAAGAGCTTAACACTTATGCTCTCGTTCTAATGCAAAGAGATTTTATAGGTTTGCTCTTGTATATATATCTAGTAGCCTGTGTCATCAGTTTAATTTTTACCAATACCCAACTTTAACATTATCTCCACATCTCCCCACCCTAAACCCTAAGCATTAACACTCCCCCCAAACCACATAACCATTTTAATACATAAGCACTTAACAGAGCTTGCCATATGTAAT
>JARHYY010000088.1 GCA_029258405.1 Helicobacteraceae bacterium | reverse complement strand
ATATAGTGGAGTTAAGTAAGTTCTTTAAGGTTTATTCTGTTATTTGAATTTTTGGACTCTAAGGTTTATTGCTTGTTTGAGTTTTGAGGTTTGGGTATAGTATAATTGAGGGTTGTTGGGGGGGTGTTTTAGTATTTTAACTTATTATTTACTTAACTCTCTTAGATTTGCATTTACTTATCTCTAAATGCTTTAATAGTTTTTACATTTTTATGCTTATATAATTGCATATAGTTTAATGGAGTATGAGTAAATTTTTAAAGTTTATATTTTTGTTTAAATTATAGTTGGGTTTAGTGATTGTCTAAGTTTTGATATTGTGTGCTTTGATAGCACTTGTAGTGAGGGGTTGTGCTATGCAGTAAAAGTTGTGGGCAGAAAAACTCTTTGTTTAGGAAAGGTGCTTCACATTTAAGCATTTTATAACGATATAAATAATACAATAGAATAGATAATTTTTATCTTGAAATATTTATAATCAAGAGATTAGAGATTTAAAATGAAGGCTTAAAACTTACTATGGAAATAATTTTAGGAGCAATAGCTATCGCTGTTCTTTTTTTTATGTATAAAACTCTCAAAGAGTACCTATCAAACCCAAAGGCTCATGGCACTTTAAGAAAACATAATTCTGAAATAGAATATGAAAATTATAATGACCCATACAAAGGTTTAGATTCTCAAGAAAAGCAAATTTGTTATTCAGAATATGGGATAATTATTGCCCTTTTGGCAAAAGTCGCTCGAAGTGATGAGAGAGTATGCGAACTTGAAATGCATTTGATTGACGAGCTCATTAATGATATTACAAAAGAATTTGATGACAAAAAATACACAGAGCAAGTACTTTACAAACATTTTGAAAAGGAGCAACACTCATTAGAAAATTTAGAATCTTTAGCATTAGAGTTTGTTCGCCTTACAAAAGGAGAGTATAAAAAACGCTTAAAGGTTATTGAATTTCTTTTGATGATTGCATATGCAGACTATAAGCTTGATGATAGAGAACGAGAAATTATTTTAGATGTTGCTGCGTATTTTGAATTGAGTAATGAGGACTTCAACCATATTTATGACGAATTTAAAAATGCATCTCATAAGCAAAATATGCTTACACATGAAGACTCATTACATATTTTTGGGCTCACTGAACATGAAGAAATAACAGAAGAAAAACTCAAAGATATTTACAGAAAGTTAGTAAAAGAAAACCACCCAGATATTATACAGGGCAGAGGAGCAAGCCAGCAAGATATTTTAAAAGCTAATGAAAAATTAGTTCAAATCAATGAAGCTTATGAAATTCTGAAAAAAAGTATTACTTCATGAAAAAACAGTTTTTCAAAGATATAAAAAAGTTCTGTGATATAATAAATGCAAGAGATTTAAAAAATAATAATCTCTTTTTAGAAATTGACAACAAAGAACATAAAGTTATAAAAAATGTTATTCATATGTTGAAAACTCTAGGGTTGGAAAATAGCAATCCCAACCGTTTTGCCCTGCTTTGCAGGCTTATTAATTTTCAAGAAGCTCCCATTATTCAGGTCCTCAAAAAGGCACACAAAACTCCAATAGAGATTAAAGAGGCTAAGAAAATACTTTTTGAATGGGTAAAAGAATATCATACGCAAAACCATAAAAATATTATAGAAGAATGTGAAAATAATAAGCTTTTCACTCCATTTTATAGGCAGGTAATACAAGGCATGCACACTGTTGGCAAAGCTTTTAGTGCTCTACATTTAAAATGGAAATGCGATTTTATTGAAGGTATCAATGTTGCTTTATTAAAAGAATATCAAGGGGACACACAAAAGCTTTTAGAATATTTAGATAGTGTTAAAGAAATTAGCACAACTGGGGAAATAAGCGATAGAAGCTACTCAATACCTCACAAAAAAAATGGACAACTCATTGCATTGCCTTATGCTCTTGCTTTCAAAAAAGAGGTTCGAAAAATCCAAGAATCTCTATCCAAGCTTTTAAGAGAACTTGAGCATGAAGGTGATGATATCTTCTCCTCAAAACAAGCCTATATTAATTACTTTAATAGCATTAAAAATGCTATCACTGAAGAAAGGATAGAAAATCTTTTAGAACGCTGGAGATTGGTTGATAAAGCATGGATGCAAATTAAAACCCCGCTACAACCCGCCCATCCTTTAGAATATTATGAAGATCCATATCGCAGAGCAGTAGCTCCAGAATGGGATTTGAGAATATCATGTCAAGAACATATAGCCACCTTACCCATCAAAAAGGAAATGCAAGAAACCATCATACAGCTCTATACAAAATGGCATGAGGATATACAAGAGCACAATCAATCAGTTGTTCTTAATGCCTTGAAAAAAACTAATGTTTATGTTTCAATACCTGCTCTTTATTATGGTGCAGAATTTGATGGATTATTTTCTGCACAAGTTGTTCCCAATGATGAAGTTATTTCATCAAGATATGGTAAAAAAATATTTGCATTCCCTGTTCGTATTCTTCGTTATTTACAGCATCAACCATTTATGCGTTTGCAAAGTGAAATTTTTCCTCAGAATTTTATACAAGAAATCCGAGATTTGTTATTTTTTAATGAAGAAAAATGGTATAAGGTTTATCAAGTTACAACCATAGGGCATGAATTTGGCCATATTCTATGGATAGAAGAAGATACAGAAATAAAAATGAATGCTTCTGGTAATTTTAAAAACATTGAAGAATTTAAGGCGACTGCTGGCGGGCTAGTTAATTTTTTTCTTAATGATACAAATGCTATTTATGCTCCATTAAAAAAACCTGTTATTGCAGAGACTATAAGGCGTGCAGTAGGACTTATCGCATGGAAAGAGCAACAAGACATGGAAGCATATTATTGCGAAGCCCTCATTCATCTCCATATTCTTTTTGAATCTGAAATGCTTAAGTTTAATAAAACTTGTTTGCAGATTAATCTTGATAATGTAAAATATGAATATGTTAAAAAGACTTATCTCAAGTATTATAGAGAATTGGCGATTCTATATGTAAAGAAAGCTGATTCAAGTATTTTTTTGAATCAATTTGCTTTGAGAGATTCTGGAAGTTATTTTAAGCCTAAAAATACACAAGCAAGAGCTTTTGTAGAATATTATTGGAAGCTCTATCAAGAAATTGGGCAAGAAATAGAAACAAATGGAGAACATCGGCAATATATTCAAAAAAAAATTAAAAGGTTGTTCAAATAGTATGGAAAATTTTATTATAAGTAAAGAATTCTTGGATGGTGTAAGAACATTACTCTACCAAAAAACAGGTATTCATCTTGATTTTACTAAAGATATGCTTATAAAAAATAGGATTCGTAAGCTTACTAGAGAAGTGGATATAACAGACCCTGAAGTTTTTCTTAAAGAAATTGCCAGAGGAAAAAATGAGCAGGAATTTATCAATGCATTCACAACAAATAAGACTGATTTTTTTCGTGAGAATTTTCATTTTTTGGATTTAATAGATAGGGTTATGCCTCGTTTTTGTGTAAAAAATAGTGGCATTAAGATACTTTGTTCTGCAAGCTCTACGGGTGAAGAACCATATTCTATTGCTGTAGCCTTATTGCATGCTAAAGAACTCTACGGCTTGAGCTGCTTTCCTGTATCTATTATCGCAACAGATATTGATACAGAGGCTTTAAAAGTTGCACAAAATGGCGTTTATGATATTAATACAAAAATCAGCCCATTGCCTACATGGATTGATTTAGAGCGTTATTTTCATATCAAAGATTTAGGTAACAATCATGTCCATTTAGAAGCAAAAGAACAGATTAAATCCTTAATTACCTTTAAAAAACTCAATCTTTTTGCAGACACTTATCCTTTTATGGCAGAAGAGTTTGATATTATCTTTTGTAGAAATGTTCTTATATATTTCAAAATCAAAGACCAGGAGTATATACTTGAAAATCTCTTTAAACATCTTAAAAATTTTGGCACACTTTACTTAGGGCACTCTGAAAGTATTTTAAGCTTAGGGAATAAAATGGAGAGAATAGGACAAAATATTTTTGTCAAAATGATAGGTTAATATATGGCAAAAGCAATACTTACATATACTGAAAAATATCTTCCTGATGTTATTTTGCCCTCAAAACCAAACAAAAGGGATACAGGGCGTAAATTAGTACTTATCGGTTCTTCAACTGGTGGCGTAGAGGCACTTACAAGGATTATTCCTAGACTTCCTATGGGATTGCCTCCTATTATAATTGTTCAGCATATACCTGTTGGCTTTTCTGGATCGTTTGCACTTCGGCTTAATGCACTTTCTGAAATAAATGTTATGGAAGTATCAAGCAAACAAGTCTTGCAAGATTCTTGGGCATATATTGCTCGTGGAGACAAACATTTAATAATAGAAAATACAACAAATAGCTATATAGCAAAAAGTATTGATGGAGATAGAGTAAGCAGACATAAACCAAGTGTTGATGTCTTATTCAGGAGCGGTAATAATGCAGCTGGAAGAAACGCCCTTGCCATTATACTCACAGGAATGGGGGATGATGGCAGCATAGGCATGAAAGAGCTTTATGATAATGGTGCACAAACTGTTGCTCAAAGTGAAGAAAGCTGTGTTGTTTTTGGTATGCCAAAGCAAGCGATACTAAAGGGTGCTATTAGAGAAGTGCTCCATTTAGATAAAATTGCTGATAGGATCATTCAATTTGGAAGGGAAACTATTCGTTTTTAAATATGGCTATTGTTTGTGATGATATTAAAGCATTATACTTCTCAAGCATTAAAAGGTTTGGGGCAACATCTCATGGTGTGCTATGGAGCAATGCCCATGAGCAAAACCGTCGTTTTGATATTCTTCTTGATTTACTAAATATTGATTCTTCAACAAATCCCATAAGTATTAATGATTATGGTTGTGGTTATGGGGCGTTGTTCCGTTTTTTACAGTATAAAAAAATCTCTCTCAATAAATATTATGGTTATGATATGCTCCCTGAAATGCTTGAGATGGCACATGACTATATTGATGTTCCTAAGAATCCTTTTGTGCATCTTGTTTTAGCAGAATACCCAACCTATAAAGCGGATTACACTATCATTAGTGGTACTTTTAACCTTTGCCTTCATAATTCTTATCAACAATGGAAAGAATATATTTTTGAGCGTTTGCTTCTTGCCTTTGCTTATTCACTTAAAGGGGTAGCCTTTAATGGGCTTGATACAAGCAAACAACCAAAAGATGATGGTCTCTTTTATTACCCTAAGGAAGAATTTATAGAATTTTGCACTTATGGCTTAAATGCTAAAGTCAAAAGCTTTGATGATGAAACATTGCATGAATGGAGCATTGCCCTTTTAAGAGCATAAATATAATGAACACCATTAAAGACATGGCTTTTTCTTCTGTTGAACAAAAAGGTTCTACTTTTTTAGGTTTTTTATGTCCCATTATTGATTTTAAGGAAACCCTACAGTCGCTCAAAAAGGAGCATACAAAAGCTGTTCATTTTGTTACATCATCTCGTTTTCTCAATATACATAAACAGATTCAAGAAAGCTTTAGCGATGATGGTGAGCCAAAAGGAAGTAGTGGCATGCCTACACTAAAAGTTTTGAGAGGTTATGATATTATAGAAGTAGGTTTTGTGAGTGTTCGTTATTTTGGTGGAACGCTTTTAGGGGTTGGAGGGCTCACAAGAGCTTACAGCCAATGTGCCAAGGAAGCCCTAAAGCAAGCACACATAATCCCTTATCAAGAAATAAAACAAGAGGATATGTATATTCCTTTTAAAAAGCTTAAATATGCCTATTATCTTGCGAAAAAATTTCATATTCAAATTGTACAAAAAGATTTTATTCATCAAGATATACAAATAATATGCCATGGCACAGAACAAGATATTTCAAGTTTCAAACATGCTATTTTTGAAGGCTCATTATCATAATAATTATATTGGACTTATTTTTCAGTAAAAATTCAAATATTTTATATTATAATATCTCTATTTTACATTTTCAAGGTTTTTATTTTAATGGATATTATTGGAATTAAATATAACAATATAATATATGATATGCAAACTGCTTCAGAACTTCACATTGAAGGAGAACCTATTTATTTTGATAACTCTCCTGAAGCTCTTGCTATTATTCGTCATTCCTGTGCTCATCTTATGGCACAAGCTATCAAAGAAATTTATGGTAATGCTCAATTTTTTGTGGGTCCTGTTGTGCAGGAAGGTTTTTATTATGATTTTAGAGTAACTGAAAAAATAAATGATGAGGATTTAAATAAGATAGAAAAAAAGATGAAAGAAATCGCTAAAAAAGGGGTAAAGATCGAAAAATACTATATGCCTAAAGAATCTGTCATAAATAAATTTCATGATGATGATTTAAAACAAGCGGTTATTTCAAAAATTCCCGATAGTAATCTTTCTTTATATAAACAAGGTAATTTTGAAGATTTATGCAAAGGACCACATCTTCCTCATACATCTTTCTTAAAAGCCTTCAAACTGACTAAAATTGCTGGGGCATATTTAGGTGGCACTGAAGGCAATGAAATGCTTACAAGAATCTATGGCATTGCCTTTGCTGATAAAGAGGCTCTTCATACTCATCTTCAACAAATAGAAGAAGCAAAAAAAAGAGATCATCGTAAAATAGGTACAGAAATGGGCTTATTTACTTTTGATGAAGATGTGGGTGCTGGCTTGCCTATATGGTTGCCTGCTGGAGCAAGATTAAGACGAAAATTAGAATCGCTAATGACTGATGCACATATTCAGCGAGAATATCAACCTGTAAGAGGTCCAGAAATTCTTAAAAGTGATTTATGGAAAATAAGTGGGCATTATCAAAACTATGGTGAAAACATGTATTTTACACAAATCGATGAAGCTGAATATGGTATTAAACCTATGAATTGTGTAGGACATATTAAAGTTTATGCACATACTATACGAAGCTATCGGGACTTACCTTTAAGGTTTTATGAATATGGTGTTGTCCATAGACATGAAAAAAGCGGGGTACTTCATGGACTTCTAAGGGTAAGAGAATTTACACAAGATGATGCACATATTTTTTGCCAATCAAGTCAAATAAAAGACGAAGTTATAGGCATTATTGCCTTTATGGATAAAATTATGACATCTTTTGATTTCCAATATGAGCTAGAAGTTTCAACGCGTCCAGAAAAATCTATTGGTGATGACAAGATATGGGAAGAAGCAACTAATGCCCTTAAGAAAGCTTTAGAACAAAGAGGGTTAAATTATGGCATAGATGAAGGCGGTGGGGCTTTTTATGGTCCAAAGATTGATATTAAAATTACTGATGCCATAGGGAGAAAATGGCAATGTGGAACAATACAGATTGATATGAATCTTCCTGAACGCTTTGGATTAACCTATATTGATGAGGATAATACACACAAAAGACCTGTTATGATACATAGAGCTATCCTTGGTTCTTTTGAGCGTTTTATCGCTATATTGACAGAGCATTTTGGTGGCGAGTTTCCGCTTTTTATTGCACCAACCCAAGTAGCTATAATACCAATTAGTGGTAACCAATATGATTATGCTCATAATTTACAAAAACAATTAAAAAATATTGGTGCATATTCTGAAATGAATTTAAAAAATGAAACTTTGAATAAAAAAATACGAACAGCTGAAAAAGAACGCGTACCCATCATAGTTGTTTTAGGGGAAAAAGAACAAACAACAAATATGGTTTCCATAAGAGATCGTCGCTCTAAAACACAATATGAAATGGACAAAAACGCATTTATTAACTTGATAAAGGAGAAAATGAGTGAGGTTAGCTTTTGAGTAAAAATAGCGAAGAGATACTCTTAAATGAGAATATAAACTTTAAAGAAGTGAGATGCTTGGGTGATAACGGTCAACAATATGGGATAATGTCTGCAAATGAAGCATTACATATGGCTCAATCAGAAGGGCTTGATTTGGTGCTGCTCGCACCTAATGCCAACCCCCCTGTTTGTAAAATTATGGATTATAACAAGTTTCGTTATCAACAGGAAAAAAAACAAAAAGAAGCAAAAAAAAAGCAAAAGCAAATTGAAATTAAAGAAATTAAACTTTCTGTCAAAATTGCCTCTAATGATATTGCTTACAAAGTAAAACATGCAAGAGAATTCCTAGAAGAAAATAAACATGTACGCTTTCGTGTATTCCTCAAAGGAAGAGAGGTCAGCTCACCACAAGTGGGAATAGAAGTTTTAGAAAGAGTTTGGGCATTAGTAGAAGATGTCGCAGTAATTGAAAAAGAAGCAAAAGTTGAAGGGCGATATGTAAATATGACTGTCATACCCAAACCAAAAAAATAAGCAAGGAATAGTATTGCATAATAACAGAACAAATGAAAGATAGATTTTCAATTTTAACTAAAAGTAATTATAACCTATTAGTAGAATAAAAGTTTCTAGGACTATTGGAGGTGTGGGTAATTATATTTTTTTTGATATTAGTTACATTTATTTCTAATGATCTTTCCCCAAACCACACAAACATTTCTATACATAAAAACTTGACACAGCTTGCCATAATTTAAATTATCATTTCATTCAATAAGATAAACAAAGAATCTTTTATATATAGAGATTAATTACTTACATTAT
>JARHYY010000087.1 GCA_029258405.1 Helicobacteraceae bacterium | reverse complement strand
TAAAAGATTCTTTGTTTATTGTATTGAATAAAATGATATATCTTATGAGATACATGAATATTACATATGGCAAGCTCTGTTAAGTGCTTATGTATTAAAATGGTTATGTGGTTTGGGGGGAGATGGGGTAGTGTTAAAGATATTTATTATCCCAACGCTCTTAAAGCACTGGGATAATTTATGAAAATTGCTCTACAATATCTTTGATAATTTTTTGAAATATCACAAAGCTTTTTAACTCCATTCGTTCATTTTTAGAATGTGGCGATTGTATAGTTGGTCCGATAGAGAGAATCTCATCTAAATTAAGTTTATTTTTGAGGATTCCACATTCAAGACCAGCATGTATGCTCGTTACATGAGGGTTGAGATTGTATTTCTTAAATGCCTCTTTTGTGCTCCGTAAAAGATTGCTTGATTGCTTATTAACTTCCCAAGCGGGATAAAAATTACTTTGCTCCATTAAAGCACCATAACCTTGAGCATATTTAGCAACTTGTTTAAGCCATTCTTGTAGATCTTGTGTTGAGTTTGAGCGTGCCATAACTTGTATGTTGAATGTTTGAAAGCCAAGTTCTTTAATGATTCCTATATTGCTAGAGAGTAAAACATTATTTTCAGAATCTTTCTTTAGCACACCTTGCAAAATAGGCAAGGTGCAGAACTCTATTAATCTGTTTAAGTCCCTATATGGAGGCTCAAGCACAAAAGGGCTTACATCAAAATGCTCATTTGGAGCAATAGGTTCAGCAGAAAGCACAAGAGCTTCGCTAAAAACTGGGATAGAATTTCTCTTTTCTCCTCCATTAAGAGAAAGCAAATAAACATCATCAAAGGATTTAACAAATTCTATTAATGATAAAATTGCATGAGGAATACCCTTATGAATATCAATTCCGCTATGACCTCCTATAAAGCCCTTGGAAGTAATTTTATAAATATTTAATCGCTCTTCAATTTCTAAAAGCGGTAGATGTTCGTATGTAAAGCTTACATCTACACCTCCAGCACAACCAACGATAATTTCATTAATATCTTCACTGTCTAAATTCAACATTTTTGATGATTGGGGTTGAAGCTCTAAATTATTTGCCCCTATCATGCCTACTTCTTCATCATTGGTTAAAAGCAATTCCAAATGATTTACCTCATCAAAAAGTGTTAATGCTGCACATACAGCTGCTCCATTGTCTGCCCCTAAAGAACTTTCTTTTGCATAAATATAGCCATTGTCAATATATGGTTCTACTTTGTTGCCTACAAGCACCATATCATAATGAGCCTGCAAGCAAAGCTTAGGAGAACCTTTATGAAGCAAAAGATTACCTGCTGAATCTTCTTGTATATTTATCTTTTTTTTCTGTGCATATTCTTTTATCCATGTACGCATTGTTTGCGTTTTAAGGCTTGCATGAGGTATGCTGCAAAATTCCAAAAAAAGCTTAAAAGCCTTTGAATCTGTAATTTCTTCATAATTCATATTTTATACTCCTTACCAAATTCATCAATTTTACCATGAAAACGAGCAAATACATAATGTAGAGAAAAATTTTTTTCTGGGTAAAGCTGTGCTACTTTGCTCTTATTGTTTCTTATCCCATATTCAAGCCATTCTTTAATGTCTTGATATGTTTCAAGTTCAATACCTATATTTTTCAACAATCTATAGGCATAGTTATCTGCAACCATTTCCTCTCTTTTAAGTGCATAGCACATTATAGAGTCAGCACTTTCTTGTCCGATACCTTTTTGCTCAAGCAACCATTTTCTTGTGCATTGTGCTTGCATAACCTGAAAGCTCCCAAAATTATTTTTTATAGCTTGAGCGATATTATAGAGCGTTTTTGCTTTTTTTCTATATAATCCAGAAGGCTGAATGCAATGCATGATATATTCTTCTTCCATAGTTAAAAAATATTCCAATGATAAATCCCCATTTTTCTTAAGATTTGCTAAAGATATAGCTACTTTATTCCATTGAGTATTTTGCGCTAAAATAGTACCAATAATGACTTCAAAGTTTCCATAGCCTGGCCACCAAAACTCTAGCTCATCATGATATTTTTTATCTAAAAAGCCTTTTCTTCTCAGAAAACATAATAAATCATAGCTATCATGTATTGCTTCATCAAATTCTATGCTCTGTTTCATTTTAGATATCTTTAAGTACTTTTTGAAGTTCTTCTAAAGGTTTTTCCCAATGGTATTGAATATCTTGTCTAATACAATAAAGATTATTTCTGTAAAAAAGGTTTTCGCCCTCAAGCGTAGAAAAACGCCAATCATGGTATTTATGCAATAGTAAAAAAGTTGGCATACCCATAGATGCTGCTAAATGTGCTATGGCACTATCTACGGTTATAAGCCCATCAAGCTCTTGTAGTGCCTCTTTAGTGTCTAAAAAATTTTTAAAATGACTCCCTAAATTATCAATCTTAGATTTTTTGAGTAGGGCTATTTCATTGTTATCACAATCAGGCTGTAAGGCATAAAAACAACAACAACGCTTTAAGCTCTTAAGCGAATAGAGCAAAAGAGATAAGGCGATGCTTTTATGTCTTTGTAGCGGACTTTGAAAATTGCTTTTCCAAAATATTCCAATTCTTGTATATCTATTTTTTTTGTTTGTTTGAATAGGGGGGAGCATGCTGATGATTTCATCTCTTCGTGAAATTTTTAAAAAATAAGGGAGCGAAAGCAAAGAGATTGCATGAGAAAATCCATCTTGTGGAATCTTTGAGTAAAATTCTACATTTTTAGGCATATACAAAAACGAATCGTTAAACAAAGGCAATAAAGGCTCTTGTACAATAACTTTTATACTTCTGCATTTTTTAGCAAATAGGGGGATAAAGCGGGCATACATTAAAGTATCTCCATATCCTTGTTCATGAAATATAAGAATATCTTTGTCTTGAATATTATCATGACTATGAAGCATATAGTCTTTTAAGATTTGCGGGATAATATCCAAAGCCAAACGGTCTTCTGCATATTTAAAACCTTCCTTAAAGAAACCAAACCGTAGGAGCATTTGGCTATAATTAATGCTATAAAAAGGATGATTTTTGATTTTGATGGCTTTTTTATAATAAGCTTTTGCTTGTTTAAATAATGCTTTATTAACAAAGCTCTCTTTAGCTAGGGCATTGGCATAGTTGAAATAAAACGAATCGCTATTGCGGTTTTTATGTGCTGATTCTATACTCTTATAAAGCTGTAAGCTCTCTTCGATTCGATCATGCTTGCAGAGCAAAGAAGCAAGGTTTATCCCCGCTTCAGTAAGCCCAAGCTGATAAGATTTATTATATAATTCTTCTGCTCTCTCTTTATTTGTTTCAACAATGAGATTGGCAAGATTAAATAGCACTTCATAATCATGTGGTGTTTCTTGTATGAGTTTCTCATAGCATTCTATGGCTTTTTGTGTATCTTGAAGATCAGTATAAACCTTAGCAAGATTGAATAAAAAATTTTGTGTGTGTTGGTTTTTAACAGTCTTTAAAAGTGCAAGAGCCTCATTAGGCTTATAGCAACGCCGTAAAATTTCAGCTGTATTTATTAAATAATCTTCTCTCCTTGAAAGCATATATGCCTTTTGAAGCATACCAAGAGATTGCTCAACCTTACCATCTGCAAAAAGAGCCAACCCAAGAAGATTGCAAACCTCATGATTTATTGGATCGCTCTTAAGGATTATATCACAACAAGTAATACATTGATGAATCTCGCCAGCATTATAATATTTTAGTGCATTTTGAAAAAGAACTCCAAAAGAACCTGTATGTGATTTTTTTTGTGGGTCAAGCATATTTTCCCTTTGCAAAACGATTATAGTTTTATTGTTTGTATTGTAGCTAAAATTGTGTTAGAATCTACAATATTAATTTTTAATTTACATAAAAGTTCTAAAAAGGTGTGAAAGAGTGAAGCATTTAATTATTGTCGAATCACCAACAAAGGCTAAAACCATCAAAAGTTTTTTAGGTAAAGATTATGAAATAATCGCATCTAAAGGGCATATAAGAGATTTACCCAAACATACTTTTGGCATACAAATTGAACAAGAACATTTCAATGCGAAATATGTTATCCCTAAAGAAAGTCGGCAGATAGTAGCAGAAATTAAGGAGCTTGCACAAAAAGCAGATGATATATTCATTGCAACTGATGAAGATAGAGAGGGCGAAGCGATAGGTTATCATATCGCCATTGCCATAGGCAAAGAGCCTTTAGATATCCCGCGTATTGTTTTTCATGAAATCACAAAAACAGCCATCACTAAAGCTCTTGAAAACCCACGAAAAATTAATATCAGCATGGTGCATGCACAGCAAACAAGAAGATTTTTAGATCGAATTGTGGGGTATAAGCTCTCCCCCCTCCTTGCCTCAAAGATACACAAAGGCTTGAGTGCGGGCAGGGTGCAAAGCAGTGCTTTGAAAATCATCATCGACAGAGAAAAGGAAATACAAGCATTTGTTCCTATACAATATTTTAGTATTAATGCTTTCTTTAATGATGTCGAAGCAACAATTTATGAATATCATAATAAAAAAATTGGCAAAATGGATATTCGCTCTGAAGAAGAGGCAAAAAAAATTACTGAAGAAGCAAAAAACGATTCATTTATTGTTTCAAAAATAGAGTATAAAAGCCGAAAGGTATCGCCCCCTCCACCTTTTATGACAAGCACGTTGCAGCAAAGTGCTTCTTCTCAACTTGGTTTTGCCCCATCAAAAACTATGCGTATAGCACAAAAGCTCTATGAGGGCATGACTACACATGAAGGTATTACCGGGCTTATCACTTATATGAGGACAGATAGCCTTAATATTGCTCAAGAGGCATTGCATGCTGTGCGAAAACTCATAACCCAAAGCTTTGGCGAAACATATTTACCTTCAAAACCAAATATATATACCACCAAATCAAAAAACGCTCAAGAGGCACATGAGGCGATTCGCCCTACTAATATTAATTTCACCCCTCAAGTAGCAGCGGATTTTTTAGAATCAGATGATTTAAAGCTTTATACTCTTATATATAATCGCTTTGTTGCCTCGCAGATGAATGCAGCTGAATTTGAAATTCAAAATATATTTTTTCAAGGCAATAATGTCTGCTTTAAGGCTAATGGTCGCAAGCTTATTTTTGATGGATTCTATGCTATTTTAGGCAATGATGATAAAGATAAGCTCTTGCCCACATTTGAAGAACACATGCAAGTACAATTGCAAAAGATAAAGACAGAAGAACATTTTACCGAGCCACCTCCACGATATTCAGAGGCATCACTTATTAAAACATTAGAATCATTAGGTATAGGTCGTCCAAGCACCTATGCACCAACCATCACACTTCTTTCACAGAGGCATTACATTATTATTGAAAAAAAACAACTTATACCACAAGAGATAGCCTTTAGAGTTATGAGCATGCTTGAAAGTAATTTCAATGAAATTGTTGATAGTAACTTTAGTGCAGATATGGAAGAAAAGCTTGATAGCATTGCTCAAAATGAGGCAAAATGGGAGAAAGTCTTATGGAATTTTTATTATGAATTTGATAAAAAAATTCAAGATGGCAAAACAAATATCAAAAGCCAAAAAGTCATTATACCTACAGGAGAGCTATGCCCAAAATGCGGATGTGAGCTTGTAAAAAGAGAGAGCAAGTATGGAGAATTTGTAGCATGTAGCGGTTATCCTAAATGCAAATATATTCAACCTAATCACAATGTGCAAGAAGCAGAAAATGGAGAAAAATGTGAAAAATGCCAAAAACCTATGGTTGTTAAGTTTAGTAAAAGAGGGAAGTTTTTAGCATGTAGCGGTTATCCAGAATGCAAAAACACTAAATCGCTTACAGCCCATCAAAACACTAAAACCATAGATATAAAATGCCCAAAATGCAATGGCGATATTGTGCAACGATTTTCTAAAAGAGGGGCTTTCTTTGGCTGTTCGCAATATCCTCAATGCGATTTTATTAGTAAATTTGAACCTATTGATAAAAAATGTAATGATTGTGGTAGCCTGATGGCAGAGCGAATGTATAGAGGCAAAGAAGTGTATGAATGTATATCATGCAAAACAAGAATACCAAAAGACAATCCTTAATATATAAAAACACATAAAAATATTAAGCCAACAATTATGCGATATATACCAAAACAAACAAAGTTAAACCGAGCAATGAAGCTTAAAAAAGCTTTCATTATTACAAGAGCTGATACAAAAGCAACAAACATACCAAGGAGCAAAAGCTGTATATGCTCCATAGCAATAATATCATGACTTTTGTAGAGGCTAAAGGCAGTGGCGATTGTCATAGTAGGAAACGCGAGAAGAAAAGAAAATTCTGTGGCATTCTTACGACTTAAGCCAAGCAACAGCCCACCAATAATAGTTGCTCCGCTACGAGATGTACCGGGTATCATAGCTAAAGATTGAAAACAACCAATAAGAAAAGCTTGCTTAAGAGTAATATCATGGATAGTATGTGTTTTGAAATCTTTGTTTTTATATTTATACTCAGTAAGAATGAAAACCACCCCACCTATTATAAGCATAAATGCGGCAGTATGGACACTAAGCAATAAGGCAATTATCTTATGAAACAAAAGACCCAAAACCCCTGTGGGCAAAAACGCTACAGCCAGTTTCAGCAAAAAAGGAAAGCCAGAGCAAAAGCGTTTCCAAAATAGCACTAAAATAGCTAGAATAGAACCAAACTGCACTGCTACTACAAAGCCTTGAAAAAATTGTGCATTATTATCAAGATTTAAAAAATATGCCCCTATAAGAATATGAGCAGTCGAAGAAATAGGCAAAAACTCTGTAAGCCCTTCAATAATACCTAGTATAATAGCATCAAAAAAACTCATGCAAATCCTTAATGTAATAGATTTTGCTCTTTTGTCTCTAATAACACAGATCAAAAGAGCCTTAATTATCTCTCTTAATAGTTAATGCCTTGATGATATTATCAGCATTTATTGCTTGATTTTTGCTCAACTTATAATTATAGCCATTAAAAGAGCTAATATTTTCTTTTAATAACCCATACCTCCCTTGAAGATGAATGATTCATATTTAATGCGTTTTTAAAAGCTAGGCAATCACCTTACTTTTAAAAAATTCTTATAAACATCTATCTTTTTTGTGATAAATATTATAATATTTTTATGTAAGGCTATACAATGATTATAAATGTTATAAGCTATATTTATAAGCTCATCTATATATTTATTGTTTTTATAGAATTTATGCTTATATATTACTTGCATAATTTTTCCACTTATTTTTGCTTTAGTTTGTTGGCTTTACAATACCCAACCCTTTGATATTATCTCTAATCCCCAAACCACACAAACATTTCTATACATAAAAACTTGACACAGCTTGCCATAATTTAAATTATCATTTCATTCAATAAGATAAACAAAGAATCTTTTATATATAGAGATTAATTACTTACATTAT
>JARHYY010000083.1 GCA_029258405.1 Helicobacteraceae bacterium | reverse complement strand
TGCAATAATGTAAGTAATTAATCTCTATATATAAAAGATTCTTTGTTTATCTTATTGAATGAAATGATAATTTAAATTATGGTAAGCTGTGTCAAGTTTTTATGTATTGAAATGTTTGTGTGGTTTGGGGGTTAGAGATAATATCAAAGGGTTGGGTATTTGGTAAAGAAATAGTATTTAAGCAAAACTACTCAATAGAGTAAAGTAAAAATATATATTCTTAATTATTTTATATACATCAAATGTATTTAAAAGAGCAAAAGCTGAATATAAAGAATGCGATTCTATCAAAAGTGCTAAAGATAACAAAAAACAAGCTATGCACACTGAAACACTTGCATACTTTGAGATGCGGGGCTTATAATGTTCATAGAGTTAGTGTTGCCAAATGCTTGAGAATTTTGTTTTTTGGTAAAATATTTTTTAGGCATAAAAGAGATAATCTAAAGATAGATTATCTAAAGTTATGCTTATGAAGCTTATATCATATCAAGCTATTACAAATTCAAGCATGTTTAATATATGTGCTTGATATTTTTCGCAATCTCTGTACAGACTTTTTAAATGCTTCTATGGTATAGTCAATTTCTGCTTCAGTATTGTATCGAGAGAGTGAAATACGTACAGCTGTATGAGCAAGCTCTTTATCTGCACCAATAGCTACCATGACAGGATTAGCCTCTAAGGTTTCGCTTGCACATGCACTTCCTGTTGATGCAGCTATCCCTGCTTTATTGAGATCCCAAAGCATGGCTTCTCCTTCTATGCCTCTAATGCTACAAAGTATAGTATTGGGGACTCTATGTCTTCTATCACCAATAATAAGAATATCTGAAATTTCCATTAAAGCATTTTCAAGTTTATCGCGCAAACGGCGCACCTCTTTTTCTTCATATTCTAACCCATCTACTGCAAGCTGCATAGCCTTACCCATAGCTACAATATATGGTACATTAAGTGTTCCTGAACGGCGTCCATGCATGTGTTCGCCCCCATGAAAAAGCGGTGTAAGCTCAACGCCTTCTTTGATATATAGTCCGCCTATACCTTTTGGTCCATGGAATTTATGTGCAGAGAATGACAGAAAATCTATATGAGATTTTTGCACATCAACAGGGATTTTTCCAATGGCTTGCACAGCATCAGTGTGAAACAGTATGCCTGCTCTATGTGCTAGCTCTCCTATTTCTTCAATGGGGTGAATGAGTCCTGTTTCGTTATTCGCCCACATAATTGAAATAAGCCCTGTTTTTGGCGTTATGGCATCACGAACTTGCTCAACACTTAATATTCCCTCTGCGTTAGGAGAGAGATAGGTAACTTCTACGCCAAGTGTTTCTAAAAACTCACATGTCGCTCTTATGGCTGGATGTTCAACCTCTGTAGTAATAATATGATTTTTTGTCCCATGTCTGAGGATATCAAAATAAACCCCTTTGAGCACCCAATTATTGCTCTCTGTTGCACAGGAAGTGATAATGACATCGTCTTTATCACTGGCGTTAATGCCTTCATATATGGTATCTAATGCTTTTGAAAGGGCAGCATGTGTTTCTGTTCCAAATTTATGCAAAGAATTAGGATTCCCATATTTGCTTGTGAGAAAGACTTCCATAGCTTCTTTTGCTTCAGGTGCTAATAAGGTTGTTGCATTGTTGTCAAGATATACTCCATTGGGAAATGGGCATGTCATTATTGCTCCTTTTTTAACTCGATGTTATTAATATAGATACTGAATTTACGAATAAAATACTTTGATATACCTTAATTTTTTTACTTTATAGTATATTTTTTGAAAAAATATATTGCTTCTTTCAGATAAAAGTTTTTATTAACACACAGTAGGCTATAATTAGCCATTAACATTGCATTTATAATTTAAAATTGAAAATAAGGGAATGTATGAGTAAATCTAAAGTATGGAAATTTGGTGATAATATTGATACTGATGTTATTATTGCAGCACGTTATCTTAATACAAGTGATCCTTCAGTATTAGCAAAGCATATCATGGAAGATGCCCGTCCAGATTTCTTACAGCATTTTCAAGTTGGAGATGTTATTGTTGCAGGTGAAAATTTTGGATGTGGTTCAAGCCGAGAGCATGCACCTATTGCTCTTAAAGCAGCGGGTGTTCAATGTGTTATTGCAAAAGGGTTTGCAAGAATCTTTTACCGCAACGCATTTAATACAGGGTTTCCCATCTTGGAACTTCAAGAATGCAATGAAATAAATGAAGGCGATTTATTACAAGTTGATATAGAAGAAGGCTCTATTTATAATGGCACACAAGATAAAACCTATCATTTTACACCAATACCACCATTTATGCGCGACCTTTTAATGTCTGGAGGGCTTATGGAATATGCTAAAAAGAAACTACAAGAAGGAGCGGTTTAATGTCTAAACGCTATAAAGTTGCTGTTATCAAAGGTGATGGGGTAGGTCCAGAGGTAATTGAGGAAGCAAAAAAAGTACTTGATGCAGCTGCTTATTCCTTTCGATTCACCATAGATTATTATGATTATCTCATGGGAGGTGTTGCTGTTGATAGAGTAGGGGTTCCTCTTCCTGATGAAACTCTTTGTGGTTGTCTTGATGCTGATGCTATTCTTTTTGGTGCAGTTGGTGGGGGCAAATGGGATTCATTGGAGCATAATTTTCGCCCAGAACATGGTTTGCTCAAGCTTAGAAAGTCATTAGATGTTTTTGCCAATTTACGCCCAATATTTGTTTATAATGAACTAGCAGATGCAAGTACATTAAAAACAGAAGTGATTTCAGGTGTTGATATTATGGTTGTACGAGAATTAACAGGAGGTATTTACTTTGGTGAGCCTCGTGCCAAAGAAGAAGATAAAGCGTATAATACGATGATATACAGCAGAGAGGAAATTCATCGTATTGCAAAAATTGCTTTTGAGACTGCATTAAAGAGAAAGAAAAAAGTTTGCAGTGTTGATAAGGCGAATGTATTAGAAGTGAGTAGGTTTTGGCGTGAAGAGGTTATACGCGTTGCACAGGAGTATCCTGATGTTGCCTTAACACACATGTATGTTGATAATGCTGCTATGCAGCTCATTAAAAATCCTAAGCAATTTGATGTGATTCTTACAGGAAATTTATTTGGAGATATTTTAAGCGATGAGGCAAGTATGCTTTGTGGTTCTATTGGATTACTTCCATCAGCTTCTATTGGGCATAAGGTTTCTCTGTATGAACCAATACATGGTTCTGCTCCAGATATTGCTAAACAAGGCATTGTAAATCCCATTGCAGCTATTGCAAGTGCCTCAATGATGTTGCGCTATTCACTTCAACAAGAAGAAGCAGCAAATGCAATTGATAAAGCTATCAATAAAGTTCTTAAAGATGGTTATAGAACAAGGGATATTGCTTCTTTTGGGGCAAAGAGTCTTTGCACAACCGATGATATGGGAACTTTAATCGCTAATATTGTTTCTCGGCATGAAAAGGAGTAATAATGTCTAATGACAAAACGGTAACCTTAGCTTCGATATATGAATTGCAAGGCTTAAAAGCAGAGGCATTGGAGATATATAAAGATATTTTAAAGAAAGATCCAGAAAATGAGGAAGCTAAAATTGCTATAAGAAGGCTTTCTGGTATTCGTAGAACATTTTCAGGTGTTGATGAAAAAATGAAAGAATTTTTTATTAAAATGGATACCGATATTGAATTTAACGAATTTGAAAGGTGGTTAGCAAAAACATGGAACTAAAAGAAGCAATTTTATCCACTCTTGCCGAATTGCAAGAAGGTGGCGAACAAACAAATGAGATAGAAAAAGAAAAAACACCAAGCAATAAGACAGAAGAAACTGACAGCAAAAAACAAAACACACAAAAAGAGCCACCAAAAACATATTTACGCAATATCCCTGAAGTTGATCTCAACGCTCATGAAATGCTAGAAGCAATGATTAAAAAAGATCCACCTTTAATGCCCATGGCTCAAGAAAATGTTGCACAAATTACAGAGGAAAATGGGGAAAAGACAGCCCAAACAGCTCCAAAAGAAAATTTACATGAAAACGATAGAAAATTTTTAGAAGGCTTGCGTGAGCGTATATTGGTAATGTTTGAAGGCATGCAATCGCCAAACAATCGTGCTACAGAAGCTAAAATTGATTTGATATTAAATTTTTTTGAATGGCAACTTACATTAATTGATGAGCGATTAGAAGGAAAAAAATAAATATTTACCCTCCATTTACTCATAATTTTTATAATTCGCCTATCTCAACCAAGAGGAGACTGAAAAGGTTGTAGATAAGGGAAGCAAATCTCTTTGTAACCTATAATGTATAAGCTAGAGGATACCCCAAGTAATCCAAACACCCCCAAATCCTCGCTTGTATTTTGGGTTACCCTGTTCTTTGAGCATTGTGAATGCCTAATTAAATTTAATTTTGTTTGAAAATTAGGAGCTGTGTTTGAGATGCAATTTGACAGGTGTCTCCATAAGCATAAAAGGATACTTGGGCATAGCCCTATGTGTACTTTATGAATAATGTTCTTTAAATATTTTTGAATCGTTATGTAGGCGTAAAGGTCCCGGAAGCTTTTAAAGCCAAAATTGGCTAATCCCAAACCCGATTCCTTAATAAGTACAGAAATTGCTTAAACCTCCTCCTTTTTTTATCGCGGAAAGGACTTTTATGCTGAAGATTCTAATGATAGAAGATGATTTGGAGCTTGCTGCCATTCTCTCTGAATACCTAGAGAGCCATGGCATATCTGTAACCAGCTATGATGAACCTTATACTGGAATGAGTGCATTAAATACTCATCATTTTGACCTCCTTCTTTTAGATTTAACACTTCCCAACTTAGATGGGCTTGAGGTGTGTAAGAGAGTGGCTAAAAACAAGAATATTCCAATTATCATCTCGTCAGCACGGGGCGATCTTAATGACAAAATCAAAGGTTTAGAGTTCGGTGCTGACGATTATATTCCAAAACCTTATGATCCAAAAGAGCTTATTGCAAGAATTAATAGCGTTTTAAGACGATATCAAAATTCTAAACAAGAAGAAATATTAGCTACCCATAAGCCTTTTGAACTCAAAGAAATGAGCAGAGAAGTGCTTTATAAAGGTGTTTCATTAGATTTAACTCGAGCTGAATATGAAATATTAGCACATTTAATTAAGCGCAATGGAGCAGCTATATCTCGAGAAGAAATTTCTTTAAGCTCTCCTTCTATTAATCCAGAAAGTTCCAATAAAAGCATTGATGTAATTATAGGACGATTGAGGACAAAAATAGAAAAAAACCCTAAAGAACCTAAATATATTATTTCTGTTCGTGGCATAGGATATAGATTAGATAATGGAGATAAATAATTGGAATGCAATGGTATAACTCTATCTTTGCGAAGGTTACTGTATTATTTGCCGTTGCACTTATAAGCATAGCAGCATTTTCGCTATATCTCATTCGCACACAAAATGTAAGTGAGCATTTAGACATTCAACGCAAATATAATCAATTCATCGTTACTATTAATCAAATTATTCGTTATGGTGGAGATATTTCTTTGATAGAAAAATATTTGCAAGAATTAAACTTTAAAGTCGTTAAAAACCCAAGGATACAAGAAGATCTTTTTTTAGAAATAGGTTCTGATTTTGATGGAGTGGTAGCAAAAATATTGCGTGATGATGATGTAATTTATATGCTTATTCAAACACCAGAAAAATTAACTCTCTATCGCGATACCTTTAAAGACACTTTTAAAAATTCATATATTCTTGCATTTGTAGCCTTTACTGTGGTTATATTTTTGTATCTTTTGATTATTCGGGCACTTATACCGCTGAAAAAATTGCGTACAGAAATTCATAAATTTACACAGGGTAAGGCAGATGTATCTTGCCTGATTCCTCAAAATGATGAAGTAGGCGAGCTCTCTAAAGAGTTTGATAAGGCTATTAAAAAAATAGACTCCTTAAACCATGCAAGGCATCTTTTCTTGAGAACAATTATGCATGAACTCAAAACACCTATAACAAAAGGGCGCATTGTTGCAGAAATGATTCAAGATTTCAAGCAAAAAGAACGATTGATATCCATTTTTGTTCGCCTTAATTCATTGATAGAAGACTTTGCTAAAATTGAAGAAATGAGCTCAAGAAATTATCAAATTTCAAAAGGGGAATACTATATTTATGATATATTGCAACATGTTTTTAAACAGCTTCTCATAGACCCTCAACAAAATGATTTCCCTATTTTGCTCCCTCAAGAGAATGTAATAGTAAGAGCAGATTTTGAAATGCTTTCTTTAGCAATTAAAAATCTTATTGATAATGGATTGAAATATAAGAATAAGGGAAAAGTGGAAGTATCCATAGAGCACGATAAAATTGCCATTAAAAACGAAGGCAAACCCTTATTACATCCTATTAATGAATATTTTAAACCTTTTTTTAAAGATATAAAGAATCCATCCTCGCAAGGTTTAGGGCTAGGTATTTATATTATTAAGAATCTTGTAGAAGCACAAGGCTTGAATTTACATTACAAATATGAACATGATACGCATTGCTTTAGTATAGCAGGAGCTATTCAGAAAGTAAAACTTAAAAATAGAGTAAAGGATTAATATGTTTAAACGATATAGGACATTACGAATCAACCCAATTTTACGAGATATGCTTACAGAAACCCGTTTGCATAAAGAAGATTTTATATATCCTCTCTTTGTGGTCAATGGTCATGGGGTTAAAAATGCTATTGACTCCATGCCTGATGTGTTTCAAATGAGTGCTGATGTGCTTATAGGAGAATGTGAAAAACTCATAAAAAAGGGCATTAATAAAATAATGCTTTTTGGTATTCCAAAAATTAAAGATAGTATCGGGAGCGATGCACTAAATGAAAATGGTCTTATGGCAGAAACTATTAAATTTTTAAAAAGAGCATTACAAGATGATATTTTTATTATTGCTGATCTGTGTTTTTGTGAATATACGCAACATGGGCATTGTGGTGTTTTGGATTCAAAGGGCATATTGAACAATGATGCAACTTTAGAATTTTTGGCTCAACAAGCTCTTATTCTTGCAGAATCTCAAGTAGATATGCTCGCCCCAAGTGGCATGCTCGATGGAATGATTTATACCTTAAAAACAGTACTTGCCCAAAATAACTTTTATAATTTACCTATTATGAGTTATTCAACAAAGTTTGCTAGTGCTTATTATGGACCTTTTAGAGATGTAGCGCAATCAACTCCAATCCATGGAGATCGTAAGAGCTATCAACAAAATATGGCAAATAGAAGAGAGGCGATTTTAGAAAGTCTTAATGATGAAAATGAGCAGGCTGATATTCTTATGGTAAAGCCAGCACTTGCTTATTTAGATATTATACGAGACATACGAGAAAAATCTCTATTGCCCTTAGCAGCATATAATGTAAGTGGTGAATATAACTTATTGAAATTAGCTCAAAAAACAGGAGCTATGGACTATGAAAAACTCTTGCTTGAAACCATCACAAGCATGAAACGAGCTGGTGCTGATATTATCATTAGTTATCATACGCAAGAATTGGTTGATATGGGTTTAATGTAGCTTTTTTAGAGAGCTATAACATATCATAAATACAAACCAAAAACAAAAGGAGCTTAAAAAGCTTGTAGAACCAAATCATTTTATTTTAATGATAGAGATACAAACAAGTCTTATATCTAATATGAGTTATTCCCCCAACAACCCTCAATTATACTATACCCAAACCTCAAAACTCAAACAAGCAATAAACCTTAGAGTCCAAAAATTCAAATAACAGAATAAACCTTAAAGAATTTACTTAACTTCACTATATAAAGT
>JARHYY010000069.1 GCA_029258405.1 Helicobacteraceae bacterium | reverse complement strand
AAGGACAATATCAACCTTGTGCTTGAGTTTGTTTTTACAATGAGCTTATAATATAACTTTATATAGTGGAGTTAAGTAAGTTCTTTAAGGTTTATTGCTTGTTTGAGGTTTTGGGTTGGTATGGTATAATTGAGTCTTGTTGTTTTGTGTGAGATAGTGGTTGGGTGGTGTGCATTTTCATGATAACTTTCATTTTTCAATCAAAGCTTTATGCTTCTCACTTTGATTGAAAATATAAATAAAAATATAATAAATTAAATTGATAATATGTATTAATAAGCTTTCAAATTTTCTGAAATTTACTGACATAGTGTTTAATAGGTATTAAAAATATCTCTTAATCAACCAAAATCATAAAAATCGCACAATCCACAATAAAGCCTACATAAATGCAAAGTGGCTTTAAAAGCTTGATATCCTTATATTTTACATCTTGCCAAATTACTTTATATTGTAAAACTTAAAGTAGAACTTTGACTTTGAAACAACCCATCAAATAACCAACACTATAGCATTTCTGCTAAAAATTGCCTTCTTTGATTTTCAGCAAAACTTCACATAAGATTTGAACACAAAAAAGGTCTAAACAAGAATTTCTTGTTTATTTATTGTTTTCCTCAAATTTTTTAAGATGCTAAATATCCTTTTTTTGGTCCTCCTGAACCACAGCAATTTTTATATTTTTTACCGCTACCACATGGGCAGAGATGATTACGCATAATCTTTTTTTGTGGTTGCATCTGCTGTGGATGGTGGTTTGATACATGATTGAAATTTTGTTCAAGCTGGGTAATGCTTTTTTCAAGAGATTGATTTATGTGCTCATGGGCATCATATACCTCTTCTTTTTGGCGCAAACGAATACTATGTAATGTTTTGATTGATTCTAGCTTAATATTTTCTATAAGCTCTAAAAAGAGATTATAGCTTTCTTTCTTGTATTCAACAAGAGGATCTTTTTGGTTATACCCTCTCAAGCCAATTCCTGTTTTAAGATTATCCATTAAATAAAGATGTTCTCTCCAAAGCTGATCAAGAATTTGTAAATAAATTATGCGCTCTATCTCGCCTCTTTGTTCGCCTGCAAGGGCAAATCTTTCTTCATAATTGTTCTGAAGAATCTGCAATAATGCTTCTTTGAGTTCTGAAAAATTTTTATTTTCTATATCCTCTTTACTTAAGGGTGTATTATATTCTTCAATAAAACGAGCAATTATTTTTTCAAGGTTGTATGTTTCACTCTCTGCAAGTTCGCTTATATCGCATTGCCATAGAAAATTTTCTATACTACTGATACGATTTTCTCTAATCCTCTCACTCAAATCATATTCTGGGGTTAGGAGTTCATTGCGTAAGCGATATACAGCCTTTCTCTGCTCATTAGCTACATCATCATATTCTAAAAGATGCTTTCGGGATTCAAAATGCAAAGTTTCCACCTTTTTTTGTGCATTTTCAACTGAACGAGTTATAAACCTTGATTCTACATGTTCCCCATCTTTTAATCCTAATTTTTGCATAACACCTTTAATTTTATCACTACCAAAAATACGCAAAAGATTATCTTCAAGACTTAAATAAAATTGGCTTACTCCGGGGTCGCCCTGTCTTCCTGCCCTGCCTCGTAATTGATTATCAATGCGACGACTTTCATGCCGCTCTGTACCAATGATATAAAGCCCTCCTAGTGAGCAAATTTCATCATCAATTTTAATATCTACCCCTCTTCCAGCCATGTTAGTTGCTATGGTTATTGCTCCTTTTTTTCCAGCGTCTTTAATGATTTCTGCTTCTTTTGCATGCTGTTTTGCATTAAGTACAGTATGTGGGATTCTCTTGTTTTGCAAAAGCTGGTGAAGTAATTCGCTTTTTTCAATAGAAGCTGTACCTACAAGAACAGGTTGTCCCTTTTTATAGAGTTCTGTAATTTTCTTAATGACTGCATTAAATTTTTCCTTTTCTGTGCTATAAATTAAATCATTGAGATCTTTGCGTGCTATGGGTGCATTAGTTGGGATAGATACCACTTCTAGTTTATAAATTTGCAAAAATTCTGTTGCTTCGGTTTGGGCTGTACCTGTCATACCTGCAAGTTTTTCATAAAGACGAAAATAATTTTGAAAAGTAATATCTGCAAGTGTTTGAGATTCTTCTTTAATGACTACCTCTTCTTTTGCCTCTAGGGCTTGATGAAGCCCTTCACTAAACCGTCTGCCTTCACTTAATCTCCCTGTAAATTCATCAACAATAATAACTTCAGAATTTTGAACAACATAATCTTTATCTTTTAAAAAGAGATAATTTGCCTTAAGGGCTTGATCAAGATGGTGAGCGAGTATAGCATTTTCTATACTATAAAGATTCTCAACCTTAAAAAGCTCTTCTGCTTTTTTTACACCACTCTCATTAATGAGAATTACACGATTTTTTTCATCAACACTAAAATCTTCATCTTTTTTTAATGCAAGAGCCACTTCTTGAGCTTTATTATAATTCTCAAGCTTGCGATTCGCTGGACCAGAGATAATAAGAGGCGTTCTTGCTTCATCAATTAAAATTGAATCAACTTCATCAACAATTGCAAAATGATGCCATTTCTGCACTTTTTCTTCAAGAGAATATTTCATATTATCTCTAAGATAATCAAAACCAAATTCATTATTTGTTCCATAGATTATATCACATTGATATTGTGCGATTCTTTGTGCATCATCATGCAAATCACTTGTAACTACCCCAACAGAATAACCTAAGAAATTATACAAAGGTTCAAGCTCTTGAGCATCTCTTTTAGCGAGATAATCATTTACAGTAATAACATGCACCCCTTTTTCTTGCATAGCATTAAGAGCCACAGCTAATGTAGCCACAAGGGTTTTGCCCTCCCCTGTTTTCATTTCAGCAATTTTTCCTTCATGTAAAACAATCCCTCCAATAAGCTGTACATCAAAATGCTGCATATTCAATACTCTTGTGCTTGCCTCCTTGGTAATAGCAAATGAATGAGGGAGAATCTTGTTTAAACTTTCCCCTTCCTTTACCCTTTGTTTTAAGAGCGAAAATTGATGCTGTAAATCAGAATCACTTAAATCATGATAGTGAGCATAAAGTTCATTAATATGAGCAACTTGTTTTTGATATTTTTTGATATTTTTTTCATTTTTTGTTCCAAAAAAGGAACGAACAATTTTTTTGAGCATCTCATTGCCTTTAGTTTTTACAAGTTTTACCACTGCGAAGCATTAGGGTATAAAGGTAGCCCCTTCATAAGGCGCATATCTTCAATGGGTGCAGAAAGCACGACAGAAGAGACATTATCTAAATGACTAAGTAACTCATCACGTAATTCTATGCTATTGCGATAAATATGAGTTTGTATGGCTTTGCTTGCTTCTCCTTGCAACAAATCAATAACCGATTCCCTCCAAAGACTTCCTGCTGCCCACAGCACTTCACCGCTACTTGGCTCAATGAGCATAATCTCTCCTCTTATAGAAATAGTAAGAGCATTGGGCGTTTGAGGTGGAAGTACTATGCCCTTTAAATGGCTATTTTGTGGTTGAGGTTGTTTGGTGGTATGCCTAGTTATGCCTGCTTCTGTAAGTTGGAAGTGAGCATTATTAAGAGATGGATCTGCACCCATTTGAGCCGATTCCCTTATTTTTCGCTCTAACTCTGTTGCTTGCACTCCACTATCTGCATGATGAGTGGCAAGCTGTTGAGCAGCCTCACTTAAGCTTGTTGGTTTTGGAATTGAGTTTTCCCCTTCTTTTGATACCATATTTGCCTTTTTAATTTCTTCAATTTGTTCTTTTGTAAGGTTTAATGTTGTGCCTTGAAATTCTTTTACTGTAATATAAACACGCGAATAAAAGACTGCAGGCAAGGCATTAGCCTGCTCAACAGTTAAAGGATAAGCAGGATAATATTCTGCAATTTGCAATCCTTTCTCTCCTAAAAGCGATGGAAAATCACGGTTAAATACATCTGCACTCATGCGTATATATGACTCAACTACAGGGGCATATTGATTATATACATTTTGCGTAACACCATAATCAATATTAATAAGGGTAGGGATATAACCAACATAATGTGTATAATTTTTCTTAAGAGGACTATCAATCCTTGAATAGCCAACAGCTTCGGCTATTGGTAAATCCTGTGGTGCATTAAGTTGAATTTGCTGCTGTGTTGATGGCGGTATCGGTGCTGATGATGACATTGGAGATGTGGGCGAATCTGGAGTAAAGGTATGACAACCGGTTATAAAAACTAAAATTATCACATGATTAGCAAGAAATTTCATATAATTTTTTCCTTTCACTTGAGCTGGCAATATTAAGTTGTTTGCGGTATTTTGTTATGGTCCTGCGTACCATCTTAATGCTAAATTTATTTTCTACACTCTTGAGAAGTTTGGTATCGCTTAATGGATGTTTTCGTTCTTCATTTTTAACTAAATCGGCAATATATTCTTTGATAGCTGCATTTGAAATATCCTCATCAATAGCAGTAGCAAAAAAACTTTTTAAAGAATAAATTCCACGATTGCATTCAAGATATTTTCCTGAAATAGCCCTTGATATAGTAGAAGGAGAATGACTAAATTCATCAGCCAAATCTTTAAGACGCATAGGGCGTATCTCGCCTCCTTTAAAGAAATCATATTGATACTCAACAATCATAAGTCCAATTTTATAAAGTGTTGCTTTACGCATCTCTAATGCATCTATTAAATCTCTTGCTTCTTTAATCTTTGAGCGAATATAGCTTTCTTTAGTATTAACCTTTTTTTCCTCAAGAATAACTAAGGGATAATGTGCATCATTAATCTTAACTTCTATTTCCCCTGCTTCTTCTATTACAAAAATTTCTGGTATAATTTCTTTATCTTCTTCAAAATAATCAATAGCTGGTGGATTTTTAAAAGTTTGAATAATTTTCATAGCATCCTTATAATATTCATGTTTTTTATAAGAAGAATGCTTTTCAAGATTCTTAATAATTGTTCTACAAAGGCTATATACTTCATTATTGCAATCAACATGTTCAAGTTGAAATAAAAACGACTCCACTAAATCACAAGAGGCAATACCGGGAGGCTCTAAATGACAGAATCGTTGGCGAACTTTTTCACATTCTTCAACTGTGCATTCACATTCTTGAGCAATTTGTTCCATATCGCCCTCAAAATAACCCTGTTCGTCTAAGTATTTTATAATATTTTCAGCAATTTTGCATGAACGAGGCGTAGGAAATAGTGGAGCAGTTATTTGTTCTATCAAGACTTCAAATAATCCTTTTTGAGCAATACAAAAACGCTCAATAGTATCATTTATAGTAGAACTTTGCATTCGTTCTCTTTTTGGTTTTACATTAAGGCTTCTTTCTCTTTGGCTGTCTATTCGCATATAAGGATTGTCTTGTGCAAATTCATTTAAGGTGTTTTCAAGATCATCAAGCGGACTTTGTAAAATAGGTAACCAGCTTTGCAAAGTGGCAGAAAGCTTAATTTTACTTTGAATAGAGGTAGAATGTCGTAATTTCATAGTTTAAATCCTTCCCCTAGATAATATTTGCGTACCAATTCATTATTATATATCTCTTCGCTTTGACCTTCAGCAAGCAATTCCCCACCTTTAATAACATAAGCACGATGGCATACATCTAATGTTTCCCTTACATTATGATCAGTAATAAGCACACCAATATCTAATGCTATTAATTGCTCTATAATCTTTTGAATATCTCCCACAGCTAAAGGATCTACTCCAGCAAAGGGCTCATCAAGCAAAATAAATTGCGGTTTTTTGATAAGTGCCCGAGCAATTTCTACACGCCTTCTTTCGCCACCACTTAAGTTTATACCCTTTCTCATTCTTATAGGTTCTATATTAAAAGCATCGAGCAATTCTTCTATTCGTTCAGATCTCTGTTTTTTTGGTAATGCAATTTCAGCAGCAAGCATAAGATTTTCTTCAACATTCAAATCTTTAAAAACACTTGATTCCTGCGGAAGATAGCCAATACCTTTTAAAGCTCTTTTATGCAATGGTAATGAAGAAATTTCCATATCATCAAAAAAAATACTACCATTGCTCGCCTTAAGAATCCCGCATATAATGTAAAAAGTGGTTGTTTTTCCTGCTCCATTTGGACCAAGCAAGCCCACCACTTCACCGCTTGATACAGTAAGGCTTATATCTTTAATGATAATGGTTTTTTTTATTTGTTTGCTGATATTTAATGCTCTTAAGGTGTGCATGTTTGTATCCAATATCCTCTTTTATTACTTCCTTCAACTATTTTTATCTCAATATTTAATAATGGCATTATACCCACTTTAAAGCATATTTTTTCTAAGTCTTTCTCTCCCCATTCAACAAAATGTAATCCATCTTTTTCAAATTCCTCTAAAATACCAAGTTCTAAGGCTGTTTGTAAATCATATTTATATAAATCATAATGATATAAAACATGCCTATTTCCATAGAGAATATCATAAGACTGAATAAAATTAAAAGTAGGCGATGTTACATGAGCTGCACCATACATGTGGACAAATGACTGCACAAAAGCTGTCTTCCCCGCCCCTAATGCTCCTCTTAATAAAATAATTTTGCCTCTCTGCTGACAGAAGCTATGAATGGCTTTAAAAAGAGGGTTGCTTTGGCTCTGTAAATCTTTTAAATCAAGATAATATTGCATGACTAATCATCCTTAATAATAATACGACTAATGCCAAGAGTTTTTTCAATATGATTCATTAAAGGTATCTTTTCCATAAGCTGCTGTTTTGTAGGCAATTCTGTAGGAGATGCTTGTAACTGTTGTGGTGGCTTTTGCTCTTCTTGTTGTTGTGGCTGTAGTGGCATTGTAGGTGGTTGTTCTGGTTGTGGCACTTTTATTTCAGGGGTAGTTTTTTGCTCTTTTACTTGTTTGATAGTTGTGCCTTGCCCATAAATTTCTTCAACAAACACGCGAATAATATGATACCCATCACGCAAACGCTTTTTACATATATCATCAGCATCGCTACTCCAAGAGAGTACATTATTTTCAAATGAAACAAATTTTACATGTTTATCAAAGCAAGCACCTAAGTCATAACTTCTTTTGTAAATATTTTGCACGAGCAATGAAAAAGATTCTTGCTGATGGGAATCATGGAATGTTTGTTGTAATAGCTTAGGTGCAATTGGTTGTGGTGGTTGATGGTTATAAAAAATTTGATTTTCAAGCTCTTGTATTCTTTCGTCTATTTTTTTAATATTTAATGCTTCAAGCATTTTAAGAAAAGTCAAAATCAATACAAAACTGCTTTGAGCATTCAACGATAAGAGGTACTTGCTTTCAGCAATAATTTTAAAAAACCTATCAATCATCGCCAAAGGAAATTGAGAATCTTTAAGTTGCTCTTTCAAGCTACCCCCTATCTCCTCAAGCACCATTTCACATTCATAACTTTCGAGCTCTTCAGCAATATGGAAAATTTCATCCCTATCTTGTTTGAGTAATGCAGAAAAAAACCGTTCTAATAACTGCGGATCTAATATCCCAAGCATTTGAGCCACAGAAATAGGATCAACTTTACCTTTAGAATATATAATAGCTTGATCAAGCAAAGTGAGCGTATCTCGCAACGAGCCACCCCCACTTCTTGCAATCATTTCTAATGCTTCAGATTCATAAAGAATTTGCTCTTGATTAAGAATATTAATGAGATGATTTACAATGATTTTTACAGGAATTTTTTTAAATCTAAAATGTTGAGAACGGCTTAAAATAGTTGCAGGAATTTTTAAAACATCAGTGGTAGCAAGAATAAATTTTACATATAAAGGGGGTTCTTCTAAAGTTTTCAATAACGCATTATATGATTCACGAGTAAGCATATGCACTTCATCAATAATAAATATTTTAAATTTACCCATAGCTGGAGCATATTTAGTTTGTTCAATAATATCGCGGATATCATCAATCTTGCGACTTGATGCAGCATCCATTTCGATAATATCCAAATGCCTTCCACTCATGGCAGCCTTGCAATTAGAGCATATTTGACAAGGCGTACTTGTTGGACCTTGTTCGCAATTTAGCGATTTAGCAAAAATTCTTGCACTTGATGTTTTACCGCTTCCTCTCAAACCTGAAAACAAATAAGCATGCCCTAATCGTTGGGTATCTAATGCTAATGATAAAGTTTGAGCAATTGCATCTTGCCCAACAAGCTCACTAAAAACTTGGGGGCGATATTTAATAGCCAATGATTGAAACACTATGAACCTCTAATGAGTATCATATTAGTACCCATTTTAACCTCCTGCGTATTTAAAACTCGCTACGAGGTTACCGGCTAAAAGATTAAAACCATCAACAAGAACAAAAATAAGAATCTTAAAAGGTAATGAAATCATTACAGGGGGGAGCATCATCATACCCATTGCCATAAGGATAGAGCTAATAACCATATCAATAGCTAAAAAAGGGAGATAAATTAAAAAACCTATTTGAAAAGCTGTTTTTACCTCGCTAATCATAAATGCTGGTATAGCAATAAGCAAAGGCACATCATCAATAGTTTGGGGAGATTCCATTTTACGAATACGATAAAAAAGAGCAATATCCTTTTCTCTTGTATTATAAATCATAAAATCCTTAAAAGGTTTTACCGCTCTCTCAAAAGCCTCTTCATAATTGATTTGTTTATCTAAATAAGGCTTGATGCCTACTTGATAACTTTCCTTAGCAACAGGTTCCATAATGAAAAAGGTTAAAACTATGGCTAATGAAACTAGAAGTTGTGTTGGTGGGGATTGCTGTGTACCCATAGCTGTTCTCAAAAAAGAAAACACAATAACAATACGGGTAAAACTTGTCATTACCAATACTAAAGATGGGGCAAGCACTAATAAGGTAAGAACAGCTACAATATTAAGTGTAGTTACTAAATCGCCCGGATCAGTTGGAGCACCTATAGTAAGATTAACGCTTGGTGGGGTTGGTGTTATGGGTGGTAATGTTGGAGTTTGTCGCAATGTATTAGCTTGTTGCTGAATTTGCTGTATTGGTTGAGGGACTTGCGGTGTGTTTGGAGTTTGTGCAAATGCTGGGTAAATAAAAAAAAGTGCATATATTAATATACGCTTAATATTTTGAGATATTTTATTTTTTGATTTGATGTTGAAGCACATTATCATTAATTGCCTTATCTGCATCTAATCCTTCTTCCATACGTTTAGGATAAAAATGAATATCTACCCTTTCGTTTTCATATTTGCTTTGTGTATCTCTAGCTTTTGTAATAGGATCTTGATCCCCTCTTCCAACAGTCATTATTCGTTCAGGAGCAAAACCCTGTTCTTTGATAATCCTTGAAACGCTAAGTGCTCTCATGGCTGTAAGAGTAAGCTTATCTTGATAATCTGCATCATGGGGCAAAGGTTGAATATCTGTATGTCCTCTTACTTCAACATAAACATTATCTGGATATTGTTTTGCAATCATGCCCAAGCGGCGTACAAACTGCACTCCATCTTCATTGCGTATATGCACTTTACCATCATCAAACAACAATCCTGCTGGTAAGCGCATAACAAAACCCTCACTTCCATCGCCTTTAATATCTGATGTACCATCAGAAACCTGCAACATTTCTTGAAGCTCTACATAAAGGCTTTCAACAGTTCTTACTTCTTCTGCTGTTTCAGCTTCTGGAATCATTTCAGCTTGTGTTTGTACTCTATTTTTGCCCGGCTCTACCTTTACGCCTCCGGGCAATACAGATAAAGCACCCCGAATGCTCCCTTCTGCTTCAGAGAGATCTTTAGCATCAAAAGTTGCCATAGAAAGCAAAAGAATAAAAAAAGTCAAAAGGAGACTCATTAAGTCGCCAAATGTACCAAGCCATGTAGGCAATACTTGGGGGCAATCACAAGGTGGGCACTTTGCCATGAAATATCCTTTTATTCAAACTGACTAAATCGCTGTGAAGGTGGCAAAAACGAAAGAAGTTTTTGTTCCAATGTTCGTGGGTTATCACCTCTTTGTATAGACATAATCCCTTCCATGATAAGCTGTTGCACTAAAGCCTCATCATTTGCCCTTAATATCAAAATATTATTAATAGGCGAACCAAGAGTATTACCAATCAAAGAACCATAAAAAGTAGTAATCAAAGCCACAGCCATAGCAGGACCAATAGCACTAGGATCAGACATATTCAAAAGCATAGCCACAAGCCCAATAAGTGTTCCAAGCATTCCATAACCACCAGCTAAAGCACCCCATGTACTAAACATACCGGCAAATTCTTTATGCCTTCCTAATGTTTGATCCATATCTAGCTCTAAAAGCTCTCTTATGGTGTCTGCTTCTCCACCATCAATAGCCATCGCTAAACCCTTACGCAAAAATTCATTTTCTTCTTGGTTGGCACTTTGCTCTAAAGAAAGTATGCCATCTCGTCTTGCCTGCGTAGAATAATCGACTAACTTCTTTACAAGACCGGGTACATCAACTTGAGGGGGTTTAAATGCTAGCATAAAAACTTTAAAAATAACTTTCATTTGCTCCATTTTATAGGAGATACATAAAGCAGATATTGAACCCCCAAAAGTAATAAGAACAGAGGGAATATCTATATAAGGTCCAATACCCACCCCTGACATCATAGCCCAGCCTAAAAGAACCCAAACGGCTGTCATACCAATAATGCTCGCTAAATCCATATCCTAAAGCCTCACTAAATTTAAAAATAATTTGTTATTATGCATTATAATTCCAAGAGATTATGAATTATAATGAATCTTGTGTTAAAATTATCTAAAGACTTAAACCTCACCTTTCTCGTATCAAGAAAATTCTTTACCAATACCCAACTTTAACATTATCTCCACATCTCCCCACCCTAAACCCTAAGCATTAACACTCCCCCCAAACCACATAACCATTTTAATACATAAGCACTTAACAGAGCTTACCATATGTAAT
>JARHYY010000053.1 GCA_029258405.1 Helicobacteraceae bacterium | reverse complement strand
TAGTCATGAAGAGCAAGATAGATGCAAAAGCTATTATAGGGGATATAAGCTTTTGCTCTGCTTGTTTGGTTAAGAAATTAACTTTTCCATCATCATCCATTCTCTCTTAAAGCTTAGGCTTTAAGAGTTTTTTATCTATATCTTTATCAATATATCGTGGTAGAATTGTATAAGACTTAGAATATGCAAATAACTAAAGATTTTAAATATTGCATATATCCTATTGCAAAATAAAAAATAATGCAATTCTCTATAGAGCTTTATTGGAATAGAGAATGGGTCATATGCGGCTTGCTACCTATGAATGCTTAACAATCATGAAATAGCAAAATTTAATAAAATACACTAAACTCACTATGCAATAAGTTATATATGAGCTCAAATGTACTACAACAAAACTCAAAAGCTTTTAAGCACTTAGAGCTATATACCATACAAAAGAGGATTAAGGAATAATAGTTTAAAATGCTTAAACACCTATGCTAAGAGGTTCTTTTGAATTAGTCATAGTAATAGCAAGAGCAATAAAAGGTTATTATTAAGAGTGAAAATATTATGAAGTAAAAACCTTAAAAAAGAGCTAGTGGCTTTTATGAATAAAGAATCTCATTTGGTTTTGAGGGGCTAGTGCTAAAGGGTGGGTGGTGCTTGAATATATTTGCATTTATTGTTAATTATATTTAAAAATATTAAATTTATTGAATTCAATTAAGACTTAAATGCTAAGAGTTTTCTTGTATGATTGTAGATAAAATTTCTTTTGTAATATTTGTTGCACATTGGGTAGCATTGACTGTATGTATCTTTAGATGCAATTTTGTGCAAATATTGTGCATTTGCTCTTGAACATGCAAGAGATATTCAATGCCTCTTAATTCAATATTATCTTGCTTTTTTTGCGATAATCTTTTTTTGAGTGTCTGTCTATCTATTTCTAGTAATATGACTAAATCAGGCATATAATTATGAAGTGCTAAAGCATTAGATTCCTGTAGAAAAGAGAATAAAAAAGAATGAGCTGCATAAGCAATCCCTGAAACAAGCCCTCTGTCAGAAATAATCAGCCTTTCTTTGTTAGGGGCAATAACTTTATGAAAATGCTCTGCTCTGTCAGCCAAGAATAAAAAAAGCTCTGTAGCTGGGGCTAGCTGATGGCTTATAATAATATCCTTTAAAGCAACCCCTATTTCTGTACCACCGGGCTCTTGAGTAAAGAGGGCATGAGGCAAAAGGGGCTTAAGATATTGAATTTGTGTTGTTTTTCCGCTAGTATCAATCCCTTCAAGTATCACATACATAATAACCCTTTTGCTGCAAATAATCACAAATCTTTCGAGGGACAAGATGGCATATCTTACCATTATGTGCAAGAATTGAACGAACCACAGAAGAGCTAATGAAAGCATTTTTAAGGCTGGGCATAAAATAAATTGTTTCTAAGTTAGGATCTAAAGAAGCATTAGCATAGCCTATTTGTAGTTCGTATTCAAAATCGCTCACTGCCCTAAGCCCTCTTATAAGCACAGAAACATGTTTCTTTTGAGCAAAATCTGCTAAAAGTGTATCAAAACTTTCAACAGCAATTTTTTGCAAATCTTTTGTAGCGATTTCTATCATTTCTTTTCGCTCTTGCAATGAAAATTGTGGTGATTTATCAGCGGATTGTGCCACAGCAACAATAACCTTATCAAATATCAAAGTTGCTCTTTGCATAATATCTAAATGTCCATTAGTAATTGGGTCAAAAGTACCCGGATATATTGCTGTTTTATAACGCATTATCCCTCCCATCGCTGAAAAAGAGTGTGTTGAATATCTAAAATATCAAGCCATTTACCTACCCAAAAGTTTTCCATATCTTCTAATGTCCTAATTTGTGCATAATACGCTGCTATTGGTGGTGCTATAAAAGCACCATAGAGAAAAAGACGCTGCATGTTTTCTAATGCAATGCCGCTAAGGGGCATTTCTCTTGGAGCTAATAAAATTTTTCGTCTTTCCTTTAAAAAAACAGCTGCGGTACGAGTAGTAAGATTATCAGCAATGCCTGAAGCTATCTTTGCTAATGTATTCATACTGCAAGGAACAACCGCCATGCTTTCACATAAAAAAGAACCAGAAGCTACTTGAGCACTAATACAAGAATCATCAAATACAAACAATTCTCTTTTAGCTTCACAGAGCATAACCTCTTGAGCACTATCTGTAGTAATCACATAGCATTCTATATCTTTTGGTATAGACTGAATAAGCCTTATGCCAAGTTGCACGCCACTTGCCCCGCTCAATGCCACCACAATACGCCTTTGCTTCATAATATTGCTCCTAACGTATTTCTACACGCTTTTCATCAATCACAAACGCATCATAGCTTTTATTCGTTTTTGGATTCTTAACGCGAATTTTTTTGCCAATCGCTCCATTTTGTTGGGCAACACCATCAAAACCAAGAAGCACTTTTCCATCATTGATAAGCACATACACTAAATCACCTCGCCGAATAATAATTTTTGCTGTTAAGTCATTTTTGTGTAAAATAGAATTTTTTACAGTATAAGAACGAATTGAATATTGCTCAATATCACTTTTTTGCATCAATTCTTTACCCATATTCTCAAAAGGGATTCTTACAATCTCTACATTATTCATTCCAATCAAATCTCCTGTGCGAAGTGTTTTTGTTGTTCTAATTGCCTCAAGTGTTGCCTGAATTTCATAGCGACAATACACTCGCTTAATATCCCCATCAGTTGCTATAAAATGTGCCACAAAAGTACCGCTTGAGCGTTTTTGAGCTTTTTCTGGAAATTCGTAGTCATAAAGCTTTAATGTATCTAAATTAATATTATTTATAGGCGATACAAAAACATCTTGTATTAAAATATTATACTTAGCATAATGTTCCACAAATAAAGGACCTATTTTTTCCTCAAGTGCTTTGATCCTATTTTGTTTTATTCGTATAAATTCAATAGTAGGAGATGAAGAGATGACTGTTATATTATGTTCTTTGAACTTATCAACAACAAAAGCACTTTTGACTTTATAGACATTTACAGTTTTTTCTATATTGAATAATTCAAAAAAAGGAGCATCTTGTATAATATCTTGGGAGGTAATTACATTATCAGTAAAATCATATCGTTTTTCAAGTCTTAGAATTTCTTCTTGTTTCAAATTTTCTTGCAATGCCGCATAAGATTTATAAGATATAAGAACACAAAAAATGCTGATGAAAGCCATGATTTTTAACATTTGCACACTCCCCATACAAATCATTCAAAGTTTTTCATATTTTTTGCTTTTTTAATGAGATATTGTAGGCTCTTTTTATATAATATAAGCTTTAAAATCAGTTGTTGGAGAAAAATATGGCAGACGAAAAGAAAGTTGAAGAATCTTCTGGAGGTGGAGGGAACAAACTTATTATTATCATCATAGCAGCTGTAGTTGTTTTGCTCCTTATCATAGCAGCTGTAGTTGCTGTACTTATTCTTTCTGGAGATGATGAAATACAACAACAAGCACAATCTGCTCCAGTAAGCGGAGGTGGCAATCCTGCACAAAACATGCGTTCAGGTGGAAATGTTTTTTTAAGCATGGGTCCTATCTATAAATTTGATCAACTAATAGTAAATCTTTCTTCTCAAGGTGGGAGACGATACCTAAAAACTACCGTTGATGCAGAATTAAGCACAGATAAACTTGCCTTAGAGCTCGATACAAAAATCCCAGCCTTAAGAGATGTTTTAATTTCTGTTCTCTCATCTAAAACTATAGAAGAAATCTCAACTGTCAATGGAAAAGAAAAACTCAAAGATGAGCTTGTGGAGCGGATGAATGAATCATTAGTTGATGGAAAAATTGTTAATATTTTCTTTACGGAATTTGTTGTTCAATAGGTAAGGTATTGTTTCGTATTGGCATTGATATAACTTCAATAGACCGTTTTGAACATCTTATTGCTCGTTTTGGCACTAGGGGTTTAAAACGATTTTTGACAGCTCATGAATTAAGCCTTTATGTTCATGATAGCACTAAAATTGCATCAGCATGGGCATGTAAAGAGGCTTTAAGCAAAGCTTTAGGTACTGGCATTGGGAAAGAATGCTCATTTTTAGACATAGAAGTTCTTCGCGACCATAGAGGTTGTCCTTTTTTTATTATTGCTCAAAAAGTTGTAGAGCACTTTAGCATTATTCAGCATAGCATATCTCTAAGCCATGAGAAAAACATGGTTATTGCTGCGGTCATCGTACTTTTTTCTCAATAAAAGGAGTAATAATATGGAAGTCATATGGCTTACAAACTTAGCAGATACAAAACATGTTATCCAGAGGCTTAAAGAGCTCAACCCTCACCATCTTAGCCATGGTATTGTTATCTTTGGGAGTGCACGCATAAAAGAGCAGCATTTTTACTACACACAGGCTCAAAAAATCTCTCAAAGCTTAGCACAAAACTCATGTATTATCACAGGTGGTGGCTATGGCATCATGGAAGCAGCTAATAAAGGGGCAAAAGATGCTGGTGCATTTTCTGTAGGCTTAAATATAAAACTGCCAAGAGAGAACAAACCAAATAATTTTTTAGATATACAAATACACTTTGAAGAATTTTGGCTTAGAAAATTCTTTTTTGAGCAAATAGCATCAGCTTTTATCATTTTTCCCGGTGGTTTTGGCACACTTGATGAGCTCTTTGATATTCTTGTACTCTGCCAAACACATAAACGACCAATAAGACCCATTGTACTCTATGGCAAAAAATTTTGGCAACCCATGTTGCATTTTTTTAATCATTCTTTACTCCATGAACAATGTATTGAGCAAGATGAGTTAAATCTCATAAAAATTGCAGATTCACTAGAAGATATTAAAGCTATTTTTGCATGTTAAGACAACCTATCCCCAACTCTCATTAACATATAACAAAAAAGCACTTAAAAATAAGTAAGCACAACAAATAAGAGATAATTAAATGCGTAATCTTTTAAATTACTTTAATTCATTATTCTGAGGTATATATTTGCAGTTCTTGTTATAAAAGTATAAAAAGCATATATCCTTAATTATTTTACATAAATCAAATACATTTAAAAAATGTAATTCTAACAAATATACAACCTCCACAAGCACTATTTCACACAACCCAACAAGAGACTCAATTATACTATACCCAAACCTCAAAACTCAAACAAGCAATAAACCTTAGAGTCCAAAAATTCAAATAACAGAATAAACCTTAAAGAATTTACTTAACTCCACTATATAAAGTTATATTATAAGCTTATTGTAAAAGCTAAAGAGTAAAAACACCTAGAATTATATATACCATACAAAAGAGCATTAAGGAGCTATCTCAAAGCACTCTTATATATATGTTCTCATATATGCTATTGATATGATTAAGGAGTTAGACTTGAGGTAATAATATAGAATAATTTCTTACAATAAATAATCCCTTGCAATATACAAATCTCATTGATTCTCAAGCATAAGTATTAAGCTCTTATATAAGAGTAGAGCTAAAAACCTAGCCATATAAATACATTCAAAAGAACAAAGAAATTCTCTTAAAGAGAAATAGCTTTTACATATCAGCAAATATATCTCATATACAAGCTGAGATTGAATATGACATTCACTTTAAAGAGTTATATATAACATGTAATACTTAAAAGTATTAAAGATACATCTATATATACCAAAATACATTAA
>JARHYY010000052.1 GCA_029258405.1 Helicobacteraceae bacterium | reverse complement strand
ATATCAACCTTGTGCTTGAGTTTGTTTTTACAATGAGCTTATAATATAACTTTATATAGTGAAGTTAAGTAAGTTCTTTAAGGTTTATTCTGTTATTTGAATTTTTGGATTTATAGTGAGATATGGTTTATCTTACTTAAACTCACTGTTTTATATTTATAGATATTTATAGGTGAAGTAAGTCGCACAGTTTTTAGGTTTATGGTTGGATAGAGTATATATTATTGAGTCTTGTTGGGTATTTATAAGGTGAGTAAGCTATACAATTCTTACATTTGTTCTTTTTGCTCTATTTGGGTAATTCGTATAATTCGAGCTATTGCGTCTGATATTCCATAGCGATTAATAAGGAGATTGATTTTTGCTTGAGTTAATAAAAATTCAGCATCTAAAAAATTACTTGTACTTTCTATACGCTCCTTGTAGCGGTTAGAAGCAATGCGATAATTTTCTTCAGCTTGCATTAGTGATTCTTGGGCAACCTCATAGGCACTTACAGCAAGTGTGTAGGCTTCAAAGGCACTAAAAAGTTGTAAATTCAACTCTTCTTTAAGTTCTGATATTCGAGAGCTCAAAGAAAGCATGCTTGATTTTTTTGCCTGTATATTATTGTATGTTTCAAAACCATTAAAAATGTTAAATGAAATCTCTATTTTTGCTATAAAATCATTTTCAGTTTGATCATGAGTAAAATTTTTTTCGCCTACTATATCTATAGTTGGATAATATGCTCCTTGTGTGCTTTTAAGCATGTATTGCTTTGATTTAAGTTCTTCTTGAAGCATTTTAAGTTCTGCACGAGAAGAAAACATAATTTCTTGAAGCTCTTCTAAGTTGCTAGCTGGTAGCGTAAATGCTACTTCTTGCAGATTGTCTATTTCAACTTTTTGCCCTATGTATCGTTCTAAATCCTTTTTTGTATAGGCAAGATTGCTTTGTGCAGTAAGTAATGCTTGTTGAGCGTTGCTTAATTGTACTTCTACCTTTAATAAATCGTTTTTAGGGACAATCCCAACATGGTAAAAATCGGTAGTTTCTTTTTTTTGTTGCTCTAAGAGCTTAATAGATTCTTCAGCAACAAGAAGCTCATGCTTTTGTTGTAAAAGGAGGATGTAAGCTGTTTTGATAGCAAGTATTAAATCATGTTTAGTTGCCTCCAAATTATATTCTTGAGCTTTAAGCAATGCTTGTTGATTATTGAAGTTATTCCAATCTATAAATCCATTAAAAAGATTGTAGCGTAATTGTATATTTGTTTTATTGGTGTTTGTGATATTATTGTGGTATTGATAAGAGGCATTGAGTTTTGGATAGAAACTACTTTGTGATTTTTTTGCATTATATTGAACTTCTTGAAGGAGATATTCTTCTGTTTTAAGTGCATGGCTTTTAGCAAGGGCTAATGTGATGGCTTCTTGAATATTTAATGCGTAGAGATGTGTATGTAATAGCAAAATAAAAAAAAGATTATATTTCATTGTTTTTCTTTTTTAAAACAAAGGATAAGAGGCAGGGGATAATGAAAATAGTTATAACTGTTGAAAAACTCAAACCACCTAAAATAACTGCTCCTAATCCGCGATAAATTTCGCTCCCAGCTCCAGGGGCTAAAACCAAAGGTAGCATGCCCGCAAGCGATGTAAATGTACTCATATAAATAGGGCGAATCCTTACCTTGAGTGCTTCAATGATGGCATCATGTGCATTCATATTATAAAGATGCATATTATGCAATGATTGATATACAATTAAAATAGCATTATTTACCACAATGCCCACTAAAATAATAAAACCAAACATGGTTAAAATATCAAAAGGTTGTGGAGCAATGAATATATCCACTAAGAAAATACCTAATATACCCCCAAAAACAGCTAGTGGGATAGTAAAGAGAATGATGAACGGATAAATGAAATTTTCATAAAGAGCTGACATTAAAAGGTAGATGATAAGTACTGCTAATAAAAATCCAAATTGTAATGCTTGACGAATTTTGGTTATCTTATCGGCATTGCCACTAAGATGGATATTGTTATTCTGTAATACACCTTCTTGTTCTAGCTTTGGTATAGTGCTGTTTCGTATAATATCCATGGCTGTTTCTAAGGCTAGCGATGAAGGGGGCAGCACTTTAAGTGTAACAGTTCTATTGCGTTCAAAATGCCTAATCTGTGAGATTCCATATTCAATTTTTTGGTAAGATAGGCTTGATAAAGGCATGATGCCTGCTTGAGGTGTGTAAATAGATGTATGATAAAGCTCTTCTGGGCTTTTAAGATGCTCTGTCTTTGCTTTAAGGACAAGATTAATCTTATCTCTACCTTCTTCTTTGTATTCAGCTATCTTTCTTCCGTTCATTAATACATCAAGAGTAATGCCAAATTCTCTAGCACTCATGCCCACAGTTTTAAGACGCTCATTAATGGGATAAAAATTAATTTCAGGATAAAGTATTTCTAATCCCGGCAATGCCCTTACTTGAGTGCCCTGCCCCAAATCTCTTTGGATATAGGTTCTTGCAATAAGAGCAGTTTGAATAATTGAGTGCAAGTCAAAACCACTAATATCAACATCAATACTTCTTCCTCCAGCAGAGCCCCCTCGCCCAGAAAATAAACCCGGTTGTAATATAATAGCTGTTACACCGGGGATAGATTCAATAGTTGCTTTCAGCTGGGGAATAATTCCTTTTGGATTGCTTGGGTTATTGGTGCGAACACTAAAGCTCATAAAGCTCTCGCTTCCTATGTAAAAAAGTTGGCTAATAGCAGGGGTGTTTTTATTGCCTTTGAATCCATTTTGCTCAAAAAAATTTTTGTTTTGCTCAAAAATAGTCTGCCCTATATCTAAGCGCTCTTGATATGATGTTCCAGGAGGAGGATTAAGCCTTGCTATCAAAAGGTTTTGATTGCCCTGCGGGAGATATTCTATTTTAGGAAATAAAATACAACTCAAAATAAGAGATAAACTCGTAAAAACAACTATTACAAATATTTTTGAATATGTATTTGCAAGTGCATAATGCACAAGGTACATGATTCCATTAATCAAGAGATTCCCTATATGCACAATATATTGTGAAATTTTTGGAGGGTTTATTGGTTTAAGCTTTTCTAGTGCCTTCAAGCTTTGGAAGCTTAAGGTGGGGATAACAATTAAAGACACAAAAAGAGAAAAACATACTGCCGAACTTGATGCTATGGCAATATCTCTAAAAAGCTGTCCTGATTCATCTTTGATATTAATAATAGGGATAAAAATAGCTATGGTGGTAAGCACAGAGGCTATCAGCCCTCCGCATACCTCTTTTGTGCCTATACAAACAGAATCAAGTGAACTTTTGCCTAGGCTTTTATGTCTTTGTATATTTTCTAAAACAATAATAGCAGAATCTACAAGCATGCCTACTGTGAAGGAAATGCCAGCCATAGAAATTACATTAAGTGTTCGCCCAAGGAGAGACATAACAATAAGCGTACCGCAAATACTTAATGGCATGGCAATGGCGATAATGAGCATAGAACTAAAAGATCGTAAAAATATGAGCAAAACAAAGCAGGCAAGTAATGCACCTATTATAATATTGCTTGTCACAAGGGCAATTGCCTCTTGAATATAATCTCTTTGATCACTCATCCAACCAAGGTAAAGACCATTTTCTTTAAGTATCCCTGCATTGAGTTTATGAAAAACTTCTTCGACTTTATTGGTGAGCTCTAATGTATTGGCATCGCTTGTAGGCTTTATGCCTATGCCTAAACTTGTCTGAAAATTGTGCATTGTTACAGTGCTTGGTGCTTCAAATCCTGCTTGTACAGTGGCAATATCCCCTATTTTAATTCTTCGTGATCCATCACTCCAGATAAATGTTTCTGCTATTGATTTTGGTGTTTTATATTCAGCTAGTGTGCGAACACGATATGATTTTTGCCCATAATTCATTGTTCCAGCAGCAATGCTTATATTAGCATGCTCTAATGTATTAATAATATCTATAATGCTTAAATCATAGGCGGCAAGTTTTTGTTCATCTACAATAATATGCATCTCTCTATCTTCGCCACCGGGCATAGAAACTTCTGCGACACCTTGTATGCGTTGAAAATGTTGTATAATGTTTTCATTAAAAAAGGTGCGATATTCTCGCACATTTTTCTCTGGATTTATGGTTTTTAAAATAAGGAAAACAACAGGCTCAACATCTTCCCCTGTTGCTTGGATAATTGGGCGTTCTATATTATCAGGGTATCCTTTTACTTCGTTGAGCTTGTTGCTTACATCAAGCATAGCTTGATTAAGTGGTGTATCAAGTGAAAATTCTAAGGTTAATCGTCCTCTTCCATTTCTGGAGTTTGATTCCATGCTCTCTAGTCCATCTAGTCCTTTAAGGGCATTTTCTTGGCGGTCAATAATTTCTCGTTCTATTTCATAAGGGGTTGCTCCGCCCCAAGTGGTATGAACACTAATAATTGGGCGAACAACTTTTGGGGTAAGTTGATAGGGCATACTCTGCAAGCCCATGATTCCAAAGAGTGCCAAAAGAATCATTCCAACGATAACGACAACAGGACGGAGGATATATGTTGCAATCATTTTGACTCTTTTATGCAAACTAGATAGTATTTTAATCTTTTTTTGTGAAATTATTGTGAAAATATTATTTGTGTGTTTGTGCTCCAAAAAATCTAGGATAATTATTTTGAGCCATAAACAACAAGAATGCTAAAAATGCTATGATTAATGAAAGTATTTGTCCCATAGAAAAAATATTAAATATATAGCCAATTTGATAATCTGGCTCTCTAAAAAATTCAGCAATAAAACGCATCAAGGAATATAAAAGCATATATAAAGAGCCGAGTTGTCCATAGAATTGGCGTTGTCTTTGTCGTTTATAGCGATAAAAAAGCCATATCAGCACAAAAACAACAATACCTTCTAAAAATGATTCATAGAGCTGGCTTGGATGCCGTAAGACACCATTGACATTAATCGCCCATGCTACATCTGTTGCTCTCCCAACAAGCTCTTGGTTAAGAAAGTTACCTATTCTCCCAAACACATACCCTAAGGGAACACTCAAGCCGACTAAATCCATTATTTTCCAAAAACAAGTTTTTTTATATTTGAGGCTAAATAAAATTGTGCTTATCAATGCTCCGATTAATGCACCATGATAGCTCATTCCTCGAATGCCAATAAACTCTCCTTGATAATAAGGGTTAAACATTTGCCATGGTTGAGTAAGGTAGTAATATAGGCTACCTTCTTCATAGGGTATTGTATAAATAATAATGTAACCTATTCTTGCACCTAAGATGACTCCAACTTCAATCCAAATAAAATAATTCATAAGCATTTCTTCATTAATCGAGAAAAACGGAGGCGATTTAGGGTTGTTTTTCTTTTCTTTTCTTATAAAATATCGTGCAACATAAAGAGCAAGCAGTAAAGAAGTAATATATGCCAAAGCATACCAATGGATTTTGAATCCAAAAATTTCAAAAGCAACAGGATTAAAGGTTGTATAAATATTTTGCCACATACTAATCATCCGGATTCATTAATGTAACATTAAATGCACTAAGTAAATGGATATCTCGTAAATAATAAGCAAGTTTTGGTTCTGTTATATCCAAAATAATACGAACCTTATTCTTGCGATAGAGCTTAAACAATAAGCCATATATAGAAGGATGCATTTCTTGTGCGTTTTTGATAACAAGATGTAAAGTTTGATTCTCTTGCAGGTTAAGTTCCTTAATCATTGTTTTAAAAAGTTTGTAATCAGATTCTTCATTCATACTACCTCTGATACGAAAAGAACCATCTTCTAGCTTTTTAATTTTCATGATAATCCTTTAGAGTTTAAAATGGGAAAGCTTTTGATTGAGTTCTTGGCTTTTTTCAAAAATCTCTATTGAAGCTTGATCGATTTTTTCGCTAATTTTTTGTGTTTGCTGCGATAGCTTAATGATTTCTTGCATCATTGTTACAAGCTGTTGAGCCTTTGTTGATATATGGTTATTTTTTTCAAGCACTTGATAAGATATTTCTCCATTATATTCTAGTTTTTGACAGGTTGTATAAATGGTTTCAGTAAGCTGTGTTGTTTGATGTGCGATAGAAAGACTATTGTGAGCATTATTTTGTATGGCATTGCTTACATTGCTTACACCTTGTGTGATAAGTGATATGGTGCTCTTAATTTCTTGAAGGCTATGATGAGTTTGCTCGCTGAGCTTATGTACTTCGTTAGCAACAACACTAAAACCCCTGCCATATTCGCCTGCTCTTGCTGCTTCTATATGTGCATTTAAGGCAAGCAAATCGGTTTGTGATGCAATTTCTGAAATTAAGGCAAGAATATCATCTATATGAGAAAATTGTAAAGAAAGCTCGCTGAATTCCTCTAAAAGCTGAAGTTGTTTTTGGGAATCATCATTAATGGAGCGAGAAGTATTGTTAAGCTCTTGTTCGAAATCTTTAAGCATTTGACTTGTTTCATTCAAATCCAATGAAGTTTGTTGCGTAGATTGTGTAATGGTATGTAGGTTTTTATTTATATCCTGTGTAAGCATATAAATATCCTGAATATATTCTTGCTCTTTTGTAGATGAATGTGTGAGCGTCTGGGCACTTGCTTTAAGTTCTTTGCTTTGTTGAAGGTTGTTTTGTGAAGCATTGCTTGCAGTATGTACAGTGCTATGAATTTTTTCAATAAATATATTAATAAGTTGGCAAGCGGCTCCTATTTCATCTTTATTCTTTATAGTAAGACGCTTAGTGAGATCCCCATCTCCTGTAGCCAAATCTTTGGCTCTTTGTGTGAGTTGTCTTAGGGGTGCTATGAGCTCTTTTGCAAAAAATATCCACAAGCCTAAGATGCCAAGGATTGTAAGAATGCCCATAGCAACCATAATAGAGCGTTGTGCTTGTTGGATTTGTTCATTGGTTTTTTTGAGAGAAAACTGCAAATCCATAACGCCTAATACTTCACCTTCTTGTGCATTAACATGGCAAAACAAGCAACTTTGTTGAGCAATCAGTGGATGTATAAGCCTCATGGTGCCTTCATTTTTATCTGGGTTCTCAAATATTTCTTGAGCATTTTTAAAAACAGTTAAAATTTCTTCTTTTTGAGTAAAAGACTGCTGAAGACTAAAAAGGTCAATAACACTTTGTGATTGATAAATATCAAGCACAACAACTCCTTCAATAAGACGAGCATCATGAACAGTTCTATCAATAACCTCTCGTTCGCCTATATCCATACTTAAGCGAAGTGTTTGAAATATTGAATTGCTCAACATTCGTAAAGCATTTGTTGAATTTTCACGAGAAAGTTTTTCGTAATGAGAGGATAAGAATAAATAAAGAGAAATAGAACCGATAAAAAAAAGCATAAAAAGTGTAAATATCATTTTGAAGCGTAATGAATTGATAAGTATAGATATTTTATGCACAATATTCATTATCTAATGCCAAACTATTTTAATATTTTAAAATTATTCAACTTTTTTTGGACCTGTTATTTGTAGTTTAAGTACATGATGCTCAAAAATGGCTACTTCAAAAAGTGCTTGGAATACTTTAATATCAAGCACAAAGCCTTCTACCTGTACTTCTCGTTTTTTTGTGTCATCTTGCATCATTTGTGCCCTTAGCTCAATAGTGTTGCCTAGCTCAAATGGAGTAAAAAAACTGCATTCTAGCTTAATTGGTATCCCAGTTGGTTCATTGACAGCACACATAGCAGCATAATTTGCCGCAGATACAATATAGCCCGCATGAATGAGCCCCAATGCATCGACTTTCATCTGTGCTGTTGGCGTAAAAAGAAGTGAGCAAAAACCGGGTTCAAGTTCCTTGATTGTACCAAAAGATGCTGTGTTTGCCTCTGTATAAACCTGTTGTATAACAACAGACTCTTTTGTAGAGGATATAATATCTTCTTCGTTTGTGTTTTTTTGCTGTTCGTCCATGATTCCTCCACACATTTATTGTCAAAGATTTTTTATAATTGTAATAATAGCATATTTATACATAAAAAGCTTTTTTAAGAAAACTTGGTTTATAATCTTTGGTATAAATTTTATTTGATGGGAGCACTAAAATGATTAAGCAAAAAAAAGCATCGCAGGAAATGATTTTAGCTGCTTGTGCTAATCTTAAGGGCATAATATACCGCCAAAAGAGATATTTTGTTTATATTGTTATTACTATTTTATCCCTTATTGTTCCTTTTGTTCGGCTTGGAGATTCTGGTGGTCATGTTTTTTTGCTTTCTTTTGACCATAAGCAACTTCATTTTATGGGTATAATCTTTGATATGCAAGAGCTCTATCTCATGCCTTTTTTGTCCATATTGCTTTTTTTGGGCATATTTTTTATGACTACTCTAGCAGGGCGTATGTGGTGTGGTTGGGCTTGCCCTCAAACAATCTTTAGAGTTTTTTATAGAGATTTGCTCGAAACAAAAATTTTAGGATTGAGAAAGAAAATTTCGAATAAGCAAAAAGAACCAGATATGAGCATTGCAAGCAATAAAGTTAAGCGTTTTATTGCATTGGGCATTTGGTTGTTGTTATGTTTGTGCATTGCAGCAAATTTTTTATGGTATTTTGTGCCTCCTGAAGATTTTTTTTCCTATGTTTTTAATGATAGTTTTTCAGAGCATCCTATTTTGTGGGTATTTTTTATCGGTATTGCCACTTTCTTGTTTTTTGATATTACTATGATTAAAGAGAACTTTTGTTTTTTTGTCTGCCCATATTGCCGTGTGCAATCAGTGCTTTATGATAAAGATACTATCATGACTGTATATGACTATCAACGAGGGGGCAATATATATGATGAAACAGGTGTAAAAATGTGGAAAAAACCTGAAACCCCAAATGCAGAATGCACAGGTTGTGAAGCTTGTGTGAGCGTTTGCCCAACTCATATTGATATACGAAAAGGCTTGCAGCTTGAATGTATAAACTGTTTAGAATGTGCTGATGCCTGTGTGAAAGTTATGGGTAAATTCAATAAGCCTTCTTTGATAAGTTGGACATCTATGGATAATGTAGCCACAAGAAAAAAGGTGCAGTATTTTCGATTGCGTACTGTTGCTTATATCGTGGCATTAAGTGTTGCCTTTGTAGGTTTAATATATATGAGTAGCACAAAAGAAAATATGTTACTTAATATTAATCGTGCATCAGAGCTCTATCATATACGTGCAAATGCAATAGAAAATTCTTATGCTTTTTTATTTCAAAACACAAGCAATAGACCACATACTTATTATTTTGAAATACTGAATAATGATTCGATACACATTAAAAGACCTAAGAATGGTTTATTATTAGAGGCTGGGGAAAAGAGCAAGGTAGTTGTTGTGCTTGAAAGTTCTCACAACCCTAACACAACTCAAGAAAATCTATCAGTTCCTTTAGTTATTAGAGCGTATGCTGAAGATGATGATTCCCATATTAATGTACAAAGAAATACCGTTTTTATTTACCCACCAAAGAAGTAATATGGGAAAAGTGGTAAAAAATGAATGGATATTTGCAAATTTGCCCCATCGGGGCACAATAAGAGTATCATCTCATTTGTTTAAGCAAAACAGATATAGATTAAGCCTCTATGCTGTTTTTGCTAGAGAAAAAGTGATTCGCTTTTTCTCTAAAAATGAGATTTTTTTAAATTATTATGCTTATTAATAAGGAATGTATAGCAATGAAAGAATGGAGTATAAAAAGTTGGCGTAATTTTCCCATTAAACAACAGCCCATATATAAGGATGAAGAAACTTTACAAAAAGTTGAATCAGAGCTTAAAAGTTACCCGCCATTAGTGTTTGCTGGAGAGGCAAAATCACTCAAAGAGCGTTTAGCATCTGCAACAGAAGGTAATGGTTTTTTATTGCAAGGTGGAGATTGTGCAGAGAGCTTTAGTGAATTTAATGCTATCAATATTCGTGATACATTTAAAGTTATTTTACAAATGTCTGTTATATTAACCTATGCTGGACAATGTCCGGTGATAAAGGTAGGTAGGCTTGCTGGGCAATTCGCTAAACCAAGAAGTAGCGATACAGAAACCATCAATGGCGTTACCCTCCCTAGTTATCGTGGCGATAATATCAATAGTATAGATTTTTCTGAAGAATCAAGAGAGCCAAACCCAAGAAGAATCTTACGCTCATACCATCAATCTGCTGCAACACTTAACCTTTTAAGAGCTTTTGCACAAGGTGGTTTTGCTGATTTGGCGAAAGTACAAAAATGGAATTTAGATTTTATAGAAACACAAAGTCAAGAGCGTTATAAACAAATAAGTGATAGAATCAATGAAACACTTGCCTTTATGAATGCATGCGGAATTAATTCAATAACCACACCACAACTACGAGAAACAGAATTTTATACTTCTCATGAAGCTCTATTGCTCCATTATGAAGAAGCATTAACACGCAAGGATAGCCTTAGCGGAGAATGGTATGACTGTTCAGCCCACATGCTGTGGATTGGCGAGAGGACAAGAGGGCTTAATGAGGCACATATAGAATTTTTAAGAGGGGTTAAAAATCCTTTGGGGGTAAAAATTGGTCCAAATGCTACAAAAGAAGAGTTATTAGGAATGGCTCATATACTTAATCCTAACAATGAGGCAGGCAGGCTTAATTTTATTGTACGAATGGGAGCAGATAATATTAAAGACAAATTCCCAAAACTCCTAAGAGAAGTTAAACAAGAAGGTTGCAAAATTTTATGGAGCATAGATCCTATGCATGGCAATACTATTAAAGCAAGCAATGGCTATAAAACAAGACCATTTAATGCCATACTTGATGAAGTGAATGCTTTTTTTGATATTCATGAAGCAGAAGGAACATATGCTGGAGGTATTCATTTAGAGATGACAGGACAAGATGTAACCGAATGCGTAGGCGGTAGCCAACAAATTACAGATAATGATCTTTCATGTCGCTACCATACACACTGTGACCCTCGTTTAAATGCTACGCAAGCTCTTGAGCTAGCTTTTTTAATTTCAGATAAATTAAAAAAAAGCAAGAAATAACTAATACTTTGGTATAATAGCTTATCTTTTTAATTTAAAAAAGGAGATTTTTTATGGTAAAAATATTATTTGCTACTTTTTTTGTGCTTATGAGCACTTTCGTGCTTGTTGGTTGCGAAAAAAATGATTATCAACATCCAATGCACAGAAGTACTAATTCATAACTCAATAATATACTAATTTTAAATTCTTAAAAATTGTCTTTACAAAAAGACAAAATTAGTGTATAATAGCATTGATCTTTATTTAAAGATGTTCTTTAGGTATGTTTATGTACCACAAGAGGTTTCAAGCAAAGCTTATGTAATTGTACTGGGGACTTGTGTTACAAGAAATGGTTACATTGGTTTTGTTTGGCTTTAGACCCTTTATGGGTCTATTTATAATAGCTTTCTATCAAATTTTATTAGGCAATTTTTATTAGGAATTTTATTTGTTGTCTGTGGTAATTAAGTTCTATGGGGTTTAAAGTAAAAGATTTTTTTATCACCAAACCAATTTTAGCTTTTGTATTTTTAATGCGAGAGTTCAACATATCTTATAACCAAGCACAACGATGGCTCGATAAAAAAAGAGTAATATATGCAAATGGTAGCACCTGCCATAAATCACAAAAAATATTTGGGCATATTAAAGTTATTTATTTTGATATTGAATATTCTTCCTATCACCATCCTATATTCAAAACAAATTCTTTTGCTGTATTTGATAAACCTGTTCATTTTTTATCTCATCCTAAAGATTATTCCCAAACAGCCTCAATGCTTGATTCTATTAAGCTTTCATTAGGCAATCAAGCTGTATTAGTCCATCGGCTTGATAAGGAAACAAGTGGTTTGCTTATAGCAGCTTCTAATGTTCATTATGCACAAAAATTTGGTAAGCTCTTTATGGATAAACATATACAAAGAAGTTATTATGCTTTAGTGCAAGGCAAACTCTCTCATTCTCGTCATATTACTTTACCAATTTTGAAATCTCAACATAAAGGTGATTTAAGTATTCGCATGTCTATAGATAATAAAGGGTTAGCATCTCATACATTCATTAAGCCATTAAGCTATAATCCTGAAACCAATAGCACTTATGTGCTTGTAGTGCCCTATACAGGAAGAACGCATCAAATTCGCCTGCACCTATATTCTATTGGGCATCGTATTATAGGTGACCCCCTTTATGGTGTAGATGATCACTTAAGTAGAGAATACTTAGAAAGCAATGCTTCGTTTTGTGCTCAAAAATACACCCATTATTTTGGTGCTTGTCGGCTTATGCTCCATGCTTTCAAACTCCAATTTACATTTAATGGCATAAATTTTGCCCTTACAAGTTTTTTAAATCATTTTAATATAAAATAAATATTTAAAGTTCATTATTTTATGCTTCTTTAACTTACAAAACAGGTTTTAGGGGCACACAAGGCATAGGCAATCAAAATATATACTAATAAGATATAAGTATTGATAACTATTACAAATACATATCAGCAAATATATCTCATATACAAGCTGAGATTGAATATGACATTCACTTTAAAGAGTTATATATAACATGTAATACTTAAAAGTATTAAAGATACATCTATATATACCAAAATACATTAA
>JARHYY010000034.1 GCA_029258405.1 Helicobacteraceae bacterium | reverse complement strand
TTGTTTTGCTTGATGAAATAAGCTCAAATCTTGATGTGCTTAATGAATACGCCTTGCAAAAAGCAATAAATAAGCTTACAGAAAATAAAAGTGTTATTATCATAGCCCATAAACTCAAAAGCATACAGCATTGTGATTGTATTATTATGCTACAAAAAACCCCAAAAGGTAGCATTATAGCCGAATCTGGCACACATGTAGAGCTTCTTGCTCAAAATGGACTTTATGCAAAAGCATGGGCAGATGAAAGAATATAAATATCGTCAATAAACATTATTATCAAAGAGATATTTATATGGTGAATCTGCTTTTATAAATTCTTTGAGCTCATTGAGATTTATAGGCATTTCTATTGTTCCGCTAGAATAAGGGGCTATGTCATATATTTGCCATACAAAAATAACAAAATTAGAATCTATAAAAATTGTCTGTGGCAATGTATCTATAGGAAGCGATTCTTCAAATACCTTGCTTTTATATGGCTCTTCTTTAAGCTTTTCATTTATTATATATAATAATTCATCACTTTTTGACATATCAAAAACACTATTTATATCATTTGACAATTTCTCGCCATTATCAAGACTATATGCGAGCATATTTTTTGTATAAACACCATGAGCCCCACCTGTATATACATAATCAATCTGCATAAATTCAAGTATATGAGAATCCACAAAATAGACATATATATCTTCTCTAATCTCCCAATTTGAATTCCACTCTTCTTTTTTTATTTCATATTGCTGTTGCATTTCTGCCATAATTTTATCACTTAAATCATTTTTACTCATAGCCCCCATAGATAAATTATTATTGAGTTTGTCATATATATCTTTTGGGAGATTATTGCACGGAGGAATAAATACTTTTGTTATCGTACTTGCATATTCTATTGTATTGTCCTCATCACCTTTTTTTGTATTCAATACATTTCTTATAAGAGATAATTCATTTAACATAGAATCCCTATCTTGCTTAAACTTAAATTCTTTTTGCTGTAATCGATCGTTAAAAACACCCTCAATAACTAATAAACCATTTTCAAAACCAATCTTTGTTGTAGCGGTATCTAATAATTTATGCCTATCGCTATCACTAAAATCTAGCAATGTGAGGCTATAATAAAACTCTTCAGCACCATCATTATAAACAAAATATGCCCTACTCTCTTTATTATCAAACATACCTTTTAAAGCATAAAATTTACCCTCACCCTTAATTATCCCGAGCAAATCATTAAGCTCTTGCTTGCTCAAAGCCTTAGGTGTGATATTGATATTTGCCTTATCACATTCACTAACACTATTATCCTTAGGTGCATTCTGCTTGTTTTCAATTTCTTCAATTTCCTTGTTGGAATCACTTTTATTATCATTGCATGCTACAAAACCAAAAGCTATCAAACAAAAACATATAAGCATAAATAGATTACTTTTTTTTGTATTTTTCATACCACTCTCCAGCCTAACTTTATCAACAAGCAAGAAAACTTTTACACAAAAATTCTAAGAACTCTTAATAAGTTAAAGAATGAGTAAAACCTTGCAAAGCATATTTTATTATATGATATAATATCACTATGAAACTTAAAAACACAGCATAAAAAGCAATAATTGCCATAACTCTATTGATTTAGACATATCAAAACTCATTCTTTATTATTGTCTATCTATAAAGACTTGATTCATGAAATCTAATGGCTTATCGTTTTTTAATTGAAAACATATAAATAAAAAACAAAAACTGACGATATTTAGTATTATACCTAATTAAAGGAGTAATAATGATAATAAATTCAAGCTTTAACAATGATGTCTTTACTCATATTAAATATAACAAAAGAGAAAATACATCAGATACAAATGCTCATGTAAAAAATGAAACAAACAAAACAACAAAAGATGAAGTTTTGGAGTATAAGACAGATAAGGATGATTGTTTCACAGAATAATTTATTTTGTATAATTTTAAAAACCTTTAGTTCTTAGTTGTTTTAATGTAATATATAGCTCTTAGTTCATATAGATATAATTTATAGATAAAAGGGGTATTATGTATTTATTTTTAAGCTTCTTGTTTGCATTGGCTGTATCACAGCAATATCTCCTTGCAGATACATTATCCGCTACACCTGCACAAAGAAAAGTGCAAACCCCGCAAGATATGCCTCTTAAAATTATTACTCATGATAATTATACGCTCTGCTATATCCCTACATTTTCTCTTGGGGCAGAACATGGCTCTTATATTGGTATTTTAAATTGTGCTGTGCAAGGAGCTATTCCAGCAAGATATGATGTTTTTGGTAGGATTGGTTTTTATATGAATAAAACTTGGCTTTGCATTACTGCACCAGATTCAGTAGCACTTTATGCAAGAGGAAAGGACTATCTTTATCTTTCTCCTTGTGTCATTAATCTCAAAAATCAACAATGGAAAATCAAAGATGATGGATTTTATGCTCATGATGATTTTTATAGCATTAAAGATGATGGAAGTTATCTCTATGCTGTAAATAGACTAGAAGGAGGGCTTTATAGGCATAAGCTTCATCCCTCTATGCAAGGATGGGCAAAAACTATAGCCATGCCCGGAAACCTAAGCATTATCACTTGGTTGGCATGGGATATAATAGATAAATATACACAAGAGCGATATTTTTTGCGTAACAATCAATCTGATAAAAATACAACCTTTCTTTATTACAATATACAAAGCGGGCATATAGCACAATATGATTATAACTCTGGTAGCTTATATTGCATGTATTCGAATACAGGTAAAAAAGATTGGGATTGGGTTGTTTGGGGTTTATGCGATGATTCTAAGCCCCCGCAACAAAACAGAGCCTACTTTAAACCTATTCTTATTTCTGGTAGCAATTTTGCCTTTCAGGATAAAGATGGCAATGTTTTGAGGCTTACGCGTTATGGGACGCACTGGGGTGTGCCTTATACGGTGAATAAGAGCTATTTACTAAAAGATACAAGAAGTAGCCCTATCTCTGCATTTGCAGTTAATTTTTATATGCAAGAATGGTTTCGATTCATTTATGCTAATATTGGTAAAAATTTGCATAGCTGCCCAGCAATAGGATATAATACAAAAGCTATAACAAACAACCCGCCATTGCCTTCAGGTTTTAGCTTAAGTCAAGAATGGAAAAACAGGCTTTATGCAATTAATGTAAGTTCTAATGCCGCTCTTCCATCAAGTGGAATATGTGGCACTTGTCTTTTACAAGCCTATCAGATGATAGCTGAACTTTTGCACAACACAGCACAGCCTTTAACTAGTGGTGGTTATTTTTTTGATACAGCCCCGCTTGCAAATCCTTTTATATCATTTCAAGCGAGAAATTCTTTATTGCATCAAACGCTTAATGATATTTTGGAATATTATAACTATCCTATAGCAGGAGGGCGTGATTCATTTCTTCGCAATGTTGATAGGGCTTTTGCAAGTAGTATATCTATGCTCCCTCAATATGATTGGAGCAGGCTTGGGGTTGGCACAGATAGAGCGGGCGTAAATGCTTTACTCCAAAGGGTTATAGGTGCTCCAGTGGGTAGTGTTTTTCTCTTTACGATGGCTCGATTTGATAGGCATTTACAACGATTAAGTGCGCATGCTATGCCGGTTTTGCGATTGCAAGAAGGTGTGGTAGCAATACCTGCAAATGCCCTTGTAAGCCAAGAAGAATTTATAAGCAGGCTTAGCCCAGCAAATAATGCACAAGATTTAACAGAGAGGCTTACTCGCTTTGGGGGCAGGCATTTAGAGTTGGTGGGATTAGGGGTTTTTTCTATCAATCATGTTTATTTTAATAGTTTTGAAAATATTGTTTCTTTAAATGATTGCACAGGAGATGGCGAAGATAGAAGAGGCAATGCACTCATACCCTTGCCAGAGCTTATCAATCAATGTATTAGCGGGAGATGTGAATTTTAAGTTTTTAAAATGACAAATACAAAAAGAGTTTATAAAATTATTGAGGAGATATTATTGTTTTTTCAAATATATGCTATAATAAACAATAACAAATATATAAAGAGCTCATGAATGTTTTCTATAGGTGCAAAATTCTTTCTAAAAATTTGTTTTTTTATTATCGTAGGTATATTCTTTAATGCTTGTCTCCATGGAGCAAACCAAAAAATTGCACGAAACCCCCTTTATGGAATTATTGGGAGCAAGGACAATACAGACCCTTTAAACATTGGTGAATACCCTACTTTACCTCAAGAAAATATAGATGGCAAGCCAATTGTTGGTCAAATATTACTCCCAGATGAACAGAAAAAGATATTTAATCTTCAAGTTTCTCAACTTACAGAGAATAATTTACAACCACCTTTATTGCAAAGCACTCCAAACACTAATGACCTTAGTACTCAAGGCGACTGGATGACTCTTATGCACCCAACAGGTTCTGTATTGACTATTTGGGCATTAGCACAAGGTAATTGGATTTGGGGCTATAGCTTGATTGATAGTATAGGTTTTGGCGGGGCTAGAGTGTGGAAATTCCTATTTCTTGAAAATGATGAAGTCATGATACAAAATGCGAAGACAAATACATGTCTTAATGGTTACAAAAATGGGCTGATACATATGGCATGCAGAAAAAATAATCTTTACCAGCGTTTTAAACTTATACCTATGAGCAACGGTGCATTCATGTTTAAGAATGTAGGTTTTGATAAATGTATACATGCACCTATTGGGAACATATTTGGCGATTTTCATAAGGTTAATGGGATTTTCTTAAGCCCTTGTGCGAGTGGAGATAATATAGATCAACAATGGTATATTGCTCCGCCACCGCTTTTGATACACCCATTATATGATAAAACGAGAAACTAACATGAAGATAATATTATTACTGCTTATTATCCAAGCTACTTTATGGAGCAAGCTAGAAGATTTTAAGGTAGCATCATGGAATCTGCAAGGTTCATCAGCAAATACAGAAAGCAAATGGAGCATAAGTGTTAGGCAGCTTATTTCAGGAGAAAACGCAGCAGATATTCTTGCCGTACAAGAAGCAGGCACATTGCCACAAAGTGCCCGCCCAACAGGGCGAGCATTATCCACAACAAATGGCATTCCTATTGCAGAATTTATGTGGGATTTAGGCACTCGCTCTCGCCCTGAAAATGCTTTTATCTATTATTCAGCCGTGGATCAAGGAGCAAATCGTGTTAATCTTGCTATCGTTTCAAGGGTAAGGGCAGATGAAGTCGTTGTCCTGCCGCCCCCAACTCTTGTTTCGCGTCCTGTTATAGGCATTCGCATAGGCAATGATGTATTTTTTTGCATACATGCTTTAGCCAATGGGGGCACAGATGCTCCAGCTATTGTAAATTCTGTTTTTGCATTTTTTCAAGGACAACCTCAAGTAAGCTGGATGATTATTGGCGATTTTAACCGCTCTCCTGAAAGTTTAAGAACAGAGTTGCGTCTTGAAACAAGGGTAAGAAATAGCATTATTGCCCCAAATGCAGCTACACAAAGAAGCGGAGGCACACTTGATTATGCTGTTGTTGGAAATTCTGCAGGAAGCTTTATTGAACCTGCTTTTGTTGCCCTTTTAATGCTTGCTAACTTTAGAACACAGCTTGTTTCTGACCATTTTCCTGTGATTTTTAGGCGACTTCAATAAGGATAGAGCATGATAAAAATTATATTAGCCATAATATTAATAAGTTTAAATATACTTTATGCAAGAAGTGATGACTTTGAGAATATTACTAATGCCTTTCAAATTAGAAATTTACAAAATGGAATTGCTCTTAATATTCAACGCACTGGAGATATGAATACACAAAATTGGTTTTTAAGAGAATTTGATTTACCTCCTGAATTGCACTCAAGGGATAAATTACGCGATAAATGGCCATTTGCTTATGTTCAGTTTGTGAGACCAGAAAACCCAGATAATTGTTTAGCCATTGGTAATGATGGCTTATTAACATTAAAATCTTGTTTGCAAGATATAAAAGATGCAAAACTTGAAACAGTGTTTTCTCTCATCCCAACAAGCATAGGTGCAGTTCAAATTCGTTCTTTAGTGCTTGAAAGCAATGAGTGCTTGAGTGCTTTTGAAAATCCAAATATCCCGATTGAAAAACGATTTGGTATTACCCCATGCTCGCTTGATTTTTTCTTTCTCATAGAAACAGCAGAACTTTTTTTCTTTACACCAGCATTAGTTAATGCACGAGCATTACCACATTAGCCTTTAAATAAAAGTTAGAAACTCGCCATAGTTGTATTTTATAAAAAAGAGCATATTATTATCATTTTAAGACATAGAGCAACCCTTGCAATGAAATTGAGCATTTAAAATTTTGCTTAAAGAATTGAAGCATTAAATTAAAGAATTAATTACGCTGTTTAAATGAAATTCAATAAGTAATGTTACTAAAAATATGCTAAAAAAATTATCATTATCTCTCTTAAAATTTTTACCATTTACTCAATATCAAAAAATAAAGTTTCATTAAGAATCATAAAAAATGCTGATTCCATAAATAACATTAGCTTACAAGCAAATTCAAGAGAAATATAATAATATATTTATAAAAAATACTAAAATATTATATTAAGTTAATTTTTAAACTTTATGTTAAGGGCATTACAATTTTATAGCATTATTTGTAATTATATTCTTTAAAATTATTTTGAAAGATTTTCTTGTTCTATATATTAACTATAAAAACATTTATACATTTAAAGATTAAATACCATTATTTTTTAATGTTTATTTAACTTTTAAAGTTATTCTCTTTGATGCTAATTGCAAAGTTTATTCAAAATTTACTCATTAAGTTTTTTATTTATTGCACATAAACTTGCTTATTTGTTACCATAATAACCAAAAACCATAATTTACATTTTTGACTTAAACTCTAAAGAGAGAGAATTAACGCAATAGCGTCTATTTTTTGCAGTGAAATGCTCCCCGTCAAAAACATGCCCTAAATGTCCTCCGCATTGCTTGCACATAATCTCCATTCTATGCCCATCAGCGTCAATTTCATGCTTAATACTCCCTGCAATCTCATCATCAAAGCTTGGCCATCCACAACCTGAATGAAATTTGTCTTCAGAACGAAATAATAAAGCACCGCATTGCTTGCAACAATAAACACCATCTTCATCAAAATCATTATATTTACCGCTAAATGGTGCTTCTGTGCCTTTTTGAATAATAACTGCATATTCTTCATTGCTTAATTTTTTCATAAATCAACCTTGTTTTTTAGAGATTATTATATATAAAATTAGTTTTATTCAAAATTAAATAATATTAATTCCTATTATTGACATTTTGTAAAATATAGATTATAATTTTAATTATTGAATTTATTTTGTAAAGGACAATGTTATGGAAGTACTTGTTATCGGTGGTGATGAAATAGTCCCTATTAAAGCAGTGTTACATTCATTAGGTTGCAATGGAATAACACATTGGAATGGAAGAAGAGAAAGCGTTAATCACAAGAAAATCCCACAAAATATTAATTGCTTAATTTTACTCACTAATTTTCTTAATCATAATACTATGCGTAAATTTCGCAATGAAGCTAAGAAGCGTAATATACCAACCATCTGCTCTAAAAGAAGTGCGAGTTGTATATATTGCGAATACTGTAAACTTTTTGGACCTCAATGTCAAGATTGTGATAAACCGCTTCTGTCTGAAAAAGCAGAATCTCCCTTACTAAAATCATATAATCTTAACTAACTTAAAAACTTATAATCCAATAGTTCAAGGTATTTTAATATTATGCTTTAAATATTAGTATTTACATTAATATCTCTATGAATTATAGTTTTACATATCCTCATCCTCAAATGTTTCTTTCTCTGAGCATGAAATTTTCTCTAATAACTCCACAATAAAAGCAAGTTTTTGTGTTATATTGTGGATTTATCTTTGGAAATAATCTGTCTTTTGTATTAATAGAGAGTTTCTCTGATAAATAATATGAATAACTCTTATAGAATATACATATAAGAACTATAAACCTTTTAACAATATCCACAATACTCACAACCAAAAAGAAAGCAATAAG
>JARHYY010000029.1 GCA_029258405.1 Helicobacteraceae bacterium | reverse complement strand
TCTTTGCATATTCTTTGACAATATTTAAGCCATTATCTGTACTTTTATCATCAACAACAATAACTTCTATATCTTTAAAATTTTGAGTAAAACAAGAATCAAGAGCTTTTGTTATATAGCTTTCATTATTATATAATGGGATAACAACAGAGATTATAGGTTTCATTGTATTGCCAATAAATCTTTTGCAACAGATGGTGCAACGAATTCTAAAACAGCATTATTATGTTCTTTTATTCCTTCTCGGATTTGTGTGCTACTTATGCCTATATTCCATTCTATCCATTTATAATTAATTTCATCAAATACATCTTTATTATATGCAAAATAACCCTTTCTGCCAAAAATAATAAAACAAACCTCTTTTTTAAGAGCTTCAAAGCAAAACCAATCTTTAAGTCTATAGAGCTGATCCTCTCCAATAACAAGACAAAATTCATCACAAGGATATTGTTTTTTAAAGTATTGCAGGGTGGTAAAAGTAGGTGTGCTCTTGTTATTATCTATTTCAAAAGTGCTTACTTGAAGCCTCTTATCATGAATATCACAAATAGAATCATAAATCCATTGCAAGCGTTTTGCTACTTTAAAACTTGTATAGGCTTTAAAAGGATTCAAAAAAGCTGGAAGAATCCAAATATGCTTATATGGCTGTTGCAATAAGTATTCTATAATTTTTTTATGTCCATTATGAAAAGGATCAAAAGACCCACCAAAAATAACTTGAATATTATCACTCACTCACAATCCTTTAAGGAATTTTATAACAAAAATCATATCTGCCCTTTAAAGAATTATTTTAATTTATTATTATATAAATCTCACTCAAGGAGTTTTAAATAATTAATTATTCATATTAATGAATACCTTAACTTATACAAGGGCAAACAAAATGCTTACAAGCTCTTAGTAGCAATTCTTGACCTATTGTTTTTGCACATAATCACAGAACATATTATTTTATTTTTAATATGTTAATGTAATCACTCTTATTTTATAATAAAACACATGTTCTTTGAGATGTGAATCTCATCTGTTTAATTATTATATTTCTAGAGCAAGGATTTTTTATACTCTATCTTATGCCTATCTATAACCCCTAAAACCCAACCCCAAACAGCAAGGAGATAAATGGTTTTTTTAGCAGCATATTGACTTGCATAGCCTTCAAATACAGAATGTGAAATGAGAAAAATAGCTACACCAATAATAAGGACAATGAAATTAAATCGTTCATAAGAGCTAAAAAGAATCTTTTGGCGATACCATAAATAGCCCAGCATCATTAAACCTATTAATACTGCTGAAATTTCCCACCATTCCCACCAATGTTCCTTGTCTAATGGTTGAATAGCAAAGCTAAAAAGAGCAACCATCATTGTATTAAGACTAGGAATAAGATTATGTGGAAAGGTATAGAACTTTTTATAAAGCGTGTTTTCATTTATTTGCAGATAATACACAAAAGGGAGGGCAACAAAAAACACAAAAAAGAAGCAATCAATAATATGCTCTACAGGTGTAGAAAAAAGTAAAAGCTGCACAGAATCTATGCTATCAGTTTGTATAAGATATGGTCTTACCCCTAAAAAAGCATTCAGCACAAATATAAAAAGCATAATGTAGCAGAAATAAAAGAAACTCTTTTGCATCCGCTGATATGAGCGTTCTTTGAAAGTAGTAAGCAATATACTAATACTCCCTACAAAACCTATGATAAAATAAAAATTTTCATATACCCCATGAGTTGCACTCACCAAAACAAATAATCCAGAAAAATTATCAACAGTATAAGTAAGCAAAACAACACACAAGGTAAAAATAGCTATGAAAAAGAACAAAGCAGAGAGAACAATTTCACTTATGCCAATTTTATTACTCATCAAGACTCCTTAATTAAAATTTTTCACAAAATATCCATCAATTCCATTAGCAATACCTATGGCTAATAGCTTTTGATACGCATTGCTAGCAATGAGCTTACCCTCTATGGGGTGGGTTATATAACCAATCTCTAAAAGCACAGAGGGCATTAAAGCACCTACGAGCACCCAAAATGGACCTTCTCTCACGCCACCATCAAAAGTTTTATGTTTTTTCTTGACAGAAGAAAGCATGCCAAATTGAATATCTAAAGCTAAACGATGTGATGCATATAAGCGTTGCGAATTGATGATTCCTAGCACTGTTTCACGAGAAAAATTATTCATTTCTTGAATATCTTCTTTATTCTCTAAAGCAGCTACATTTTTTGCCCTCTCACTTCTTGCAGGAGAAAGAAAATAACTTTCAATTCCACTAGAAACACTATGCTTCTCTTTAGCTATAGCATTTGCATGCAAAGAAATAAAAATATCTGCTCCCTTGGCATTAGCAAATTCTGTTCTCTGTCGAAGAGGGATAAAAATATCTTCTGTTCTTGTCATATAAACCTTGTAACCTCTTTTTTTAAGCTCTTTTTCAAGCTCTTTAGCAAGATTCAGAACAATAACCTTTTCGCACACATTTGCATGCCCCAATGCTCCGCAATCTTTGCCTCCATGCCCTGGATCAAGAACAATTATTCGCGAGCTCTTAGGGGCAACTTTTGGTATTTGGTTGCTTTTTGGTGCTTCCTTCTCTGGTGCTGATGGTTTTACTGTTGGAAACAATGAGGAAAGAGCATTTGGCGTGATTATGGTAATATGAGCTATTTTACCTTTAATTTCTATTTTTGTTTTTATTTCTTCATTATGTGATAAGACAATGCGGACTCTTTGGGGGGTGTTTTGAGCTATTCTTATCTTCACACCTGTATCAAAATCATAATTTTGGTTTCCAGCACTTAAAATAGCATCAAAATCATAAATATCTCTTTTAAGCTCATTAGATTTAAGCTGGAAAAAATTGTAAATATCTTTTTGTATGCTTTTGTTAAAAGTAATTTTTGTGCTTTGCTTTTCAAACTCCACTCCAATAATATGAGGTAATGGCGAAGCATATAGAATACAGCACATAAAAATATAGAGAAAAATTTTAATCACAAATGAGCTCATCCATAATTTCTCTAACACTTACAATCTTCTCAATACGATAACCATTTGAACCTGTAAAATAAAGCCCATTAATAGGGTCGCCCAACGCACCATCTCCTAGTCTATCAGCAATACAGTAACCTACTATTTTTGCCTCTTCTCCCCTATGGCAAGGTTGAACACAGTTGCTAATACATGCTACTTTTGGGGCGGTACCCTCTTGAAGTCGCTGCATCACTCCTTTCATTATTGCTCTTGCTGGGTAGCCTACGGGCGATTTAATAAGCTGTATATCTTCTTCTTTAACCGTGGGCATAAGAGTAGCATAATATTTTGCATCGCATTCTTTTGCCCCTAAGAATCTTGTCCCCATTTGCACACCCTTAGCCCCCATGTCTATATATTGATCAATATCTTTTCTGTCCCAAATACCTCCAGCCGCTATTATAGGTATGTTATCCCAATTTTTTGCTTCTTTAAGTGCTTCAGCCACTAAAATTTCAAGCTGGTATTCTGGCTTAAAACAATCTTCAAACATAATCCCTTGATGCCCACCGCTAAGAGGACCTTCAACAACAATGGCATCTGGAATTCTTTTATAACGCCCATGCCACCGTTTGCATATTATCTTTAAAGCCCTTGCTGAAGAAACAATAGGCACAAGGGCAACTTCTGGAAAACCCTGTGTAAATTCTGGCATATCCGTAGGAAGCCCAGCACCTGTAATAATAAGATTTGCCCCTGCTTCACAGGCATCTCTTACAACTCTACCATAATCATTGATAGCATAAAGAACATTTGCCCCCAAAGGCGCATTATTGCAATGTATTCTTGCATTATTAAATATCTCAAAAAGAGCTTCTTTAGAATAAAAATTTTGCACTTCAAAAGGGCGATTATGAGAGAGTTTTGTTGTAAATTTAAATTTTTTATAATAGCCTGTACCCACAGCACTAATCACCCCTAAGCCACCTTCTTTAGAAACATTTCCAGCCAATTCATCCCAGCTAATGCCTACACCCATGCCACCTTGTATGATGGGATAGGGTATTTTTAAATTTCTTATTGTTAATGAAGGTAATGTTGTTTTTCGTTGGGTATACTGCATTGTATTTCCTCAATCAATCTGAACTTTTAAAAACTTTCTTTTTCCGACTTGTAAAATATATACTCCTTTTTCAAGATGTTTATTAATATCTTGTACTTTTTCTTGGTTGATACGCACTGCTCCTGCTTCCAATGCCCTTCTTGCTTCAGAAGTTGAAGAAAGCATATTACCTAAAACAAGAGCTCTACATATCCAAATAGGTTCTTTAAAAGATAGGCTTGGCATTTCTAATGGAATTTCTCTCTTAGAGAAAACTTTTCTAAATTCATCTTGAGCATATTGAGCTTGCTCTTGCCCATGAAATCTTGTAGTTATTTCTAAAGCTAAATTTTCTTTTGCTTCTTTAGGGTGAATATTGTTCTTTTGTACCTCTTGTTGTAAATGTTGAATTTCACTGAATGTTTTATGGCTTAAAAGTTCATAGTATCTCCACATAAGCAAATCAGATATACTCATTATCTTAGCATACATATCTTTTGGGTTTTCTGTAATGCTAATATAGTTACCTAAGCTTTTGCTCATTTTCTGTGCCCCATCAAGACCTTCTAAAACAGGCATCATAAAGGCTGATTGTTCCTTGTTGAGATTATAAGCCCTTTGCAATTGCCTACCCACAAGTAAGTTAAATTTTTGATCATTGCCACCAAATTCTATATCACAATTCAAAGCAACACTATCATAACCCTGCATAAGAGGGTAGAGAAATTCCACCATAGAAATAGTATTTTGATTTTTTAATCTCTTCTCAAAATCATCTCTTTCAAGCATACGAGCTACAGAAAACTTTGAGCAAAGCATAAGTATATCTTTGAGATTCAGCAATGAAAGCCATTCAGAATTAAAGCGCACTTCTGTCTTATTTGGGTCTAGCACTTTAAAAACTTGTTCTTTATATGTTTGTGCATTTTGCAAAACCTCCTCTTGAGTAAGAGGTTTTCTTGTTTCGCTCTTGCCGCTAGGGTCCCCTATTGTTGCGGTAAAATCACCGATAAGAAAAATAACTTTTGCTCCATATTTCTGAAACACAGACATTTTTTGAAGAAGCACTACATGCCCTAAATGCAAATCTGGAGCAGTTGGATCAAAACCTGCCTTTACTACAAAATGCTCGCCTCTATCAAGATATTTTTGAATCAATGATTGTATATACTCTCTGCCAATAACTTCGCTTGATCCTCTCAATATTTCTTTCATAATTTCATCTATTTGGGCCATAATATCTCCATTTATTTACTTGTGCTATAAGCGTCTTTGATATTGTAAATATTTATAATACGAAATCTTTGCGAGAGTAATTTCCTTAAATATTTTGTATCTGCGTTGCGACATTCTATTTGAATTTCACAATGAGAGCTGTATAAATTGTTGCCATTGCCAAGATTAATGCTTATAACATTAATATCATTTTTAGCAAGAAATTGTAAAAAATTTGCCAATACTCCTTTATGATTCTCAAGGGCTACAATGATTATAAATTTATCCATCACATCACCCACCCAAGCAACATAGAGCATTTTTCCACCATTTTCTATCTCCCCAAAGGCTCGTTCGCAAAGTTTATGGTGTATAAAGGCTTTAGAGCCACTTTTAAAGGCAATAATTTCATCACCAAATTTAGGGTGGCAACAATGATCAAAAAGTGTTTCAGATATATTAAAATTAGAGCATACTAAAAGATTGTTAAAAACATGCTCTTTGAGCTTTAATATTCTAATTTTAATCCGTGAAAAAAAGCTAACTTCTTTTTTTATCTTATTTTCAATACGATTTTCAAGCTCTTTGAGATATGTCAAATCTGTACATACTCTATGAATAGAGCTTTCTAATTTTGCATCTGCAACAAATGTAGCAATTTCTTCAGGTGTTTTACCAAAAATAGTCGCAATAATATTCAAAGCACTTTGTCTTTCTATATCTTTGATTCTTGCAGCCGTATTAATACGAATTTGATGCTTTGCCTTTGAAGTTTTGACATTATCAATCCAGCTTGGACGCAAAATCTGCTTTTCTACAGTAACAATTTTAACTATATCACCGCTCTTTAAAACAGTGAGCAAAGAAGTCTGCTGATTATTTACAAATGCTTTTTTCGCCTTATTGCCTATATCAGTATGAACCGCATAAGCAAAATCAAGCACAACAGCACCAACAGGAAGGCTATAAGTATCGCCATCAGGAGAAAATACAACAATGTCTTCTCTATATAAATCATTTTTAGCGAGCTCATAGAATTCTTCTATATTGTCATTTTGAAATTGCAAATCATTAAGCCACCCTAAAGATGGAACAACAGAACCGCCTGTTTTATACTTCCAATGTGCAGCTACACCATATTCAGCACCTTTGTGCATATCTTCTGTGCGTATCTGAATCTCATAAATAAGAGAATCATCAAAGATAGTGGTATGAATCGTCTGATAACCATTTTCTTTAGGGAGAGCAATATAATCTTTAAAGCGAGATATAATAGGCTTAAAAGCAAGATGGATAATGCCCAATACACGATAGCAATCTAAATCGCCTTTGGTGATAATACGCAATGCTAAAAGATCAAGCACTTCTTCAATAGAAATACCTTTTCTTTGCATTTTAAGGTATATAGAATATTTCCTTTTGACTCGTTTCATGAGCTGAAAATTACCTTCCGGAATACCATTGCTTATAAGCACTTTTTTAATCTTTGATAAAAGATTATTTAATTTTAATTCAAGCTCTTGTTTATGTTCTTTGAAATAGAGATCAATTTTTTGATATTCTTCAGGAAAGATATACTTAAAGCTATAATCTTCAAGCTCGTTTTTAATAGAAGAAATGCCAAGCCTATGGGCTATGGGAGCATAAACTACAAGAGTTTCTTCAGAAATACGCGTTCTTTTGCTTGGTGCAAGTGCATCAAGTGTTGCCATATTGTGAAATCTATCGCAGAGCTTGATAACTAATGCCCGAATATCTTTTATAGAAGCAATAAGAATTTTACGAAAAGTAAGTGCTGAAGTTATGAGTTTGCGACTAGAAGTGGCTGGAGGTAATTCTTCCTCTCGTATTTCAACAATTTTTGTCAAAGAATCTACTAAAGAAGCAACATCTTTCCCAAATGCAAAGGTAATATCCTCATGTGTAGCTTTAGTATCTTCTACTACATCATGCAATAAAGCTGCACAAATCATGGAGGTATCACCCCCATAATAGGCAACCACACAGGCAACCAATATAGGATGGGTGATATAAGGACCACCTCCTTTTCTAAATTGTCCCTCATGTGCTTTTGTAGCATACTCAAGGGCTTCTTTTACCTGTAAATTATCACCTGCAATTCTTTTGAGTAAATCATAAGCATAATCTGGGCTATTTATAGATTTGACTTCATTAAAAAATTCAAAACTACTTGAAATTTCTGTCATTATCTTCCTTGATGCCAATCTTCCCTTCAGCAATCTCAAACATAGCAATATCAGGTAATTTATTGTATCTGACATCTAAATTCACTAAAGGCTTATCACCCTTGCTTAGTTCCTCCACTCTTGCAAAAATCATATTAGAGAGCAAATAGCGATCATTATTAACCTTTTGCAAAGCTTTTGAAGCAATTTCTTCCATACGAATCATATCAATCCTTATTTATAGTGTATTATTTTACAATAGAACACAGTGAGCGTTCGCCTAAAATAATTTTTCGTAAAATACCCTGTTTGAACATATTGCATACAACAATAGGTAGTGCATTATCTTTGGCGAGTGCAATAGCAGTATCGTCCATAACCTTTATACTATCATGTAGAGCTTTATCATAGCTTAACACATCGAGCTTGATGGCGTCAGCAAATTTATTTGGATCCTTATCAAATACTCCATCAACTTTTGTTGCCTTAATAATAGCATCAGCACCAATTTCTATTGCCCGAAGGGTTGCAGCAGTATCAGTAGTAAAAAAGGGATTTCCTGTTCCAGCGGCAAATATAACAATCCTTCTTTTTTCAAGATGTCTTATAGCACGACGGTAAATATAAGTTTCGCATACCTCTTGAATTTCTATTGCACTTTGCACACGAACATATAGCCCTAAGCTCTCTAACGCTTCTTGTGTGGCTACTGCGTTAATTACTGTAGCTAACATACCCATATAATCGCCACTTGTACGACCAATAACGCCTCCTTTTGATGCAGCTACACCACGAATAATATTGCCACCACCAATAACAATACCTATTTCAATACCTTCTTTATGTACGCCTTCTATTTCCTTAGCAATGTATTGAAGTACATCAATATCAATTCCATAGCCCTTTTCTCCAGCTAATGCTTCTCCGGAAAATTTTACTAAAACTCGTTTATATGGTTCACTCAAGTAACCTTTCACAACAATTATCCTTATATCTCAATATTTTTGATAGATTATGATAATTTTACCTTAAAATTTCTTAAAGAGAGCCATAATGTTAGGCACTTATTTACTTGCCCAATTATATATTTTAAAATGTTAATATTTGTCTGAATTATGTTATTCATTGTGTAAAATAATCAAGTATTTTTGAATTATTTGCCTAATTTTTAAAACCTTTCTTGGAATTATAATTTTTTAATAGAGTTTCTTGTAAAATATGGTATTAGATTGTTTGTTGTATTTTGGTGTTTTAATGTAATAGAGCGATTTATTATTAATATTATAATATTCAAAATACTTGAAGCATACAGGGAAATAAGGGAATTAAAAGGCAGAGAATGATACTATGGATGCAAAAGCACAAAAAATATCTTGTAGTTACCATTTGGATTAGCACTATAGCTTTTGTGGGTGCTGGGTTTGTTGGCTGGGGCACATATAGCTTTAATGCTAGCAACTCATGGGTAGCAAAAGTGGGAAATACAAAAATTACGCAAGATGATTTTCAGCAAGAATATTCGCGACTTTTTGCAATATATAATCAACTGACAGGTGGAAACTTGAGCCAAAAAGACGCTCAAACTATGGGCATACATACACAAACAATTGATAATCTCATTCGTACAACTCTTATGCTTAATTATGCTAGAGATTTAGGGCTTTATGTAAGCGATGAACGAGTAGCCATTGAGATCACCAAAGAAAATCAATTTTATGAAAATGGACACTTTAGTGAAAAAAAATATCGCAATATTTTAGAAGCAAATAATTTACGCCCATCTGATTATGAAGAATCTATTCGTAAGTTTTTATTGCTTCAAGATTTATATTCTTTATTTAAAGTATCTGTTACAGATTTAGAAAAAGAATCAGTTGTTGCTGGGCTCTATATGAAAGATGATATCTCCATAGAAGTACTTGAAGCTAGAAACAATATTCTTAATATAAGCGATAATGAAATACAAGAATACTGGAACAACAATCAACAACGATACATGGGAGAGCAACATTATAATATCATTGTAGACACATTTAAAAAAAGTGATATCACTCCTACAGATTCTCAATTACTTGACTATTATGAACGCTACAAAACCAATTATATTGATACAAATAAAAAACCTTTAAAATTTGAAAATGTCAAAGAAAAGGTAGTGCAAGATTATCGCATAAGCGAAACAGAAAAAAAGGCTTTAAGACGCTATGTAGAATACAAAAAAGATAGCGAACATTACGAAGGAGAGCAACTTAAAGCTACACAAAAAGAGTTAAATGAAAAGTTTGGCAGTGAGCTTGTTGATGCACTCTTTGCTCTTAAGCCCAAAGAAGCACTAAAGCCTATACAAACCTCTGAAAGTTTTATTACCTTGAGGCTTATGAGCATTGATGACGCACAGCCACTTGACTTTGAAACAGCAAAAGAGCGTGTTGCCTCTGATGTGCTCACACAAAAGCGTCAAGAAGAGTTGCGAGCAGATTCCATAAAAGCTTTGCAAACATTCAAAGGCAATGCAATTGGCTGGGTTGGCAGAGATGAAGTTAGCAAGCTTCCCATGCTTCCTGCCCAAGAAGCTGCTGAATTTTTAACACAGCTCTTTGGACGATTGCAATCAAAAGATTATATGATAACTGAAAATAAAGCAATACTTTATGAGATTCACAATCAAGAACTATTTGATATACAAAACCTATCAGATAATAAACAATTTCTTGAGGAGAGTGTAACACAATTAAAAGAAAAACTTTTAGAAAATGCTTTTATAGAGTATCTACAGAGTCGTTATGCTGTTGTGAGGCTGGATAAATAATTTTGATTTAGGAAAATAATACGATATGATGAATGCAAATCAAACAATCCTTGGCATTGATGTTGGGTCTTCTAAAGTTTGTGCAATTATCGCAGAAATTAAAGATGGTATTCCCCATGTAGTTGGCACAGGGCTACATAAATCACAAGGGCTAAAAAAAGGAGCAATAGTCAATATTGAAATGGCAAGCCGAGCTATTAAAGCAGCTATTAATGATGCAAAACGAGTGGCGGGCATGAATTGCTCAAAGGCAATTGTTTCTATTTCTGGAGTTTATACAAAAAGTTGCATTAGCACAGGCATTATCAACAATAGCAGTGGTGAAATTGGTGTTAAAGAAATTAATAGAGCTATGCAAACAGCATTATATAATGCCACCATACCAGCTGAATTTGATGTTATTCATGCGTTGCCCTATTGTTTTAAAGTTGATGAGCAAGATTTTATAGACGATCCTATGGGCATGGTTGGAAATCGCTTAGAAGTTTTTATTCATATTGTATGTGCCCAACGTTCAAGTGTAAATAATTTACGAAAAGCAGTAAAAGCATCAGGAGTAGAAGTAGCAAATGTAGTGCTCTCCGCGTATGCTTCTGCTATTGCTGTCCTTAATGATGATGAAAAAGAACAAGGGGTAGCATGTATTGACATGGGTGGTAGTACTTGCGATTTGGTTATTCACTCTGGAAATTCAATTCGCTATAATGATTTTTTGGCTGTTGGTTCTCAACATATCACAAGCGATCTTTCTGTAATATTATCCACACCTTTAAGTGCAGCAGAAGAATTAAAAGTCAAATTTGGCTCTCTTAAGAGAGAGCAAATATCTCATGATGATATTATAGAACTTCCAGTTACAGGTGATGAAAATGCTACACATACAACAAAACCAGAAGTAGTATATAATATCATTCATGCACGCACAGAAGAAACTTTGATGTTTTTAGCAAAGTTTTTAGAAAAAAGTTTGCTACAAGATAGGCTAGGAGCAGGTGTTGTGCTAACAGGTGGCATGGTAAAACTTGATGGAATTAGAGAATTAGCCAATGCAATTTTTGCAAACATGCCTGTTCGCATTGCAAGACCCCATGATATTGGAGGTTTGTTTGAATCATTGCGCGACCCAAGCTTTTCCACAGTCGTTGGGCTTATCTTGTATGGTGCAGGGCATTTTACTAATTATGAATTTGATTCAGAAAAACAGCTTTTAGTAAAAACGGGGAAATTTAATAATGAGGATGTTAATATTCCAATTATGACTCCAGCTGAAGAAGTAGAAGAGCTTAACGCTCAACCTCCTATACAAGAAAAAGGAGACACTAGAGGTTCAGCTCGTTTTCCTAACATGAAAACAGTTACGACAAAAAAATCAAAAGAGAATACATTAAACCGTTTTTGGCAATGGCTTACACAATTATTTTAATTTTAACTAAGGGGGATATTTATGGAAGTACAAATTGAAGAAAAAGTAGGAGAAGTAGGAGCAAAAATAAAAGTTATAGGTGTAGGTGGCGGTGGAAGCAATATGGTGAGCTATCTTATGCAATTAGGTATTGATTCAAGCATTGAACTTATTGTTGCTAATACTGATGCACAAGCACTTATGAAATCTCCAGCACGCATAAGAGTGCAGCTAGGCAATCGCTTGACAAGAGGGCTTGGTGCTGGTATGAAACCAGAGGTTGGTAGAGATGCTGCTCTTGAAAGTTATGATGACCTTAAATCTCTTTTAGAGGGTACAGATATGGTTTTTATTTCTGCTGGGCTTGGCGGAGGCACAGGCACAGGTGCAGCACCTATCATTGCAAAAGCTGCTAAAGAAGTGGGAGCATTAACCGTTGCTGTCGTTACTAAACCTTTTGCCTTTGAAGCAGGCAAGCGTTCTAAGCTTGCTGAAGCAGGTTTGATAGAACTCAAAAAAGAAACCGATTCAATTGTAGTTATTCCTAATGACAAGCTCTCAAGCATTGTTGATAAATCTCAAGGCTTCAAAGAGACATTCAAAATGGTTGATGCAGTACTTGCAAGAGCTGTTGATGGAATGAGTAGGGTTATCTTGCGTACAGGAGAGGGTGATATAAATGTTGATTTTGCCGATGTATGCACAGTGATGAGCTATAAAGGACTTGCTCTTATGGGCATGGGAGAGAGCAGTGGTAGCAATGCAGCCTTTGAAGCAATAAAAAATGCCATAGAATCACCCCTATTTGATAATATTTCTATCAATGGGGCAAAAGGCTTACTTGCAAGTTTTCACTTTCACCCGCTCTATTCATTTCATGAGGTTAGCACTGCTATGAAAAATGTTGAAGAATATCTCGATGATGATGCCGATGTTTTCTTTGGAACTTACACTGATGAAAGTATGCCGCAAGACAGAGTTGAGGTAACTATAGTAGCCACAGGATTTGAAAGAGAAGATGAAAAACCCATGCAACTAACAACCCCAGAGGTTTCAGAAACCAAGCAGCCAAGCAGCCAAGCAGCACCCACCACACCAATACAATCAAATATCAACATTCGCCGTGTAAGCGGTGGTGATTATGCACAAAACTCTGAAGAGCTTGACTTGCCTGCAATTTTTAGAAAACAGATGGATTAAAGACAGGGTATCTTTCTTTGCACAGTATCTTACCTCATGAAGATTTGGCAACTGCTCTAAAACGATGGAGAAAAAAGCTCAAAGCCCAAATAAAAGGTATCCCTTACTTTAATCACAAAAGTGTAAAAAAAGATTTATTAGATTTTTTTGAAAATCCTTTATATCTTTCAGCTTCTGTATCCCACAAAGAGGAAGTTATTGTCTCTTTTACAAGCTTTCCTTTGAGAATATCTTATGTATGCTGGACATTACTCTCCCTTTTTAAGCAAAGCGTGCTTCCATCAAAAATTATCCTTAATCTTTCTCTGCAAGATTTCCCAGACAAACAAATTCCAGAATCTATTACAAAATTTCAAAGATATGGATTAGAAATTTTTTGGTGCGATGATAATACTCTTTCATTCAAAAAAATCATACCCACACTCCAAAGATATCCGCAAGCTATTATTATTACTTGTGATGACGATATGTATTACCATCATCAATGGCTTCAAACATTATTAGAGCATTACGATACCAATCATATCGTAGCCCACCGTGCTCATCGCATAACTCTTGATGAAAATTTTACGCCCCTGCCCTATGCCCAATGGAAATCAGATATAAATGGTGATATTTTTTCTCATCCCTCTTGTTTAAACTTTGCCACAGGCGTAGGAGGGATAATGTATCCACCGCATTGCTTTCATAATGATGTTTGCGAAAAAGAGCTCTATACCCATATTTGCCCAAAGGCTGATGACATTTGGCTTTGGGGCATGAGTGCTTTAGCTCATAGATTTGTAAAAGTCATTCCAAATAAATGCGTATCCCTACCTACCATACTCCCATCAAAAAGTGATTTAAATGTTCATAATGTACATCAGGGTAAAAATGATGAACAAATGCATAATTTGCTTATAGCCTATCCAGATATTATGCATATCTTGCAATGTAATTCTAAACATTCAGGAAAATAAAAGATAATCACAATAGCACAAAGCTGTATAGAGATGCTCCTTACCTTAAAACCTAAGATTCCTACAGCAAGAATGCTATATTATGAGATGAATTTTAAAATATTATAATAGAAATCACAATAAAGCAAAAAAGGTATTCATAGCTATTAAATTATGCTCAAATGAGCTTTAGGATTAGAAGTTAAAACGAAAAGTTTCAAATCATAACCAAGCTATAGTG
>JARHYY010000116.1 GCA_029258405.1 Helicobacteraceae bacterium | reverse complement strand
AACATATTTTTAAGAGGTATTCATAGCATTAAAGTATTTACTCCTTTCATATCAATAGCATATAATGAGAACATATATAAGAGTGCTTTGGATAACTCTTTAATCTTGTATGGTATATAGTTCTAAGTGTTTTTAAGAGTTCTTATATTTTTATGTTTATATATAGTTTAAATAGAGTGTTGAGTAAATTTTTAAGTTTGTATTTTTGTTTAAATTATAGTTGGGTTTAGTTATTGTTTAAGTTTTGATATTGTGTTATATGGCTTTTGGTGGGCGAGTTGTGCAATAATAAATACTCTTAAGTGCTTGAGATATAAGTAAGTGCAGGGGATTAAAGAGTAATAGGTTTAATACTTAATGCCTATGCTAAGAATATGTTTTATACACTAATAAAGTAGTGTAAGTAAGAGTCTAAATATATAATAGTAAGCATTGAGCTCAAGCAAGCCTTTGAGTTGTTTTTATTGAATTATAGTAAATGCAACAAAAGCAATAAAAGGTTATTGCAAGACTAAAAAAGCAAAAACCTTGTTCTTATGTATTAAAATGCTTGTATGATTTGAGATGGGGAACCTAGGGTAATATAAGGGGTTGGGTATCGCCATCAATTTTGAACGCTCTAGCACTTTCTTGCACAAAGATGAAGATATTATTCCATTATAACTTTATTTTTTAGATTCCTCTAAATTTCATGCAAGTTGTCCTTTTTAAAAACAATACTAAAGCCTACAAGCAATATTATTAATCACTATCCTTTAAAAACAAACCATTACCACTACACTTTATGCACTTCTACACAATAAAATTCTTAATGGTATTTTATATTTCATCTTTAATGAATGGATTATTGCAGTATTTGCATGAAAAATCATGAATTTAAGCCCCATCATGTTTTAAATGCACATAAATATAAGTTTCTAGTTTCATGGCTTTTTTTGATGCAATTTCACAAACATCTTCAAACTGGGCACTAAGAGAAACAAGTTTAACAGCTTGCAATGCAGCTTCTACCTTTGTTGCCTTTTTTGCTATGTGCTCTGATTGTATCTGTATTGTTTCTTTTTCGCTATAAAGCATTTGCAAGCAACCTGTATCTAAAAATTCCTCAAACATAATCTTTAAATGGGTTGGTAGAGCTTCGATATTAATCCGCTCTTTTTTTATATAGAATCTTGCATGGGATTTTATAGATGAAAAGGAATAAGCATTGCAAAATTACTTCAGAAAGAAAGAGCGTTTTTGCACAATGCATTGTATCAAAAAATATATAAATTTATGCTTGTTTTATTAGAAATAATGCTATGAAAATTCAGAGTTTATAGGCAAAAAGTGGGCTTAAACAAATCTTTGAAAAATTCAAAAAAATAAGAGATTTTTTTGAAAAATTCAAAGATTTAGTTAAGATTATTTTTTAGGGAACAGAGATTTGAGATATTCAAAATCTAATATCTCTAAATCTCTATCATGATAACCAATAAAATTATAGAATCTATCTGTTGTTGTGGAAATATTACCAAAAATAGAATGGACATCTTTACGAAAGAGCCCTTCTTTAAAATATTTTTCAATTTCTGGTAGATTCTTATCAAATAGTTTGCTCTCAATTTGTGGATATTTCTTTTCAGTTGAATAAATAAGTCGTATTTTATTGCAATCTAAGCCTTTGTATTTGATGATATAGAGTGCTTCAAGCCAAGTCGTGCTACTTGGATCAATAAAAATAGCTTTGGGGTTAATTTTTGCTAACACATGGTGAAATTCATCTGTAGTTCCAATAGTGCTCATTACGCCCGGATTGGCATTAGAAAATGTCTGCATTTCTTTTTTGAGAATCTTAACTGTTGAATTGAGTGCTTCCTTTTTGATTCCAAAATGCTCTTCATAGAAATGATCACCCTCATTAAGAAGATGGCTTGAAAGGGCTAAATGAAAACCACAATCTTGTTGTGAACAAAACTCTAAACAACGATAAACATTATTAAGAACATTATCAACATGTGTAGTCCAGTCAGGAACATAGATCATACATTCAGGCTCATTGCCTCCATTCTTTTTGTGGGTTTGTACAACCTGCCTTAAATAAGCATAGCGATAGGAATCTTGTGTGCGATGAATCATCTTTCTTTCTATGGGTAACACTTCATTATACCATTTAGGCTCTATCTTAAGGACTTTATCCTCCCATGCACATTGCGTTTTTGGATTCATGAAAGGGCGAGAATTGTAATTAGGTCCTGCAATAGAATTTCCAAATTCTATAATAGGTATATCAACGAGCCCACCTGCTTTTAAAAAGCGATAATGCTTGTTGAAACTGAATATAAAATCAAATTCCTTTTCAGGATTGCCTATCTTTTTTTTTAGTGCATTTGCAAGGGCAGAAAGGGGCTTTGTTTCTAGCATGCTTGGTTGTATAGGTAAATTCATGTATTCAATATTATCTTTGCTTTTTGCTTTTTGATATTCCATAAAGCTCTGCACAAATGCAGGTGAATCTTCGAGTAAGCATAATATTTTTATGTCCATATTTTCTCCTTCATTTAAAAAACATATTTAAAAGTATAATATATAGGCAATTATTTAATGGCTTTTGCTTAAAGCAAAGTTTCCTAACTCAAGGCTAGGTAATCTTGGCTTTGCGTTAGAACGCTCAAAGCTCATTTAGCCTAAATAATTGCATTCATGCTTAAAATATTTAAAATATCTCTAAGCATGAGATTTTCTTTAATGTCTTGGCATATTATGAGTTTTACTCACAATAATTTAAACTCTCAAATGAAATTCATTGTTTCATTGATTTACAACCTTGGATTTATAGTCTTGTGGTAATAATCACACTTTTTTGTTGCTCCTTTTTGTGATTTTATGAAGTTTAATCTGTATTTTTTAAATTATTACTTAACATTGTATTTAAACTTAAAAATTTATACGCATTATTATAGCCTTTGTAAAGTTTTCAAACTGTAAAAATCCTTGTTTGTGCTCCATCGTTTTTTTGCTGGAAATGAAGACAAATATTATAAGTTTGATTATTCATTGAAATTTGTTGTGCTTTGGTGCAGATTCTATATGTAAAGCTTTTTATGGTTTGCATTTTTTATTCCTTATTTATAGTGTTATTATATCACAAATAACTAAATATACTTATGCCTTGCAAGGTTGCCAAGTATTTCATTTATTTAATGAAATACTTGGCAAGAGCAATTAAAAACAATTTTAGTATTAAAAATATAAACATCAAAAATCAAGCTTCAAATTTCAAAAGATAAATTTTATAAAATTAATTTAGTATAATTTTTTCTTTAATATTAAGCCCAAAACCAGAAAGTCCTACAAACTCTATAGATTCATGACTTGTAAGCAAATTAAATTCTTTTACCCCAAGCAAGCGAACAATTTGAGCACCTATGCCAAAATCTTTTATGTCGGTTTTATTAGTGCTATGGGCATCAAGAAAAATGAGCACACCGCTTGAGTTTTTAAAAAGCTCTAAAGAATCTTGAATATGTTTAAATTTTTGTTTTTGAGTGAATAACTCTATATCGGTTGAAATATTATTAAACTTAAATAATGATTGAGAATGAAGATTTTTTCCAAATACAAATGCAAAATGATTCTTTTTACAATGATCTTCAAATAAAATTTTCTCACATTCTGTACCTAAAAATTGGCAAAAAGTTCGCTCTTTTATTGTAAGCAACTGCTCAAATTGCAAACGATAAGCGATTAAATCAGAAACATATAAAATTTTCATATTGTATTTTTTAGCAAAATCTATTAAAAATTTATCACCTCTTTTTGCCATGCTACCATCTTTTTTCATTATCTCACAAATTACGGCTATTTTTTTTAAACCTGCTAATGTGCAAATATCTACACTTGCCTCTGTATGTCCTGTACGCACTAAGACACCGCCTTGTTTTGCAATAAGAGGAAAAATATGCCCCGGTCTTACAAAATGTTCTTGTGTTGTATCTGTATTGCACATAAGCTGTATAGTAAGGTTACGCTCAAAAGCAGAAATGCCTGTTTTTGCCTCTTTGGCATCAATAGAAACTGTAAAGGCTGTTTCATGATTAGAGCTATTGTATTCCACCATAGGCTTGAGGTCTAGCTTTTTTGCAAGTTCATTAGTAATAGAAACACATATAAGCCCACGAGCCTCCTTAGTCATAAAATTAATTTTTTCAGCAGTGCAAAATTCTGCAGCAAATACTAAATCGCCCTCATTTTCTCTATCTTCATCATCCATTATAATAATCATTTCGCCATTTCTTATGGCTTCAATTGCCTCTTTTACGCGTTTAAATGGCATTTAAACTCCTTTGATTGATTTTGAAAGTTTAACAAAATTACTTGACAACAAAATTAAATTTGTATATAATTACGTTTTTGTTAGGGTATCGCCAAGTGGTAAGGCAGCAGGTTTTGGTCCTGCCATTCAGAGGTTCGAATCCTTTTACCCTAGCCATTGTAATATACTATAATAAATATACAATGCTTTGTATATTAAATTCTACATTAATTAATTTTACTCTTTATATTGCAGAGTGGAGCAGTGGTAGCTCACCGGGCTCATAACCCGGAGGTCGTTGGTTCAAATCCTTCCTCTGCGTCCAAATAAATATATGTATCATAAAATCAAAACAATTTATAAGTCTTTTTACGGTATAATACTACAAATTTTGCACAAGGAATTTTATGGAATACTATTTATATATCAAGGCTTTTCATATCATAGCCTTTACTACATGGATGGCTATGCTCTTTTATCTCCCTCGCCTCTTTGTGTACCATGCTGAACATAAAAATAATACAGGTTTTGTTGAAGTTGTTCAAATCCAAGAAAAAAAACTCTATCTTTACATTGGCTTACCCGCAGTCATTGCTACTATCTTAAGTGGCGTTGTCCTCATTTGGCTTAATAATGGTATTTTTTCTTCTGGAGGTTGGTTGCATGCAAAGCTTACCATTGTATTTTTATTGCTCATATATCACTATTATTGTGGCATTATTATTCGTTCATTCCAAAATAATACTTGCAATAAAAGTTCATCGTTCTTCCGCATAATGAATGAGTTGCCTACTATTGCTCTTGTTCTCATAGTTGTTCTTGCTATTGCTAAGCCATTTTAAGGTATAGAGATGCAAAAATTATGGGGAGGGCGTTTTGCTGAAAAGACAGCTTGTCTTCTTGAGTATTTTAACTCTTCTTTAAGTTTTGATAAAGAACTGTATCAAGAAGATATACAGGGCTCTATGATACATGCTGAAATGCTTGCTAAGCAAGGCATTATCACACAAAAGGAATATGAAGATATTATAAAAGGGCTCGCACAAATCAAGCAAGAAATTGAAGATGGTGCATTTTCTTTTGATATAAGCCTTGAAGATATACACATGGCTATTGAAACGCGTCTTATCGCTCTTATTGGCGATAGTGGTAAAAAATTGCATACTGCAAGATCAAGAAATGATCAAGTTGCTCTTGATTTCAGAATCTATGTATTAAAGAATAATATCTTAATAAAAAAACTACTCTTAGATGTTGCAAAAACTATGCTTGATATTGCACAAGAACACACAGAAACGCTAATGCCGGGTATGACTCATCTCCAACATGCACAACCTATAAATTTAGCTTATCATTTAGTAGCCTATATATGTATGTTTAAACGAGATATACAAAGGCTCAATGATGACTATAAACGCAACAATTATTGCCCTTTGGGTTCAGCTGCATTAGCGGGCAGTCCGCATAATATCGATAGGCACTTTGTTGCTGAAAAATTGGGCTTTATTGCCCCTAGCATAAATGCTATGGATAGTGTAAGCGATAGAGATTTTGTGCTTGATTTTCACTATAGCTTAAGCATGATAGCTTTGCATATCTCACGATTAGCAGAAGAGCTCATTTTATGGAATAGTAGCGAATTTTCATTTATTACTATAAATGATTCACATGCCACAGGAAGCTCTATAATGCCCCAAAAGAAAAATCCCGATATTGCTGAATTATTAAGAGGCAAAAGCGGAAGGGTATTTGGAAATTTAGTCGCTCTTTTAGTTGTTATGAAAGGCTTGCCTTTGGCATACAATAAAGACACACAAGAAGACAAAGAAGGGCTTATTGATTCTATTGCCCATATTAATATGGCTCTTAAAATTCTCAAGAGCTTATTGCTGAATATTACATTCAATAAAGACAATATGCTCCAAATGTGCAAAAAGGGGCATCTAAGTGCTACAGACTTGGCTGATTTTTTTGTTTCTGCACTTCAAATTCCTTTTAGAGAAGCTCATCATATCACAGGAACAATAGTAGCTTATGCCGAAAAAAACCACAGGGATATAACAGAGCTTAATTTAGAAGATCTATGTAAAATATGCCCGCAAATCCCTCAACAATTCCTTCAAAAAGCTCTTAAGGTATTGGACTTAAAACATTCTATGAATAGTCGCCAGTCTTTTGGAGGCACATCAACAAAAACCACACAAGAGCAAATTAATATATTAAAGCAATGGCTTAAAGAAGAGGAATCATGTCATCTTTGAACCCTTTAGAACAGCAAGATATTATAAAAATGTTTGATTCTATATCAGAAAGCTATGATATGGCAAATCGTGTATTAAGCATGGGCATAGATACAAGCTGGAGGAAAAAAGCTTGTGCATTATCACTTAAAGCTTTAAAAAGCAAAACTCTTTGCATAGCCGATATAGCATGCGGTACAGGAGATATGATAATCCATTGGCAAAAAACTGCACAAAAGTTTGATATACATATTGAAAAAATATATGGTATTGATCCTTCTTCTGGAATGCTTGAGGTAGCTCGAAGAAAACTGCATGATTCATATTTAATTCAGGCAGAAGCTATTAATATTCCATTAGAATCAAATAGCATAGATATTATTTCCATTGCTTATGGGCTACGAAATATTGTGAATAGAGCTCAAGCATTTAAAGAATTCTATCGTCTTTTAAAACCACAAGGGATTTTGGTTATTTTAGAATTTACAAAAAATGAAAAAAATACCTTCTTGAATTCTTTAGCACATATATACACGAGGAAAATCCTCCCTAAAATAGGTGGATTTATCAGCAAAAACATGGAAGCATATCAATATTTGCCCGATTCTATAGAGCATTTCTTAACCCTTGCAACATTGGAGGAAGAGCTAGCAAATAATGGTTTTAAGCCTATTTATTCACAGAGCTATTCAGCGAATATCTCAAGCTTATCTCTTTCTCAAATCACCAAAAAGGAGTAAAAATGAATGAAATTTTTTTATGTACCATCTGCAATGTAACCAATGGCAACTGTGCTGAAGATTGTGCATATTGCACACAGAGCTCACACTATAACACCAATATTGTTACCTACAAAGAAAAGAGCATAGATAAAATCATAGACGAAGCAAGAATTGCTACTGATTCTGGTGCATTAGGCTTTTGTCTTGTAACATCTGGTAGAGGTTTTGACCTCAAAAAAGGGCTTAAAGATACAAAGCTACAATATATTGCTAAAGCAGCAAGGGCACTAAAAGAAACATCAATGAAACTTCATCTCATAGCCTGTAATGGACGGGCGAGCTATGAACAGCTTTGCTTTTTGAAAGAAAATGGTATTGACAGCTATAACCATAACCTAGAAAATGCTCAAAGTTTTTTTCCAAAAATATGCACAACACATAGTTGGCAAGAACGCTATGAAACTTGCGAGAATGCTCTAAAGGCAGGATTAGGATTGTGTTGCGGGGGTATCTTTGGTTTAGGTGAAAACAAAAAACAACGAATGGAATTTATACAATCTCTAGCATCACTCAACCCGCATACCATTCCTATTAATTTTTATATGCCAAACCCTGGACTTCCTATAAAACAGCAAAAAATGGATAGGACAGAAGCCTTAGATATTATTGCTCTCATGCGTGAATCATTCCCACAATCAAGGCTAATGATAGCAGGAGGAAGAGAGATTGTATTTGGCAATGAACAAAAAGAAATGTTTGAAGCTGGCATTAATGCCATTGTTCTTGGTGATTATCTCACCACTAAAGGAAGTAGTATGAACGATGATATTGCCATGCTCAAACAATATGGGCTAGAGATAGCCACAGAATGTCATTAGGAGAAAACAGATGGATAGAGAATTACTTAAAAAAAGTTTGCATAGTCGTTATGCATGCAGAGCATTTGATGCAACCAAAAAAATACCACAAGAAGATATTGAAGTTTTTGCACAGACTATACAATTAGCCCCAAGCTCTATGGGGCTTGAGCCGGTTCGTTGCATCTTTGTGAGCAAGCAAGACGATAAAAACGCTGTTGCACAGTACAGCCACACAAAAGAGCCATTGCAAGATTGTTCCCATATTGCCATATTAATGAATCAGAAATCATATATAACTAATCCTAAAAATGCACAAGAGCATTATTTAAATTTTAAATCTCTAAAAGGAGCTCATGAAAAAGCCCAAATGCTTGCCCATATTTTAGAAGATAGGTTTAATAATGAAAGTCGTCTTATCACAGGGTATGTACGCGAACAAGTATATCTTGCCATGGGTGATATGTTACGCATTGCTGCTTTGTTGCATATAGATTCGCTTGTTATAGGTGGCTTTAATCCATCTGCACTTTATAAATGGCTTGATGAAAGACCAAACACATTTACGCAAAAATTCACCCCTTGTGTGCTTGTCGCTTTAGGCTACAAAAAGGAAAATATACCACCAAAACAAAGACTTCCACTACAAGAAATTGTGAGCTATCTTTAAAAGGGGAACCGTGAATCCACTTGCACATATCCGCAATTTTTCTATCATCGCCCATATTGATCATGGTAAATCAACCTTGGCTGATTGCCTTATTCAAACATGTGGTGCTATTACTGATAGAGAAATGAGAAGTCAGGTTATGGACACAATGGATATTGAAAAAGAACGAGGAATTACCATCAAAGCCCAAAGTGTGAGATTGAATTACAATTATCAAGGCACTTCTTATATCCTCAATCTTATTGATACTCCGGGGCATGTAGATTTTAGTTATGAGGTTTCTCGTTCTCTTGCTTCATGTGAAGGGGCATTGCTTGTTGTTGATGCCTCTCAAGGCGTAGAGGCACAAACTATTGCTAATGTATATATTGCCCTAGAAAATAAGCTTGAAATTCTCCCTATTTTAAATAAAATTGATTTGCCTGCGGCAAACCCACAAAGGGTTATTGATGAAATAGAACAAACCATTGGTTTAGATTGTAGCTTAGCCCTAAAAGTGAGTGCCAAAAATCGCATAGGCATTAAAGCATTACTAGAGCAAATTATTACCCAAATCCCCCCTCCAAACGGGGACCCTAACGCCCCCACAAAAGCACTTATTTATGATTCATGGTTTGATAATTATTTAGGTGCTTTAGCACTTGTTCGCGTAAAAGAGGGGAGCATACGCAAAGGGCAAAATATTTTAGTTATGGGGAGCAATAAAAGCCACGAGGTGTTAAACCTTTTTTATCCCCATCCACTTCACCAACAAAAAACAGAAAAAATAGAATGTGGAGAAATAGGCATTGTTGTTTTGGGCTTGAAAACTGTTACAGATATTGCTGTTGGCGATACCATTACTGACTTCAAAAACCCTACACAACAACCAATAGAAGGCTTTGAGCCTGCCAAGCCCTTTGTATTTGCTGGAATATACCCCATAGAAACAGATAGATTTGAAGACCTACGCGATGCTCTTGATAAACTTAAGCTTAATGATGCAAGCCTTACCTATGAACCAGAGACAAGTACAGCACTTGGATTTGGCTTTCGTATAGGTTTTTTAGGGCTTTTGCATATGGAGGTTATTAAAGAGCGGCTTGAAAGAGAATTTAACTTAAATCTCATAGCAACATCACCTACAGTTATTTATAAAATCACACAAACTGATGGTAGCGTAATACATATAGAAAACCCAAGCCAGCTCCCAAACGAACAAAAAATTGCACAAATAGAAGAGCCCTATGTAAAAGCAACTATTATCGTGCCAACAGAGTTTCTTGGAAATATTATTACTTTGCTTAATAACCGTAGAGCTCTCCAAAAAAAAATGGAATACATCCAACAAACAAGAGTTTTGCTTGAATATCTCATACCCACCAATGAGATTATTATGGATTTTTATGATAAACTTAAATCTTGCACTAAAGGTTATGCTAGTTTTGATTACGAACCATCTGGATACCAACAAGGAGACTTAGTAAAACTCGATATACGAGTAGCAGGAGAAATAGTTGATGCCCTTTCTATTATCGTACCTAAGAGTAAGGCATATCAAAAAGGCAGAGAGCTCACAGAAGCTATGAAAGAAATTATACCAAGGCAGCTTTTTGAAGTTGCTATTCAAGCGAGCATAGGGGGCAAAATTATCGCTCGAGAAACAATAAGATCTATGGGCAAAAATGTTACAGCTAAATGCTATGGAGGGGATATAACAAGAAAGAGAAAATTGCTTGAAAAACAAAAAGAGGGCAAAAAACGCATGAAAGCGATAGGCAAAGTGCATTTACCTCAAGAAGCGTTCCTTGCTGTGCTTAAGATTGACTAAAACTATATTATTTTTTTATGAACAGTTTTAAGGATATTTTCTGAAATTTCACTTACTTGTTGAGCAATCGTATGGGCATCATGTGCAACGGCAACATTTTGTTGCGTTGCATTTTCCAAATTGCTTACAGAATCATTGATTTGGGTAATAGCCGTTGCTTGTTCTCTAATTGATTCTGCCACAACAGAAATGCTCTGAAGAAGCAAATTGATATTTGTTTCAATCTCTTCTAAGTTTTTTTGTGTTCACTCTGCAAGATTGCGTACTTCATCTGCTACTACTGCAAAGCCTCTGCCATACTCTCCTGCTCTTGCTGCTTCTATTGCTGCATTAAGGGCAAGCAGATTAGTTTGGTCAGCTATATCTTGGATAATACTTAATATCGTGCGGATTTCATCTGCTTGTTTTGTTACCTCTCCTGTTTTTTCGCTTATAGATGTTATAGAAGAACTCACTTGTTCTAATGTATGTGCACTTTGGTTAATATTATCTGCTTGTGTTGTTGCACTCTTGGTAAGATTATCAACAGAAATTCCAAGTTGTTTTGAAACGCTAAGGAGATGTTCGCCTATCTTAATGCTCTCTTTTACATCAAGCACAATCACTTCTTGGAGTTGATTAATGCCTTTATAGAGTTCGAGAAAATCACCCTGCAAAATACTTTCATCACAATTACCTCTAAAATCATTGAGTGCATACTGCTGTAATACAGAAATACTTCCTCTTAAATGTGCAGTTATTTGCTCTAAGGTTATATTGAGAATATCCTTTAAACGCTGCAAGTCTGGATTATGAGGCATTGAATCAATATAATTATACAAATATCCTTTTTTAATTCGCTCAACTACTTCAAAAGTCTTTTGTATAGTTAAATCATCTTCTATTCGTCCTTTGTTGCACTCTTTGCATCGATTTATTAAGTTTTTCTATTAAAAGTCCTATTTCATCATTTGCTTTGATTTTCATAAACGGTGGGGATTCCTTTTTATCATGATTAATATATTCCAAAAAACCAATTATTGTATTAAATACATTTTTTAATCGCGACAAAATCAAATGCCTTACCATCAACAAAGAAACTATTATAAGTATGCTAAATATAATAAAAATACCCAGCATAATAAGCTGTTTCACTCTATTGTCAGATTTTGTAAAATCTTCAATAAGGGCTTTTGAAAGTATATATAAATCTAAAGCATCATTATATTTTGAAAAAACCTGATATTTTTTTTCATCTTCTGTATAGGTAAAAAAACCATTTTCAAGCAAATTATTAAAATAAGGCAATGTGCTTGGTTTGTTATCATCTCCAACAATAAAGCTATCATTTTCTTTATCAATAACTAATATGTTTCCATTTTTACCAATAGGTAATGTTCCTAACTGCTCTCTAAGAATAGCATATTGATTATCTAACGCAGAAGCAACAAAAAGTATGCCCACTATTTTATTTGCAGAATCAATAATAGGAGCGTAGGCTGACATATAATATCTTCCAAAAAGTTTTACTTTTCCATAAAATGTTTTGTAATCCATTATTATTTTGTAGGCGGGATGATTCTTCCCAAGTTTAGTGCCAATCATTCTAGAGCCAGATGTATCTGTAAGAGATGTAGTGATGCGGACAAAATCATCATCATTATTTCTTACAAATATTGTTCCTACCCCTTTAGTGAGTGTTGAAAAAGTATCAATAAATTCAATATTGTTAGCCAAGGAATGATTGTTATAAAAGAGATTTGGTGCTAATTCTGCACCTACTTGAACTTTATCATTCAAATCAATTCTATAACTATTTTTTTGCTCTTTTCCATGTGTAGCTTCGAGTTCAAACTTTAAAATATCAAGAGAAGTTTGAGTATAAGAAATAATTTGATTTACAAAAATATTAAAGCTTCTTTCAAGTATAGTATTAGTTTGCATAAGCTGCTCATTAAGTTTTTCTTCAGTTGAAGCACTCATTATAAAATGTACAAACACAATACAGGTACATAATCCAACTAAAGTGATACAGGCTTGCATAGACAAAAATTTCATGCCTAAAGAAAGTTTGCTCTTTGAAAACATATATATCCTTTATCCTAATATTTTAAATATATAACAAATATTCACTTAATTTATCATGATAAAATATGCTCTTTAATAAAATATTAATATTTTATATATGGTATATATGCCATTAAAGTTTCTTGCAAATATAATCTACATCAAGTACATTTGAAATATTTCAAAAAATTTAGTGATTGAACTTAAAAGCATTTGCTTTAGCAAGTTATGACATATTTTACTTATGGCATTAAGATTCTCATTAAGGCTATTTGCATTACAAAATATATAACTCATAATAGCACAAGCTAGCAATTAAAACATATAACAATAAAATAGAATATTTTCATTTTATGTTTAAAGATTTTACAAATTCTATTACATCATTCAAAACAATCTCTTTACCATATTCGTTTAAAACTTCGTGTCTTAAATTTTCATAAAGTTTCATGCTCACATTTTCAAAGCCTTGTTCTTGTAAAATTTGTTTTGCTTTTTGAACACCATCCCCAAAACAACCGCAAGCATCCATGTTGCCACTTATAAATAATATGGGTATATCTTTGTTATGAAAATCTGCATATTGTGATTTTGCATATACTTTTTTCATAGCTTTAAAAAGATTTAAAAAACTTTGAGAAGAAAATATAAAATTACAAGCATCATCACTTGCATATTTTTCTAGCACTTCTTTATCTTGGCAAAGCCATTCAAGATTATTATTTTGTGTTTGTTTTATATTGAGCTTTTTAAGCAAAGCATTATTAAAGTTTTCAAGAGAAAGCTTATGTAAAATTTTTGCCCCATTTTTAAAGTTGCTTACCTTCAATATATAAGCTAGAAATATGGCTATGTCAATACAAGCATTTGGAGCGGGTGTACCACTAAGAATTAATGCCTGAATAGAATAAGCATATGTAAAAAGATATAAACGAGCAATAAGAGAGCCCATTGAATGCCCCAAAAGAATAATATGTGATTTAGGATAAAGATTATGCAATTTTTCATTTAAGTTTAATAAATCTTTGGCTGCTGCATTTAAACCATCTTGTCCCATTTCTCCCCAAAATATTTCCTCACTACTTCTATCGTTATCATGAATATTAATGCTTTTTCCATGCCCTCTATGATCATTAATAGCAACAATAAATCCTGCCTGTGCTAATGAATGTGCTACCCATGTATATCTACCCTTATGCTCTAGCATTCCATGTGCAATTTGAATGATATATTGCGGATTATTGCAAGAAGGTTCATATAAATCCCAAAAAACAGTGCCAAAATCAGAATCTAAACAGAGATCTTTACTTATTTTTATATTATCCATCATATCTTAACTCTCATTCATCTTTTGTGATATACAATAGGGTAATTTCAGGCAATAAAAGCTTTAATTATGAGCCATTAACCCTTTAGTAGCTATCTCTATTTTCTTTCGCTCTCAACAGAGATTAAATCTTTAAGGGCTTTTATTGCACTGTTCATATAATTGCCCTGCTCTTATTGCAAGAACTCAAGATTTATATTCCTTATTGTAATAGATTAAAGCTTATTTTAACATATTACATTACTCCTTATAGCTGTATCTTGTTTATAGCACTTATTTATTGTTCTCATTTAATGATACTTTGGGCTTTTTAGCTTTTGTCTTTAATAGAGTATATCATAAACCAAGCTCGCTAATGCTGCTCCAATAAAAGGTCCAACTATAGGTACCCAAGAATATGCCCAATCACAATTTGCCTTTAAAGGCAACATGCTAAGCACAATGCGGGGACCTAGATCCCTTGCAGGATTAATCGCATAACCTGTGGTAGAACCCAAAGAAAGCCCAATAACCCATACAAGTATGGCTACAGGCAAAGCCCCAATGCTCCCTAGCCCAACTTGTGCTGATGAATCGATATTTATGCTAATGCTAGCCTCGCTAATGTGCAAAATCACAAAAATGAGCACAAAGCTGCCTAGCATTTCGCTAAAGAAATTAGAGCTATATTTCCTAATGGCTGGAGATGTACAAAAGCATGCTGCCCTTACTTTGTTATCTTCTGTAATCTTGAAATGCTCTTTATAAAATATATATACTAGAAATGCTCCAAGCATAGCCCCTATAAGCTCTCCAGCGAAATAAATGGGCATGAGATTTGAATGAAGCTTTCCGCTTAAAACAAGCCCAAGCGTTACAGCGGGGTTAAGATGTGCTCCGCTTATTGGACCAGCTACAGTTACACCTACAAATACTGCAAATGCCCATGCTGTAGTAATAATCAACCAATGAGCACCATCACCACATTTTGTTCCTTTGAGCACACAAGTTGCTACTACGCCATTACCAAGCAATATCATTAATGCTGTACCAATTATTTCTGCTATAAAAATGTTCATTATAAGCTCCTACAATAGGGCTATTGCAGCCAATTTAATGAATTTTTTACCGCTTTATGCCAAAAATAAAGCATTTCTTGTACTTTTTCTTGCGTAAGTTTTGGTGAAAAGTTTTTGTCAATATGCCATTGTTGTTGTATTGCCTCAATATTTTCATAGTAACCAACAGCTAAGCCTGCAAGATAAGCTACTCCAAGTGCTGTAGTTTCAATAATTTTAGGTCGAATAATATTAAAATTAAAAATATCAGACTGTATTTGCATGAGATAATCACTTGCACTTGCTCCTCCATCAACACGAATTTCGCTACATGAGCTCCCAAGATCTTTTTCCATTTCTTTAACAATATCATATACTTGAAAAGCAATGCCCTCAAGCACAGCCCTAGCAATATGCCCATCTGTAGTGCCACGACTGATTCCATAAAAAGAACCTCTTGCATATTGATCCCAATAAGGTGCTCCAAGTCCAGTAAGGGCGGGCACAAAATACACCCCACCATTATCTTCTACTGTGGCTGCTAGAGTATTAATATCTGCTGCTGTACGAATCATTCTTGCCCCATCTCTTAACCACTGGATAGCTGCCCCGCCAACAAAAACACCGCCTTCAAGTGCATAGGTAGTTGCTTTATTGATATTCCAAGCAATAGTAGTAAGGAGATTATTTTTACTCTCAATAGGAGTATCTCCTGTATTCATGAGCAAAAAACAACCTGTTCCATAGGTGCTTTTTAGCATGCCTTTTTGGATGCACATCTGCCCAAAAAGTGCTGCTTGTTGATCTCCTGCGATAGAAGCAAGAGGGATTTGACAATCTACCCAACGTGTAGCACTATATCCATAAACCTCGCTAGAGCTCTTGACTTCTGGAAGCATGGAATAGGGTATATCAAAAAGCCCCAAAAGCTCTTTATCCCATTCTTTTGTGTAGATATTATAGAGCATAGTTCTGCTTGCGTTGCTTTGATCAGTTACATGCACCTTGCCTTTGGTGAGGTTATATATAAGCCAACTGTCTATAGTGCCAAAGCAAAGCTCGCCTTGTTCTGCCTTTTTTCTTGCATTAGGGACATTATCTAAAATCCATTTAATTTTTGTAGCTGAAAAATATGCATCAATCATTAAGCCTGTTTTTGATTTAATAAATTGTGCCTTATCTTTTTTAAGGGCATTGCAATAATCAGCTGTACGCCTATCTTGCCATACAATAGCTTTGCTTATAGGCTGTGAAGTTGCCCTATCCCATACAACAGTTGTCTCTCTTTGGTTGGTTATGCCTATGGCGGCTATATCTTTAGCGTTTAAATTGGATTTCGCAAGAACCTCTGTTAATGTAGCAATTTGAGATGCCCAAATTTCTTTAGCATCATGCTCCACCCAACCAGATTGTGGAAAATATTGGGTAAAGGAATGTTGAGCACTGGCTATAATATTACTGTGTTTATCAAAAATTATTGCCCTTGAAGAAGTTGTGCCTTGATCTAATGCCATAATATATTTCATAAAAACTCCTTAATTAAGATATTGTTGTGCTAGAGCACAAAAATTGCACACCTCTTGTTCTAACTGTGTTTGCTGCCATTTTAAAGCATTTGCCATAAATGCTCCAACCTCTTGAGCTACATCTAAAGCTGCTTGTGCATCAAGAAATAATAAACGAATCCGTCTTGCAAGTACATCTTCTAACGTTTGTGCTGCTTCTTGCTCTATAGACCATTGTACTTGAGCATATGTATAGGGATAATTTTTATGTATAAGGCTGGCTAGTTTCTCGCTCTGCTTTTCAAGCTTTTGTATTTCTTGTGCATAGCTTCCATATACACAGAGCCTGTCATTAAAATCACCCCCTTCTCTATAACCAAAAATTTTATAATGTTTTGTGCGACAAAGAGCGGGCTTAAGCAATCCGCATTCAATAGCTTTATCTATAGTTTCCTCTGCCATTTTTCTATAAGTTGTCCATTTGCCACCGTTTATATGCACTAAATTACTCGGACTTATGCTAATCTTATGAGTTCTTGAAACATTTTTAGTAGCTTCTTTCTTGCTCTTAAATGCAGCAAGAGGTCTAAGCCCTACAAAAATAGACAAAATATCGTCTTTTGTAGGCTTAAGAATGGTGTATTGCATAAAAGTATTGAGAATAAAATCAATTTCTTCTTGGAGCGGTTTTGGCTCATAGCTTATTGTGTTTATAGGGGTATCTGTTGTGCCAACAAGCAATTTATTATGCCATGGAATAGCAAAAAGCACCCTACCATCAGTTGTTTTAGGAATCATAAGTGCAGCATCTGTAGGAAGAAACTTTTTTTCAAATACTAAGTGAATGCCTTGAGAGGCTATAACATCAAGACTTTTATTGCCATCTAGGGCATTGAGCTCATTAGTGAAAACTCCTGTTGCATTAATAACACATTTTGAATATACAGTTTTTTGCGTGTTTGTAAGCATATCCTGTATATTTACCCCCTTTATCTTGCCTGCTTCATCTTTAAGTAAAGCTGTTGCTCTCACATAATTAAGCATGCAAGCCCCTTCTTGTTCAGCACTCATAGCTAAGGCTAAAGCAAGCCTTGCATCATCAAATTGTCCATCATAATAACATACCCCAGCTTTCAGCCTTTGGGGTTGTATGCCCTCAAGCCTTTCTTTTGCTGTTTGAGCATGTAAATATAGAGTTTTTCCAAGACTAAAATTACCCGCCATTATTTCATAGAGCTTCAATCCAAACCCATAATATAGAGCACTTAAAATATTATCATTAGGGATAATAAAAGCTTGCTTTCTGCATAAATGTGGAGCGTTTTTTATAAGTATTGCCCTTTCATGCAAAGCTTCATATACTAAAGAAAAATTACCTTGTGCAAGATAGCGAACCCCTCCGTGTAAAAGCTTTGTTGAGCGAGAGCTTGTACCTTTAGCAAAGTCTTGTGCTTCACAAAGCAAAGTTGTATATCCTCTTGTTATACAATCTAGTGCCACGCCTAACCCACTTGCTCCACCACCTATAATAATAACATCCCAAACATCAACATGGGCAAGTTTTTGTAACTGTGCTTGTCTTTGCATTTTTTGCCTTATATATTTTTAAAAAATTATAGCTTAATTTTTAAAAATACAATAGAAATTTTCATATAAACTTTGTTTATCAAAGACACCTGTATAAAAATAACACAAAATATTTATATACTTTTTTTATAGATATAATTTATCTTTTGACATTAATTTTTTGCTGTTTATAATATTAAAATATTATATTAAAAAATATTTTTAATTTATATAATAATTATTAATTAATTTTTGCTTGGATAGATTCTTGCATTTTTATTGCAATATCAATAAATAAGCTTGCTGAATAAGTTGAGCTATGGTTACGCTAGGGTTTCTTGTATTATTGCACCAAAGGAAAAAATCTTAAAAATAATTCTATATCTCTATTTGCTTTAAAGCACCATTTATTATTATTTTGCCATTCTTTATATAAAGATTCTATTCTCTCACATTGTGGATATATGATATATACTTTTATTATTTCTGTATCTAAGTCTTTATTCTCTTGTTGTAAAGAATGTTTTATTTCTGTATCTAATTTATACTTACTTGCATAAGCCCATAATTGATATAAATCATTTTGTGATACACCGCATTTTTTGTCTGCATTATTTGGAATCTTCCATTTTGTATCAAGTATCAATATTTCATTATCA
>JARHYY010000113.1 GCA_029258405.1 Helicobacteraceae bacterium | reverse complement strand
GCACAAACACACTCAAAGGAGGCAGAGGCTTTAGGGCTTTTTGCTTTACCTTTAGGGCAATAACTTTATTGTCTTTGAAGCTCTTAATACACTTTTGGTTACCATTTTCAACTAAATAACCTATTATATTTTTATTTCTGCGATAGCCTGTAATATAGAATCGATTTATGTTTATGCGGTTATTAGCTTATTCATTTTATTATCATAATTCTTATTGGATCGAGAGCAAAAACTCCTTCAATACTTTTTCAAAATGTTGGTATTCATTAATAGGACTACATTCCAATATTTTTTTTGCACTTTGTATTTGATTCTCTGTACAAACATTATAAAGAGAAATAAGATGGTGCAAGATAGAGAGCATATATGCATAAGTAATTAAATCTTGGGGTGCTCCTTGAGGATTCTCAACATATTCCATTATATCAACAAGAGATTTATCAAAATTCCAATATTCAAAAAGAGCTGATGCTGCCTGATAAGAACTCATTCCAAGTATCTCCCGTTCAATATCACTTACTGATTCTTTACCACGATCATTTAATGCCTCCATAAATTCATTCTGCTTCTCATGCTCCAAAAGTACAGAACTCAAAATAACAACCCCTATTTCAAGCAAAAAAGATGCGGGGGACAATAAGCTTAATGAGCTTTTATCTAAACGAGAAACCCAACGCACCATAAAAGCATTTTGCAAATCTGCTGTTCTTAAAAAACTCTGTTCGCTTAAGCTATATGGAGAAAGGTTAATTTTTACGCGACTTTTTACTGCTGTTACAATGGCAAAGCCTTTAATTGTACTCATCCCAAACAAAGAAACAGCTTGGGCAATATTGGTTACTTCACGAGAAAATCCATATAAAGGAGAATTAGCCGCCCTTAATAAATTCGCTGTTAATATTGGATCTTTCTCAACAATTTTAATAACATCAGCAATGCTTGAATTAGCATCGCTACATATCTGCTGTATTTTATGAATAGAATCAGGGATCATAGGTAGATTTTTGATACTTTTTATAATTTCTTGCTCCATTAATTTACTCCTCTGTGCTTTTCTTGATTAGCCAGTATTTCTCATGCCTTGAGCTATTCCTATAACTGTAGAATTTATAAGCTTAATAAGCCGTTGTCTTCGCTCCTCATAATGTGCATTTTTAAATTCTTTGATAAGCTCTACTTGAAAAAAATTGAGAGCATCAATAGTTGGTTTTCTCATTAAAATTGATTCTTGTAAAATGCCATCATGTTCCATAATATTATCTTCCATACGAATAATTTTTATCCAATGTAGTGTTTTCTCATATTCTTCTGCAATATAAGCATAAATTTTTTCTTGAATATTTCTATTAGAAACAAATTGATTATAAAGAGAGGCTATCTGTAAATCGACCTTCAAAAGAGATTGTGCTATATTATCAACTGTTACTTTAAAAAATGGTATTTTATCATAACATTCATGCAATATTGAAACATAATTATCCATATCGCCAAAAACACTTTCTAACCCACTCCCAACACCATACCATGCAGGTATAATAGCACGATTCTGTGTCCATGCAAATACCCATGGAATCGCCCTTAAATCTTCTACCCTTTGTGTTTCTTTGCGTTTGCTAGGGCGAGAACCTATGTTTAATTGCTGTATAAAATATATAGGTGTCGCTTCTTTAAAATATTCTACAAAACCTTCTGTGCCATACACCAAAGAGCGATATGTTTGTTGCGATACTTGACTTACCTTGCACATAAGCTCTTGATGGTAATCGCTTAAACTCATCGATGATTGAGTTCCAAACTTATCCCAAACCGATTTTTTAAGCAATGCACAAATAGTAGTGGTAAAGTTGAACTCTGCACTTGAACTATTGAGATACTTTGATGAAATAACTTCACCTTGCTCTGTAGTTTTGAGCAAACCCGAAACACTTTTTTGAGGCGAAGCAAAAAGGGCTGATTCAAGCTTACCTCCACCTCTGCTTATGCTTCCTCCTCTCCCGTGAAAAAGTTTAAATTTTATATTCAATTCATCTTCTAATGCAACCAAATCAGCAATAGCCTGATTTAAAAAATAATTACTTGCAAAAATTCCTCCATCTTTACTTGAATCAGAATAACCAATCATAATTTCTTGAGTTCTATGATGATCTCTAAGGTAGGCAATATAATGCTCATTATCACAAAGCTTACGCATAATATCTCCAGCTCTTTTAAGATCATCAATAGTTTCTAAAAGAGGCGTAATAGATAAGGTTGCTTTTTTACCCTTTATCCACAAATTGCTTTGTTGGGCAAACCATAGAACCCCTAACATATCAGCAGCATCTTGCGTCATAGAAACAATAAAGCTTTCTAAAATATTTTCACTTATTCTTTCTTTTGCCCATGCAATTTTTAAAAATGATTCAACAAATTCTTCTGTACTTTCAGAAATTTTTCCTTTTAAGATATTTAAATTTATAGGTGGATATGTTAAAGCTTGATTTAAGATTTGTATTTTCTTCTCAAGCGAAAAATCACAAAAGTCGCCTTGAGCATATCCTAATAAAGAAAAAATCTCACTCAATGCACTGTTAAGCACCGCCCTATGCTCTCTAAAGTCTAATTCTAAGAGATGAAAACCACCCAAAAGCACAAGATTTCTAAACTCTTTCAAAAAAGTAGCACTTATTGCATCAAGACTTTCTATAAGAATATCTATATCATCAATTAATTCCTGTGTATTTTTATAGACAAAATCAATTCCATTGCGGTTATTTACATAAATAAGTCGGTTTTGCAATTTCTGTTTTATAATATGGAGCTTTGCTCTAAATGGTTCATTTTGGTGTAAGGTTTGCAAAGATGGAGGGAGATATTGGGATTCTTCATGCAAAGATTGCATAAGCCTTGTACTTGGTGGGCAAAGTTCAGCTGCACATGATAATTCTCTCGTAAGCCTATTAATGCGTTCAATATAAATTCTTATAATACTCTTATGCTGTGCTTTCATAACTTTGAGCATGGTATCATTATTCACATTTGGGTTGCCATCTCTATCCCCCCCAATCCAGCTCCCTAAGCGAATAGGAGAATGCTTTAAAGGCACTTTCAAAGCAGATGATATTTGCCTGCAACTCTTTAGCGCACTTAAGAGCAAAGAGCTTTCTACAATATATAACAAATTATCAAGCTCAAAAAGCACTTCTACTTTTTTATCCCTCACTAAATGAGTTCTCCATAATAAAACAAGCCTATACATCAAACGCTCATAAGATTGTTGCCCCTCTTTAGAATGAGGATTCTTAAGAATCTTATCAAGCAAGCTTGAAAAATCATGATGCGATTCCAAAAATGTTCTTCGCCTTGATTCAGTAGGGTGTGCTGTAAATACAGGATAAAATTCAATATCCTTCAAAACATCTAAAATATCATTGCGATCAAAACCATTGCTCTCTAACTCTTTAATAGTATTAAACAATAGCTCTGAAGAATCTCGATTCATAGCAAAAAAACGCTCTTCAACAACATTAAGAAACATATTATAGAGCGAAAATGAATGAACCAACTCTGGTATTTGCTCCTTAAGATAAGACATATCCTTTGTATTAAGGGCTGTCTTATCCTTGGCAAATAGCTCCTTAAGCATCAAAAAATTTGCAGCAACATTTGGTGCTAAAAGCTCTAAAAGCTCTACAATAATCTTTGAAGCAAAAGCTGAACCTTTATGTAAATCAATTATATCTGTAGGTAAATCACCATAAGTTTTATCAAGCATAGTTTGTCCTTAAAATTTCTTGCAAACATAAAAACTTTTATAGGGCTTTTGAGTTTTAAGCTTCTAAATATTATAATCTAACAAAGCTAAATGTTATATCATAATTTTAGCATAATTTTTTATGGAGCGTTAAATATATGGCACTAAAAGTATATTATGATAAAGATTGCGACTTAGGACTTATCCGAAAAAAGAAAGTAGCCATTATTGGCTTTGGTTCTCAAGGGCATGCCCATGCAGAAAACCTTAGAGATAGCGGAGTAGAAGTTATTGTTGGACTTTCTAAAGATGGCAAAAGCTGGGCAAAGGCAGAAAACAAAGGCTTTAAAGTGCTTGAAGTAAGCGAAGCCACAAAAATAGCTGATGTTATTATGATACTCATTCCCGATGAACTCCAAGCAGATGTTTTTGAAAAAAATATCAAACCCTATTTACAAGCAGATAAAATTATTGCCTTTGGGCATGGCTTTAATATCCATTTTGGACAAATCAAAGCCCCCAAAGATGTCGGGGTTATTATGATTGCACCAAAAGCACCCGGACATACAGTAAGGAGTGAGTTTTTACGCGGTGGGGGCATCCCTGATTTAATTGCTATTGAACAAGATACAAGCAGTGCAGATGCAAAAGCCATTGCCCTAAGCTATGCAGCAGCTATTGGCGGGGGAAGAAGCGGCATTATAGAAACAACTTTTAAAGACGAAACAGAAACTGATTTATTTGGCGAACAGGCTGTGCTTTGTGGAGGCATTACAAGCCTTATTAAAGCAGGTTTTGAAACCCTTATAGAAGCAGGCTATCCAGAAGAAATGGCATATTTTGAATGCTTACATGAATTAAAACTCATCGTAGATCTAATATACCAAGGAGGGCTAGCAGATATGCGATACTCCATATCCAATACCGCAGAATATGGAGATATGATAAGTGGGCATAAAGTCATTAATAATGAATCCAAAAAAGCCATGAAGCAAATCCTTAAAAATATTCAAGAAGGGAGCTTTGCAAAAGATTTCATTCTTGAGCGAAAAGCTGGCTATGCACGAATGAATGCTGAGCGAAAAAATCTTGCCCATCATCCTATAGAACAAGTTGGACAACGATTACGAGCAATGATGCCATGGATTGGAGATGGAAAACTCATTGATAAAAACAAAAATTAAATAACACATATTTTACATTTTTTAAAAAACCCTAGCGGTATTTGAGAAATCCCTGAATTGTTATTTGCCTATATACAATATGTGCGAAATAATAGAGTTTAGCCTAACAGCTATTGCTAAGCCTAATTATAAATCTAAAAATCCAAATGAGAGAACAACAATTTAAGGGGGTTTTCTTAAAGCTTCACTAATAAGAATTATATTATGATTATCACATAGTATGACTCGCACACTTATATGTGCTATCTATTAGTGATACCTCACCCTTTTTGCTGTCTCCAAGTTTTCCACCCTAAAGTATGCAAAAGCGATTTTTGGTGATATAGCTTTATTGTTTAATATTCATGTTTTCTCTTGAGATAGATAGAGAATTTTTAAGAAGTGTTTTTTATCTTGCAATTCTTTATCTATAAAGGTCGCCATTCTCCTTTCATAGATATATTCTCTTTGCAAAAACCTTTTATTGCTCTTTTAAATTAGCTTGATTACTACTAGAATAACTTAAGATTTAACTTTACTCTTATATAAAAGCTTAACACTTATGCTTGCATTTATTAATATAAAGATTCTACAAATAGTCTGTGCTATTAGCTTATGTTACTCCTTATTTTTTATCCCATTTTTTTGTTTCATAAATCTTAGCTTTACCATTAGGCGGTAGATGACCTATGGGCTTGATAATATCTATAAGTTAGGGTATTTCATATTAATATTCTTACTTTATCCATTTATTATACTATTATAAGTATTGTAACACTCTAAACTATCTACTCAACCCCTTAGATTTGCATTTACTTATATTTCTAAGCATTTGCTCTGTAGCTCACTTTACAACAAATTTATAACATAACTTTGCATAGTAGAGTTAAGTCATCCTTTAAGGCTTACCCTCTCATTTGAATCTTTGGATTTATAGTTTAGTTTTAGTTATATTACTAAATCTCACCATTTTATACTTTTAGGCACTTATAAGTGAACAGGTCGGCACTGGATTTGGCTAGGTTTAGCAATATATATGCTAAACCTTTCGTATATAAATTGTACTTATAGGTAGATAATTTGACTATATTGTCATCTCCGAGTTATGTTTTACTTGCAATATAATTGATGAGCTGTTCTGCAAAAAATAAAATAATTTTATTTATTTTTTATAGGCTTTTATAGATTCTTCTATAAGCTCTTGAGCTTTGTCAATACCCTTAAACTCTTTGACCCTTACCCACTTATCTGGCTCGAGCATTTTGTAAGTTTCAAAAAAATTTTTAATTCTATCTAATGTTATTTTTGGTAAATCTTCATAGCTCTTAATGGAATTAAACTGTGGGTTTATTTTATTAACGGGTAATGCTAAAATTTTTTCATCATTACCACTTTCATCCTCCATCAATAAAACACCTATAACACGACATTTAATAACACTCCCTGCTTGCAAGGGTGTTTCTCCTATGACTAAAATGTCAATAGGGTCTCCATCTCCAGCAAGTGTATGTGGTATAAAACCATAGTTAGCAGGATAAAACATGGCACTGTAAAGAATCCTATCAACAATAACAGCCCCGCTATCCTTGTCTATTTCATATTTTACATTAGAGCCAAAAGGTATCTCAATGATGGCATTTATTGAATCAGGAAATGTTCCTGTTGAGATTTTTTGAATATCCATTATTTCTCCTTAGATTTTTGTTTTAATAAATTGATCAATTTCATTTACAATTTCTTCTATAGTCCGCTCGCCATTAATTTTATGAAGCACTTTTTGCCCTTCATAAAATTCTTGAATTTCACACAAGGGCGTCATAAAAACTTTCATGCGATTTTTGAAAACTTCTTCATTATCGTCATCTCCTCTTGCTCTGCCAAGCACTCGCTCTTTAGCAACTTTTTCGCTTACTTCAACTTCAATAACAGACATAAGCTGTATATCATCTTCGTCTTTAAGAATGTCATCAAGAGCCTCCATCTGCTCAACACTTCTAGGATATCCATCAAGAACGATAATATTTTTACTTTCTTGTTTAATGGCCTTAACAATGGTTTCTACAACAATTTCTAAAGGGACAAGATTACCTTTTGAGGTATAACCTTCAATGATTTTCCCCCTCTCACTTCCGCTTTGAATTTCTGCTCTTAGTAAATCCCCTGTGGAATAATGAGCAATAATACCTTCATTGCGTTGGGCGATAAGCTGAGCATCTGTTGTTTTTCCGCTCCCTGGTGCTCCGATGATAAGAAATAACTTTTTTTTCATTTTAACTCCTTTAATGTTTAATGTGAATATGAAGTTCTTGCAACTGCTCTTGAGAAACAGCACTTGGTGCCCCTGTGAGAGGGCAAATAGCTTTTTGCATTTTGGGAAATGCAATGACATCTCGAATACTCTGTGTATTCGTCATGATCATAATAAGACGATCAAGCCCAATAGCAAAACCTCCATGCGGTGGGGCGCCATAGCGCAATGCATCAAGTAAAAATCCAAATTTATTTTCAGCCTCCTCTTTGCTTATGCCTAGAATTTCAAATACTTTTGATTGTATATGCTCTTGATGAATGCGTATACTTCCACCACCAAGCTCTATGCCATTAAGAACAATATCATAAGATATTGAGCTTATCTCCTCTATATCGCTTGCGTCAAGGTTTTTGGGCATGGTAAAAGGATGATGCGATGCACTTACAGAGCCATCATCAGCGTATTCAAACATGGGGAAATCAAGCACCCATAGAAATCGCATATCTTTTGGGTTAAAAAGTTGCATATCTTGGGCGATTTTGAGGCGCAAGCGCCCCATATAATCCCATACAACATTTTTTGCCCCTGCACCAAAAAAAACTAAATCACCAACTTTTGGTTGTAAAATTTCTTTCAGTTTTTCTAAAGAGCTAGGAGTAATAAACTTGAGAATAGGTCCTTTAATCTCGTTATCTTTAAATTGCAAATAAGCAAGTCCTTGTGCACCAAACTTGCGAACGAAAGTTTCAAGCTCTGCTAATGTTTTACGCGTATAAAAATTATCGCCGCCACTTACCTTGAGGGCTTTAATGCGATTTTTGCTCTGAAGGGCTATGGAAGAGAATATTTCATTATTTGAGTCTAAAAAGCATTCTTTAACCTCTTGCAAAGGCATTTCAAAGCGTATATCTGGCTTGTCAGAGCCATATTTTTCCATTGCTTCTTGATAGGTAATACGGGGAAAAGATTGAGGAATTTCTCTGTTGCAAGCTTTGAAAATGCCATGGAGCAGTTTTTCACATACATTTATAATATCTTCTTGTGTGCAAAAACTCATCTCAACATCAATTTGAGTAAATTCAGGTTGTCTATCAGAACGAGAATCTTCATCTCTGAAGCATTTAGCAATTTGAAAATATTTTTCAAAGCCAGCAATCATTAAAAGCTGCTTAAAAAGCTGTGGAGATTGGGGGAGAGCATAAAATTCTCCCTCGTGTAATCGACTCGGCACAAGATAATCTCTAGCTCCTTCTGGCGTAGCCTTTGTTAAAATAGGTGTTTCTACTTCCAAAAAACCCATTTTATCAAGAATGTTTCGTGCAGCAATGGTAACTTTACTCCTTGTGTGAAAAATATTAAATGACTTTTGGTGTCGCAGATCTAAAAAACGATATTTTAGGCGCAATTCTTCATTCACATTTTCATCGCGGATAGGCAAAGTAAGAGCATGGTTTTCAATGTGGAGGGCTTGTAATAAAACTTCAATATGTCCTGTTTTAATTTTTGGGTTTTCTAATCCTTTTGCTCTTGCTCTTACTAATCCTTTTGCTATGAGAACAAATTCATCTCTTACTTCTTTTGCTATTTGAATCGAGTCGTTTTCTTTAGGGTCAGAGACTAATTGTATCAAACCACTTTTATCGCGTAAATCAATAAAAATAACTCCGCCATGGTCCCTATAACTATTGCACCAACCACAAAGTGTAATCTCTTTTCCTATATCCTCTATGCTTACATCAGCACACAAATGCGTTCTCAAGAAAGTCTCCTTTTAATTCATACATTATTCACTTAAATATATTTTAATAATATTGTAGCGTACTTTTTCTTGAGCAATATTGAACCTTTAGCACTAACCCTTGATGTTCTCTCTAGCCTCCCGCACTAAACCATAAACAACTCTCAATCTCAAAGATGAATACCTTATTAACTGTAGAAATTTAAGCTAAAAAATATATAACACTGAATATACTAGAAGGATATTCACTTAAGCATTCACAAGGAGTTATATGCTTTATGATAGCTTTGGAAGAAAAGTCGATTATATCCGAGTTTCTGTAACAGAAAAATGCAATTTTCGTTGTCAATACTGCATGCCAAATACACCAGATGATTTTTTTGATAAAGTTACAGACATTCCATTGAATAATGTTTTGCACTTTATCAAAGTTGCTATTGATAATGGAGTAAAAAAGATCCGCATCACAGGAGGAGAGCCACTTTTACGCAAAGATTTGCCTGATTTTATAGCAAAAATTTATCAGTATCAACCTTCTATTAATGTTGCTTTAACCACAAATGCCTATTTTTTAGCCCATTTTGCACAACCTCTTAAAGAATCAGGACTCAAGGGGGTTAATATCTCTTTAGATTCTCTGAAAAATGAACGCATTGCTCTTATGAGCAAAAGAAATGCCTTGCCCCAGATACTCAAAGGAATAGATGCAGCGATTAATGTTGGATTAAAAATAAAGCTTAACATGGTTCCTCTTAAAGGAATCAATGATGATGAAATTATTGATTTATTGCATTTTGCAATAAATAAAGGGGTTACTTTACGCTATATTGAATTTATGGAAAATCAGCATGCCTATAGCCATATACAAGGTTTAAGGCAAATAGAAATATTACACAAACTACAAAAAGAATTTACATTCAAAAAAATTGATGAAACTCATGGACCTGCTACACTCTATGCCTTAGGGCAAGGTGGTGTTTTTGGTATTATTGCACCACATAATGATGATTTTTGCAAAAACTGCAATAGAATTCGATTAAATGCAGAAGGATACATAGTTCCTTGCCTTTATTTTGAAGATGCTGTTAATATCAAGCAAGCTTTACTTGAGGGCAACAGAGCACATATTTTACACGGAATTAAGCAAGCTTTGCACAACAAGCCAGAAAAAAACCGCTGGGGCTGTCAAGAAGATTCCATATCTACAAGAGCATTTTATAAAACAGGAGGATAACAAAGCAAATTGAAACTTGAAACATTATCTATAAATATCTACAATAAATGTTACTACTAACAATGCCTCATATCATTAAAAATTATTCACAATTCATAGGCATCGGGGAAATAACATCATAAAGGCATTAGCTAAAATTAGCCAATATTCTAATGTTATAGCAACAGGCATTTAATCTCACCGCGGGAATATTATTTACAATACTTGACAGCCAGCACAATAATACAATAACATCTATGTATTTAATTCTCCTAAAAAGCAATATTCAAACCCACATAAGCACCACTTTGTTTTACCTTCAACTGATATGTCTGATCTGTATCCTTAATATCTACCTTATGGTTTGCATAATTCCCTTTAGCACCTAATTCAAGTTGCACATGTTCAAATATGGAAAGCATCAAACCTATCTTGGCACCAAGATTCAAACCGATTGCACGACCGCTCACAGTAATATTATAAGTGTTTAAAAAATAAGTATGATAATCAAAAAAATTCGATACACCCAATCCAGCATTCACACCCAACACACCATACAAAGGAAGGCGACCAAATTGCGGAAGAAAATCAACTCCCAATGAGAAATGATTGATTTTTGCATCAAGTGTTGAAGTAATAACATCATATAAATACTGATTTCTCGCCCATTCAAAATAGAACCTGCCTGATTTCATAATTCGCCCTATTTTCAACGCAAATTCTTGGGTATCATCAGAAATATCTTTTTCATTATTGCTCAAAACCCTCCCTCCCAAAAAAGCTCCATCCACACCAATAAAAAAACGCTCTTTAAATGCCGTGCGAATCTGTTGTGCAGGCAGACTTTGTTGAGATGCGTTATTGGGTTGTATATATTGTGGTGATGGTTGCACCTGCTGGTTTTGTTGCACTGCGGGATAAGGGGATTGCGGTGTATAATACTGCTGTGGTGTCTGCTGTTGATATTGCGGGTGTATCGGTTGTACTGCATTAGGCTGGGTATAACCACTAGGGGGATAATACTGCTGTTGCTGATAGGAATGCTGTGCTTGGGCGAACAAGGCAGGAGCTAAGAAGCCACTAAACAAAGCTCCCCACCCCGCACTCAAAAGACGAGAAAATATCTTAAACTTCACCATAACTCCTTTGTGCAAGTATATTTTACTACATCGACTTATTCTAAAAACATTAAAACTAAAAACAATATTAATATTGATAAATTTAAGCCTACTAGCAAGCCTTTCACCTTGGTGATTCTAAATAGGCACTAATATAATTACTATTTTTCATGAGCACAGTAATTATTCTTATTTAAATATGAAATAATTTAGAATTAAAAATATATTGACTTCCTGTATAAAATTAAGTATAATTTGATTAAGATTTAATTTATAAATCTACTATTAATCAAAAAGGCTATTACAATGGAAAGACGAAATTTTATGAAATTAAGTGGCGGTGTTGGAGCAACACTTTTTTATGGAAGCTTTTTTGCACCCTCTGCACTTTTTGCAAATAAAGATGAATTACTTGGCTTTAAAGCTATCAAGGCAAGCATTGATGATACAGTAATTGTTCCTGAAGGCTATGAAGTAAAACCACTTATTAGCTGGGGGGATCCTTTATTTTCTGATGCCACTCCCTTTGATGAAAGCAAGACTATTAATCAACAGGCAATCAACAATGCTTTAAAAGTGTTTGGAGATAATACTGATGGCATGAAAATGTTTGCACTACAAGGAAATAGGGCTATTATTGCTGTAAATAATGAATATATAAATCCAGAGCTAATGTTTGTACATCAAGGTAAAAATATGAGTCTTGATGATGTAAAATATGAACAGAATTCTTTGGGAGTAAGTATTTTTGAAGTAGAAAGAGGCAATGATGGATTCTATAAGGTAGTCATTGACTCAAAGTACAATAGACGCATTACGGCTCAAACACCTATGCTCATTGATGGACCTGCCTCTGGTGATGAACGCATGAAAACTCAAGCTGATGCACAGGGGACAAAAGTTTTAGGGACTTTTAATAACTGTGCAAGCGGGCAAACTCCATGGGGAACATATTTAACCTGTGAGGAAAATTTTGATACTTTTTTTGGTACAGATGATAAAAACTATTCAACAAATACTAGTGAAAAAAGATATGGTGTTGGCATTAAAGATGAATATAATTGGAAATTAGATGAGCGATTCTCTGTTTCAAAAAACCCTCATGAGCCAAATCGTTTTGGTTGGGTGGTTGAAATAGATCCTTATGACCCTCAATCTACGCCCATTAAACGAACAGCACTTGGACGATTCAAGCATGAAAATGCTGAAATAACTATTTCTCAAGATGGCTATGTTGTTGTGTATATGGGCGATGATGAGGCAAATGAATTTTTATATAAATTTATATCTAAAGATAAATTTGATGCAAAAAATCCACAGAAAAATAAAAATTTACTTTCTGAAGGAACACTGTATGTAGCAAAATTAACCACTAAAAAAGATGCACTTCAAGGGAATGGAATATGGATTGAGCTGACCCATAATAAAAATGGCTTAAATACAGCTGCTGGATTTAAAAGCCAAGCAGATGTGCTTATTGATGCACGGCTTGCAGCAAGCAAAGTAGGTGCAACCCCTCTTGATAGGCCCGAATGGATAGCTATAGACCCCAAACAAGAAATGGTTTATATGACACTTACAAACAATTCAAAACGCACAGAAGAACAAATTGATGGGGCAAACCCAAGGGCAAAAAATGTATATGGACAAATATTACGCTGGAAAGCAAAAAACAATGACCATACCACTACTGAATTTGAATGGGATATTTTCTTGCTCGCAGGTAACCCACTTAAATATCCTCATGACTTGCGTAAAGGCACAAAGAATATCACCGTTGATAATATGTTTAACAGCCCAGATGGATTGTTGTTTGATAAATTTGGAAGACTTTGGATACAAACTGATGGCAAGTACTCTAATAAGGATGATTTTGAAGGCATGGGCAATAATCAAATGTTATGTGCAAATCCTTTAACAGGTGAGGTAAGAAGGTTTCTTACAGGTCCAATTGGTTGTGAGATTACAGGACTCATTTTATCAGAAGATTGCAAAACTATGCTTGTAGGAATCCAACATCCAGGAGAAAAACTCACAGGTAGCCACTATCCAAATGGTGGCAACTCTACACCAAGAAGCACTATTGTGCAAATCAAAAAAACTGACGGTGGGGTATTAGGAAGTTAAATTTTATATTATCTTTTCTGCAAAAGCTTCTGCGTACGCAGAAAGTGAATGCAGATTGTTCAGTATTTATACCCCTAAGGTTTTTGAGGGGTATCTTCTATAATGATTTCATTGCGAATGAGTTCTAAATTTTTATCTCCGATACCTTTCACATTTTTAATATCATCAATAGATTTAAAAGGTCCATTTGCATTGCGATACTCAATGATAGCTTCTGCTTTCTTATCACCAATACCTTTTATTTTTGTAAGCTCTTCTTTAGAGGCGGTATTAATATTAATGGCTGCCAAGAGCATACTTGAAGATGCTAATAATATCAACAAAGTTTTCTTAAACATAACATTCCTTATATGAGATAATAATATAATTATAATACAATAAACTTTAAAAAATAATTTAAACACAATCTTTTATGTTATATATCTCATAGATTATTGCTCTCTTTTATTAAAAATCTTGATTCATTGAGCCTTGTTTAATATATTTTGAAAACTATTGCTAGTTTCAAAGAGATTCTATTTACCCTTGATTTGTTTTTTTTTTTTTGTAGAATGGCAATATATAAATGCAATATATATTTGATTATTTGCATTATTTTATGATTAAGGGGACGGTATGTTTCTAGGTCTATTAAACCAAGAGGAAAAAGTAGCATTTTTAGAGATTGCTCATCATTTTGCATGGAGTAATGATAATTTTTCAGAGCAGCAAAAATCTGTTATATCTGCTTATTGCTTAGAAATGCAAATAGAAGATATCGCTTTTGATAAAGATAAGTTTAATTTACAAAATACTCTTGCAAAATTCAAAGACAAAGAGCATCAAAAAATTGTGCTATTAGAGACTATGGCTCTTGCTATGGCAGATAATATCACACAGCTTGAGGCTTTACATGAAGGTGAAAAAGAGGTGCTATCAGCTATGATAAAGGCATTTGGCTTAAGTAATGAATTAGCAATGATTTATGCGGATTGGACAAAGGCAATGCTTATTTTAACAAATCAAGGTAAAAACCTTATAAAGTTATAAGGGTATATAATGAATGATTTTCCTTGCACTAGTTGCGGTGCATGTTGCAAAAACATTAAAGGCATCAAAGAATTAGAATCATTTGATTTAGGTAATGGTATCTGCAAGCATTTAGACATGCAAAGCAATACATGCAAGATTTATGAAAATCGTCCAGAGATTTGCAGAGTATCTGTAATGTATGAAAAGATGTATTTTAGGCAATATAGCAAAGAGCAATTCTATGCGTTAAATATAGAATCTTGTAAAATATTGCAAGAAAAAGAGGGTGTAGATAAGGCATTAAGATTTTAGAAACTGCATGCTGAATGTAAGAGTATGTGCTTAAATTTTATAAATTATTTTAAGGAGGCAATATGCCATTACCATTAATACCTGTATTATTAGGCGGTGCTGCTTTAGCAACAGCTGCATTTGGAGCAAAAAAGGGCTATGATGCATATAGTGATACGCAAGAAACAGAGGAATATCACAACAAAGCACAAAGGCTTTATAATAGCACAGCAAATAAGGTAAATAAGTATAGAAGTGATGCACAAAATAGTTTTGAAACCTTAGGTGAGCTACAAACAATGATTATGCAAGAGAGTTTAAAACGATATGAAGACATCATAGATAGACTTGATGTGAAAGATAATATAAGCTTTAAAGACATTTTAAGTGTGGAAACATTAAAAAATATAGATTCAGTAAGAGAGTCAATAGTTACCATCCAAAACACTTTAGGCGGATTTGTTGGTGGTGCAGCGGCTGGGGCTATGGCTGGTTTTGGTGCTTTTGGTGGGGCTGGGCTTCTTGCTAGTGCATCTACTGGCACAGCCATTAGCTCATTAAGTGGTGTTGCCGCAACTAATGCTACTTTAGCTTGGTTTGGTGGTGGTAGTTTGGCTGCTGGTGGGCTTGGTATGGCTGGAGGTACTTTTGTTTTAAGTAGTATTGTAGCTGCCCCTGTTATAGCAGTAGCTGCTTTTGTGTTTGCTGCAAGTGCGGAGAAGAAAAAATATAATGCTCAAGCATATTATGACAGTGTAGAGGCATTGTGTGAATCAATGGAAGCAGAGGGCTTAATTTGGAAAGAGATTAAAAACAAAGCTAAAGAAAAAGTGAATACACTAAGAGACTTAAATAATGCATTTATCCCATTATTAGATTTTGTTGAAAATGCTATGCAAACATATGGCCATGAGATAAGTAAGTGGGATGAACAAAGTCGATTTAAGCTTAAGACAATGATGCAAAATGCAGAAACTATTGTAAATATTATCAATGCACCTATTATGAATGATGATGATTCATTAACAAGAGATCTCCTAAATCATCAACAAAAATGTAAGAGCTTCATGGATGAGATTCAAGAAAAATGGGGTTCATAATGTTCAATCTTTAAGAATCTTACTATTTATTTTTAACTTAAAAGGGTTAAGTATGACTTTAACTATGAATGAAAATGAAACAAAGGATTTTGTAAAACAATATTATGCAAACTCAACAGATGCTCGTCTAGAGCAAATGTTGCAAGAATGCAAACAAAGTGTTATACAATCTATTGTTGTGCCATTTGGACTTGGAAAAATAATTGCCGCTTATGATAAAGTAGGGGGCAATGTAAATACTATCCATAATGTAAGGGAAGGAGTATATGCGACAGATGAGGAAAGGCAGAGATTTGAGAATCGAGAAAAATACGATAAGGATAAAAGCCGTGAATACCATGCAGATGAAGAATATAAAAAAATAAATGAAAACTTAGGGGAAAAAATAGAAGAAGGCAAAGCCTATGATTATTTAACCGGCAAAAAGATTCTTAGGAGAAAAGATGTAGATCTTGATCATATTGTTTCTGCAAAAGAAATTCATGATGATCCCGGTAGGATTTTAGCCGAAGTTGATGGAAAAAAATTAGCAAACACAGAAACTAATCTCGCGTTTACAGATAAAAGTATTAATCGCTCAAAAAAAGCTGAACCAATGATTGACTTTTTAAAAAGAAGAGATGAGCAACTTGCTGAAATGAAAAGACTTGAAGAAAAAAGAGGGCATTTAACTCCAAACGAAATAAATAAGTTAGAAAAACTCAAAAAGCAACAAGAAATTAATGATAAAAAGGCATTAGAAATCGATAAACAAGCAAGAGATTCTATAAATCAAGTTATAAATAGAGAATATTACAGAAGCAATAAGTTTATCAAACAAACAGCTACTGCATCAGCAACAGAGGGTGCTAAAATGGGAGTGCAACAAGCACTTGGACTTATAGTCGTTGAATTTTTTACTGCTCTTTTTGATGAAGTTAGAGATATTTATCATAAAGGGTTTTCTATTGGATCTAGTTTTTTTGATTCTTTAATCACAAGAATTAAAAATATCATACAAAGACTTAAAGAATACATTGCAACTAAATACAAGGATATTATGTCATCTTTTGCTTCTGGATTTTTATCTGGAATTATATCTAATCTAGCAACTACGATGATAAATATCTTTATGACCACTTCAAAAAGACTTATAAGGGTGATTAGAGAGGGTATTTTTTCTTTTTTTAGAGCAATTAAACTAATTTTATTTCCACCTGATAATTTATCTAAAGAAGAAGCTTGGCATGAAGCAAAAAAACTAATTGTAAGTGGTGTTATTGTGGGTGTAGGTGTTTTTATGGAACAAGCAATAGAATCATTTCTGGTTTCTTTAGGTTTTGGTGCTTTTACGGGAATATTTACTAGCGTATTTGTTGGGACATTAACAGGTATTGCTATTGCTGTTTCAATGTATTGGCTTGATACTAATAAAGCAAGTGTAGAACAGATGCGTTATGAAGAAATTTCAAAATTAGTATCAGAAAATATTCCCGCTTTGATACAAGAGAGAGAAG